>JAACFE010000011.1 GCA_009937525.1 Gammaproteobacteria bacterium
CCCTCGAGAGGGTATGCACACCAATCGCGCCGCAAAGGCGCCACAAGCAGAGAATCGTTATGTCCCGTGGAATCAACAAAGTCATCATCGTCGGCAATCTCGGAGCGGACCCGGAGACGCGCTACATGCCGAGCGGCAGCGCCGTGACCAACTTGTCGGTCGCGACCAGCGAACAGTGGAAGGACAAGCAGACCGGCGAGCAGAAAGAGCGCACCGAGTGGCACAAGGTGGCGATGTTCAACCGGCTGGCCGAAATTGCTGCGGAGTACCTGCGCAAGGGCTCGCAGGTCTACATCGAGGGCAAGTTGCGTACGCGCAAGTGGCAGGACAGGGACGGTAACGACCGCTGGACGACCGAGATCGTGGCGGACGAGATGCAGATGCTCGGCGGGCGCGGCGGCGGCTCGGCACCGATGCCTTCCAGTTCCGGGCCGGGTGGTGGACCGAGCGGCGGGCCGCCGCAGTCGCCCCCGGACGAGTTCGAGGACGATATACCGTTCTAGCCGGCAGCTCTTGTCAAAACGAGTATTCGCGGGGCGCGCGCGATGTTAGCCTGCGCCCCGCTCTAATACAGGAACAACAAAAATGGGTGCTTACAAAGAGCCGCATGGCGGCGAACTGAAGAATCTCTACCTGCCGGCCGAGGAGGCCGAGGCCGAGAAGCGGGCGGCACGAGAATTCGCTTCCTGGGATCTGACTGAACGCCAGCTTTGCGATATCGAGTTGCTCCTGAACGGGGCGTTTTCGCCGCTGGATGGGTTCCTCGACAAGGCCGACTACGATTCGGTCGTCGAGAAAATGCGGCTCTCCTCGGGCGTTCTCTGGCCAATCCCGATCACGCTGGATGTCAGCGAGGAGTTTGCGAAAAGCATCCAGAGCGGTGACCGGATTGCCTTGCGCGACCTGGAGGGTGTCATCATTGCGACGCTCGATGTCGGTGATGTCTGGACGCCGGACAAGGATGCAGAAACGCAAGGGGTTTACGGCACGACTGACGAGACGCATCCCGCCATCCACTACCTCAGGAACATCGCCAACCCGGTATACGTGGGCGGCAGGCTGCGCGGCGTGGAGGCACCCATTCATTACGATTTCAAGCACCTGCGCAACAGCCCGGCAGAGCTGCGCGAACGCTTCCGCAAGCTCGGCTGGCGCAAGGTCGTCGCTTTCCAGACGCGCAACCCGATGCACCGTGCTCACCAGGAACTGACCCTGCGGGCCGCGTTCGACGTCGAGGCGAACCTGTTGATCCACCCGGTCGTAGGTATGACCAAGCCGGGTGACGTCGATCACTTCACGCGCGTACGCTGCTACGAGCACCTGCTCGGCCGTTACCCGGAACAGACCACGATGCTGTCGCTGTTGCCGCTCGCGATGCGCATGGGAGGACCCCGGGAGACGCTGTGGCACGCCATCATCCGCAAGAACTACGGCTGCACGCACCTCATCGTCGGCCGCGACCACGCAGGCCCGGGTAAGGATTCCAGGGGGGATGATTTCTACGGCCCCTACGACGCGCAGGAATTACTCAAGGAACACGAGGAAGAACTCGATATTTCGATGGTCCCTTTCCGCATGATGGTCTATGCGGAGAATCGTGCGCAGTACGTTCCTGTCGATGAAACCGGCGATGCGGATCATATACTCAATATCTCCGGAACGGAGCTCCGGCGGCGCCTGGCCGAAGGGCTCGACATCCCCGACTGGTTCTCGTTTCCCGACGTCGTCGCCGAATTGCGCCGTACGCATCCTCCGCGGCACAAGCAGGGTTTCACCGTGTTCTTCACCGGTTTGTCGGGTTCCGGCAAATCGACGATTGCGAACGCGCTGATGGTGAAGCTGATGGAGGCCGGCGGCAGGGCAATCAGCCTGCTCGACGGCGATATCGTGCGCAAGAATCTGTCCAGCGAGCTGGGGTTCTCCAGGGAGCATCGCGATCTCAATATCCGCCGCATCGGCTACGTCGCGAGCGAGATCACCAAGAACGGCGGTATCGCGATCTGTGCGCCAATCGCACCTTACGCTTTGACGCGGCGTATCGTGCGCGACATGATCAGCCCGCTCGGCGGATTCATCGAAATACATGTATCTACGCCACTCGAGATCTGCGAGGACCGCGACCGCAAGGGGCTTTATGCCAAAGCCAGGGCCGGCATCATCAAGGAGTTCACGGGCATCAGCGATCCTTACGAGGTACCCGAGAATGCGGAGATGGTGATCGATACGGCGAGTATCTCGCCCGACCTCGCAGCCCACCGCATCATGCTGAAGCTGGAGGCCATGGGGTTCCTCAGGTGAGGGCGCGGTTCCGGTTGTCGTCGAAGCCGTAGGAGCGCGCCTGGGCGCGCGATCGCGGTTCGAGAATCGCTCCTACGCGTCATACGTGTAGAATTCGAGCATGACGAAAAAGCTCTACATCAAGACCTTCGGCTGCCAGATGAACGAGTACGACTCGGAAAAGATGGCGGACGTGCTGCGCGAGTCCCACGGCTACGAACTGACGGACGCTGCCGAGGATGCGGATCTGTTGCTGGTCAATACCTGTTCGATTCGTGAGAAAGCTCAGGAGAAGGTGTTCTCCGAACTGGGCCGCTGGCGTGTTTTCAAGGAACGCCGTGACGGCGTCATGATCGGTGTCGGCGGCTGTGTTGCAAGCCAGGAAGGCGACGGCATTACGCGTCGGGCGCCGTTCGTCGACGTCGTGTTCGGTCCGCAAACCCTGCATCGCCTGCCGCAGTTGATCGAGGACGCACACAGCAAGCGTGGCTCAGTAGTCGATGTTTCTTTTCCCGAGATCGAGAAGTTCGACCGGCTTCCCGAACCGCGCGCGGAAGGTCCCACCGCGTTCGTTTCCTGCATGGAAGGTTGCAGCAAGTACTGCAGTTTCTGCGTCGTGCCCTATACGCGCGGCGAAGAGATCAGCCGGCCGCTCGACGACGTGATCGCCGAAATCGTGCAGCTTGCCCAACAGGGCGTGCGTGAAATCAACCTGCTCGGCCAGAACGTCAACGCCTACCAGGGTCGGATGCACGACGGCTCGATGGCCGACCTGGCGACACTCATCTACTACGTGGCCGCCGTTGAGGGCGTCGATCGCATCCGCTTCACGACGTCGCACCCGGTCGAGTTTACCGACAGTCTCGTCCAGGCCTATGCCGAGGTGCCGAAACTGGCCAACTATCTTCACCTGCCCGTGCAGCACGGCTCGGATCGTATTCTCGCCTTGATGAAACGCGGGCATACGGCGCTCGAATACAAACAGAAGATCCGCAAATTGCGCGAGGTTCGTCCGGATATTTCGCTGTCTTCGGACTTCATCGTCGGGTTTCCCGGTGAAACCGAGAAGGATTTCGAGGCGACGATGAGCCTGATCGCCGACGTCGGTTTCGACCAGTCCTTCAGCTTCATTTACAGTGCACGTCCGGGAACGCCGGCGGCGAGCCTGCCCGACGATACGCCGCTGGAGGTCAAGAAACAGCGCCTGCAGCTGCTGCAGGCGCGAATCAGCCAGCAGGCCCAGGCAATCAGCGATGCAATGGTCGGCACCACGCAACGTGTGCTCGTGGAAAAGGTGTCGAAGAAGAGCGCCAGCCAGGTCACCGGCCGCACCGAGAACAATCGCTGGGTCAATTTCGACGCAGACCCGTCTGTGATCGGACAGTTCGTCGACGTTGTCATTACGGAAGCGTTGCCGAATTCCCTGCGCGGCCGGTGCTTGGACAGCAAAGCGGCAGCATGACATAAACCACCGGACGCGCACTTCAAAAACTGCGCGCTTCACGGTAGTCTGAGATAAACCAGCGACAGAGGTCTGATGAACCGATCTTGAATGCAGTCCAGATTTCTCGGGATGTCGTTCTCGAGCCCGCCGATAACAGCCGTCTAGCCAATCTTTGCGGCCAGTTCGACGAACATTTGCGGCAAATCGAACGCCGCCTCGATGTCGAAATTGCCAGTCGTGGTAACCATTTTCGCGTCACCGGGCAGCCGGGTGCGACCCAACTCGGCAGCGATGTGCTGCACCGGCTTTTCAGCATCACGGACCGCGAGCGCCTCGATCCGGAGCGCGTGCACATCCTCCTTCAGGAGTCGGTTATGAGAGAGGGCGAAGCCGAACCCGGACCGTCGCAGGACTCTGGCGACGACGAAGAGCATCTTGTAATCCAGACGCGCCTGAAGCGCATCCGGCCGCGAGGCGCCAACCAGACGGCCTACATGCGGAGCATGCGCGACTTCGACCTTGCGTTCGGCATCGGTCCCGCCGGTACCGGCAAGACCTATCTCGCCATCGCGGCGGCTGTCGATGCGCTCGAACACGAACAGGTACGGCGCATCGTGCTCGTAAGGCCGGCCGTCGAAGCGGGCGAGCGGCTCGGGTTTCTGCCCGGCGACATGTCGCAGAAGGTCGATCCGTATTTGCGGCCGATGTACGACGCGCTTTACGACATGCTCGGTGCGGATCGGGTGACACGCCTCATCGAACGCAACGTCATCGAGATCGCGCCACTCGCGTTCATGCGCGGCCGCTCGCTGAATGAATCGTTCGTCATTCTCGACGAGGCGCAAAACACCAGCGTGGAACAGATGAAGATGTTCCTCACGCGCATCGGTTTCGGCTCGCGTGCCGTTGTCACGGGCGATGTGACGCAGATCGATCTGCCCTCCGGAAAACAGTCGGGCCTCAATAACGCCGTGCGCATACTCGAGAATGTCGATGGCATCCGCTTTACGTTCTTCTCCAGGAAGGACGTGGTCAGGCATCCGCTGGTGCAACGCATCGTTGCCGCTTACGAGGCGGATGGCGATGACGTTACCTAGGCCGCCGCACGGGGTGCGATGACCCCTTGCGATGAACGTCGACGTACAGATTGCCGCCGAAGCAGCCGATATTCCCGAGACCGGGTCCATCCGGGACTGGGTCGAACGAGCCGTCAGCGAGACGCATCCGGGTCGGGACGTCGACGTCTCGGTGCGCATAGTCGATGAACACGAGATGCGAACCCTGAACAGGGACTACCGGGATCAGGACAAGCCGACCAATGTGCTCGCGTTTCCGGCTGGCGATGCCGGGTTCGTGCCTCCCGGGGAAAACCCGCTGCTCGGTGACATCGTCGTCTGCGCCGGCGTGGTGGCGCGCGAGGCCGACGAACAGGGCAAGCCGCTCGACCACCACTGGTGCCATATGCTGGTACACGGCACCTTGCACCTGCTCGGTCACGACCATATTTGCACCGCGGATGCGGAGGCAATGGAGGCCCTTGAACGGCACATTCTCGCGAGCTTCGGCATCGCCGATCCTTACGCGGGAAACTGATACAATGACAGGCCCGAAGATGAACTACGGACAGGTGTCAGTACTGCAATAGTCAGATGAACGACAAACCGCCAAGTACCGGCGGCACAGGGGGCACTTCGTTGATCGCGCGACTCAAACGCGCCATCAAGGGTGAGCCCTGGAGCCGCGAAGAAATCCAGGACATCATTCAACAACCCGAGACTGATATCGATGCCGAGGAAAAGAGCATGCTTGCCGGTGTGCTCGAGGTATCGGAAACCCAGGTTCGGGACGTCATGATCCCGCGGTCGCAGATGGTTGTCATCGATATCGAAGACGACATCGATGAAATGATCAGGGTGATCGTTGATTCAGGGCACTCCAGGTTTCCCGTAATGGGCGAGGACCGCGACGAGGTGCTCGGCGTACTGCTTGCCAAGGATCTGTTGCGTTATTTCGGTCGCGAGTCCGGGCGGGAAGTGCCGATCCGCAAGCTGCTGCGGCCGGCGGCGGTCATTCCCGAGTCGAAACGACTGAACGCCCTGTTGAACGAGTTCCGTGCCAGCCACAATCACATGGCGATCGTGGTTGACGAATACGGTGGCGTATCCGGGTTACTTACGATCGAGGACGTCCTCGAGGAGATCGTCGGAGAGATCGACGACGAACACGATCCGGAAGAGGCAGCGTTCATCCGGCCGGAAGGCGATCGTAACGGCAGGCCCTGTTTCGCGGTTCGCGCGCTGACCCGGATCGAGGACTTCAACGACTTTTTCGAATGTGAATTGAGCGACGAGGAATACGACACTGTCGGAGGACTCGTGATGCACGAGCTGGGCCGCCTGCCGCGGCGAGGCGAGAGTATCGACTTCGGCGGCTTCGAGTTCGCGGTGACCAAGGCGGACAAACGCCGCATCGGCGCATTGCGCGTGCAGCGCCTCGAAACCTGATCACCGTGGAACTTCGCGGATCCGTATTTCAATGGCCGGCGGACCGGCCGTGGACGAGCCGGGGAATACTGTTTCTCCTCGGCTGTCTGTTGACGACCGCATTCGCGCCGTTCGGGATGTCGCTGCTCGTGCCCGTGCTGCTACTGCCGTTGTTGTACGTGTACCTGACCGTCTCACCTCGCGACGCCGGATGGCTGAGTTTCTGTTTCGGCTTCGGGCTTTTCCTGTCCGGAACTTACTGGATCTACATCTCCGTCGTTATTTTCGGTGAGGCGCCGGCCTGGATCGCGTTGATCCTCATGCTGGGACTCGTACTCATCATGTCGGCTTACTTCTTCGCAGCAGGCTGGCTGGTCAGCCGGTTTTCCCAGGGCGAGCCGTGGCTGTTGCTGCTGGTTGCGCCCGCAATCTGGGTCCTGATCGAATGGTTGCGCGGCTGGATCCTGACCGGGTTTCCGTGGCTGGCCATCGGCTATAGCCAGATTGACTCGCTTGCCGCCGGCTGGGCGCCGGTGATCGGCGTCTACGGCGTGTCGTTCATGACAATGATCAGCACGACAGCGATACTCGTCGCGATCATGACGGCCGGCCGGCAACGCGTAATAGCGCTCTCGGTTTTCGTGCTTCCGTTGCTGAGCGGCGGAATCCTCAAAACGTTGGAATGGACCGAGCCGTCCGGCTCGCCGGTGAAGAGCACGATCGTGCAGGCCGGGATTTCGCAGGCGGAGAAATGGCTGCCCGAGCGCCTCGGGCCGACCCTCGAGTTTTATCGTGCGGCGGCTCTGCGGGCGTCCGACAGCGAGCTCGTCGTGTGGCCGGAGGTCGCCATACCCTCTCTCGATGACAGGGTGGAACCCTTTATCCAGGCGCTGCAGGCGGACACGCGCGGCACGGGGCGGAGCATCCTCTTCGGGATCCTGGAAAGGCAAGACAACCGTGGCGAGAGCAGCATCTATAACAGCGTCATGCTCGTCGCAGGCGATCGCCGCCAGGCGTACCGCAAGCGTCACCTCGTTCCTTTTGGCGAGTATTTCCCGGTGCCGCCGAACGTGCGGGAATGGATGCGCATGATGAGTCTGCCGCACAACGACCTCGCTGCGGGCAGCGACGAACAGCCGCTGCTCGAAGCCGCCAACGGCGAAAAACTCGCGGTCGCGATCTGTTACGAAGACGCGTACGGGGCGGAGCAGCTTTATGCCTTGCCCGATGCGTCAATCCTGATCAATGTCAGCAATGATGCCTGGTTCGGGGATTCGATCGCGCCTCACCAGCACCTCGAGATTGCGCGCATGCGATCCCTCGAAGCGGGCCGCGCCGCGATCCGGGCAACGAATACCGGTATCAGTGCCTTCATATCGCATACGGGGAAAGTCCTGGACTCCGGCGCCCAGTTCGAAGCCGTGACCATGACGATGGAGGTGCAGCCCCGGAAGGGCTCTACACCCTATTCCCGTACAGGCAACCTGCCCATCCTCAGCCTGTGCCTGCTGATCGTGGCCGGCTTCTGGTTGCGCAGCGGAGCCATGAGCTAGCGGCCGCCGGCCCCGCCGTTTCGATCCGCCGGCTGCTGCGAACGCCTGCGCGTTGCTGTACGCTTTCCGGTCTTGAAGACTGCACGGAACAGACCGTCGATGAGTACGCCCTACAACCCCGACTCTGTCGAGAAGGCCGCCCAGGACTACTGGCAGGAATCGCGCTGCTTCGAGGTGCTCGAGGACCCCGACCGGGAGAAGTTCTACTGCCTGACGATGTTCCCTTACCCGAGCGGTAAGCTTCACATGGGACACGTACGAGTCTTCACGATCAGCGACGTTATCGCCCGTTACCACCGCATGCAGGGCAAGCACGTGCTGCAGCCGATGGGCTGGGACGCATTCGGGATGCCTGCCGAGAATGCCGCCATCAAGCGTGGCGTTCCGCCGGCGGAATGGACCTACAGGAACATCGACGACATGCGGGAGCAGCTGCGGCGTCTCGGCTATGCTTACGACTGGACGCGCGAGGTCACCACCTGCCGGCCGGAATATTATCGCTGGGAACAATGGCTGTTCACGAAGATGTTCGAGAAGGGCCTCGTCTATCGCAAGAACTCGGTCGTCAACTGGGATCCCGTAGACCAGACGGTGCTCGCCAATGAGCAGGTGATCGATGGACGTGGCTGGCGTTCCGACGCCCTGGTCGAACGGCGGGAGATTCCGCAGTGGTTCATGAAGATCACCGCTTATGCCGACGAGCTGCTCGAAGGACTGGACGAGCTGCCGGGATGGCCGGATTCGGTCAAGACGATGCAGCGGAACTGGATCGGGCGGTCCGAGGGTGTCGAACTGTCGTTCGAAGTCGGGGGCGAGGACGAACCGCTGGTCGTCTACACGACGCGCCCGGACACGCTGCTCGGCGTTACCTACATGGCGGTCGCTGCCGAACACCCGCTGGCGGCGAAGGCAGCGGAGAACGACGCAACGATCACCGCCTTCATCGAGGAGTGCAAGAAGTCTCACGCGGCCGAAGCCTCGCTCGAAACCATGGAGAAGAAGGGCATGGCGCTCGGCATCGATGCCGTGCACCCGATCTCCGGCGAAAAGGTGCCGCTGTGGGTCGCGAACTTCGTGCTGATGAGCTACGGCACCGGCGCCGTCATGGCGGTACCCGGACATGACGAGCGCGACTGGGAGTTTGCAAGAAAGCACGGCCTGCTGATCAAGCAGGTCATCGCACCGGCGGACGGAACCGAGATCGATATCGACGAAGGCGCGTTCACGGATTACGGGGTACTCGTGAATTCGGGCGACTACGACGGCCTGGACTCGCAAAGTGCGTTCGACGCCATCGCGGACTTTTTCGAAGATGCGGGTCGTGGCCAGCGCGCGGTCAACTACCGGCTGCGCGACTGGGGTGTGTCCCGACAGCGCTACTGGGGTGCGCCGATACCGATTATCTATTGCGACGATTGCGATGCCGTGCCGGTGCCGGAAGAGGAGCTTCCTGTTGTGCTCCCCGAAAACGTCGAGTTCACCGGGCACGGCTCGCCGCTCAGGGATCTGCCGGAATTCTTCGAAACGACGTGCCCGCGTTGCGGGAAGGCAGCTCGACGCGAGACGGATACCTTCGACACTTTCGTCGAGTCGTCCTGGTATTTTGCGCGCTACGCCTGCCCGAACAGCGACCGGGCGATGCTCGACGATCGCGAGGCCTACTGGATGCCCGTGGACCAGTACACGGGCGGTATCGAGCACGCGATCCTGCACCTCCTCTATTCGCGTTTCTTCCAGCGTGTCATGCGCGACGAAGGTCTGAGCGCAGCATCCGAGCCATTCACCAATCTGCTCACGCAGGGCATGGTGCTGAAGGACGGCGCGAAAATGTCCAAGAACAAGGGCAATACGGTTGATCCGCAGGAACTCATAGAACGCTACGGCGCGGACACGGTTCGACTGTTCATGATGTTCGCGGCGCCACCGGAACAGGCGCTCGAATGGTCCGACGAAGGCGTACAGGGAAGCTCCCGCTTTCTGAAACGTTTCTGGGGCGCAGTCCAGAAGCACGCGGCTGACGGCCCCGTCGCCGACCTGGACATCGCGGCGCTCAACGCGGATCAGAAGGACCTCCGCCGCAAGACCCACGCGACGATCAGCAAGATCTCCGACGACATCGGCCGCCGCAACATGTTCAATACGGCCGTCGCTGCGTCCATGGAACTCCTGAACGCGGTGAATCGATTCGAGGACGAATCCGGGCAGGGAAGGGCCGTCGAACGCGAGGCGCTCGAAGCGGTTGTGCTGATGCTGTCGCCGATCGTTCCGCACATCTGCCACGCGCTGTGGCAGGCGCTCGGGCACGAGAGCGCCGTAGTGGATCAGCACTGGCCGCCGGTCGATGAGGCCGCCCTGTCCAGGGACCTCGTCGACATCGTCGTGCAGGTCAACGGCAAGCTGCGCGGCAAGATCTCGGTTGCCGCAGACGCAGACAAGCAGACGATCATCGATGAGGCGCTCGCGGACCCGAACGCTCAACGTTTCATAGGAGACAACGAGGTTCGCAAAACCATCGTGGTTCCGGGCCGGCTGGTGAACATCGTTGTCTAGGCTGCTGGCATTTCTGCTGTTTCCGATCATCGCGGGCTGCGGATTCGGCCTGCAGGGAGCCACGTCGACACCCGAGGCCATGCAGCGCACCTACATATCGACACCCGACCGTTTCAGCCAGTTCTATCGCGAGCTGCGCCGCAGTCTGCAGGCGGCCGGTGTGGAAGTGCTGGATTCGCCCGCGGATGCGACGGCGACACTGACGATTCTCTATGACTTCACCGACCAGCGCGTCTTGTCCGTGTCTGCGCGAAACGTCCCGACCGAGTTCGAGGTTTTTTACACGGTGCGCTACACCGTCTCGAGCGGCGAGCAAGACCTGCTCGAGCCCCAGGAACTGACGCTGACTCGCGACTACACCTACGACTCCACGCTGGTGCTGGGCAAGGCGAAGGAAGAGCAGCTGATGCGCGATGCGATCGTCGACGATCTCGTACGCATCGTCCTGAAACAGATTTCCACGATCTGATACACATCCGTGACTGCAAGCAGGTCCGTACTGACCGTTGCCGACGTGAGGTTCAGCAAGCTGGTCGAGTTGCTCGGGCGATTCGGGCTGTCGCTCCGCCTGCTCGGGGACGACGCGCCGATTACCGGTAGCTTCTGGGGCGAACCCGAGGCCGGCATCGTCGGACGCAGCGTATTCGTCCGCCTCGATACACCTGTTCACTCGTTGCTGCATGAAACCTGTCACGTGATCTGCATGAACGAACAGCGTCGGGCCGGCCTTGAGCGCGATGCGGGCGGCGATGATATCGAGGAGGCCGCGGTTTGCTACCTCCAGGTCGTGCTGGCCGACTACCTGCCAGGCGTGGGCCGCGATCGGCTGATGCGGGACATGGACGCCTGGGGCTACAGCTTCCGGCTCGGTAGCAGCCGGGCGTGGTTCGATTCCGATGCGGAAGACGCTCGGGCCTGGTTGCTGGAGCGCAAGCTGCTGATCGAGGCGGGAACGCCGGCGTTTGTGCTCCGGAAATCGTAAAAAATAAATAAAATCAAGCTATTAACGAAGTTCGAACGCGCGGTGTATAGTCGGACATGGCCTGGTTTCGCTACGTCCTGTATTTCTTTGGCATCGCGTCGCTGACGGCAATCCTCGTGCGCCTGGAGGTGTCTCACCCCGGCTCGCTGCGGCTGCAGGAATTCATGTCAGGCAGCGATGAATACGGCACGAGCGAATTCTCTACGGTCGAATTCATCCAGCTGCTGATACTCCTGAGCTGTGGTGTCCTTATGGCCTGGATTGCGCGTCACAGTCAAACGCAGCGGCCGCTCGCCATCCTCTTCGGCGGGCTTGCGCTGGTCTTCCTCATTCGTGAGCTTCACTACTTTCTCGATCAATACATCATCGACAACCTGTGGCAGGTGCTTGCCGGAATCTGTGGCGCATTGCTGATCGCATACTGCTTCCGGCACCTGAAGCGACTGAACATCGCGCTGGCGAGGATCTGGCCGTCTCCGGGCCTCACGCTGATCTTCGCAGGCGCCGTCATCCTGTTCGCCTACTCGGTGCTGGTGGGCCACGAACCTCTCTGGCAGGCTATGCTCGGCGACGCCTACGCACGTATCATCAAGCTCGCCGTCGAGGAGTTCATCGAATTGATCGGCTACCTGCTGTGGCTGATCGGGACGATCGAATACGTATACCAGTCGAAGGCGCTCATGGAGCGGGAACCGATTCCGGCGGCTGCCAAACGCCGTGAGTATCGTCGCACGCACTAGGGACCGGAGCGCTCGGGGGGAGCATGGAAACACGATCGATAGTCAACCGCATAATGAGCGGCAGTCTCGTGATGCAGATTGCCGTCGGCATCGTGGCCGGCATCGCACTGTCCCTGCTATCGCCCGAGGCGGGCAAGGCCTCGATGCTGCTCGGCAACCTGTTCGTGCAGGCGCTGAAGGCCGTCGCCCCGGTCCTGGTCCTGGTGCTCGTTGCGTCGGCAATCGCGAACCGGCGCGTCAGCCACACCGCGCAGCTTCGACCCATCGTGATCATGTATCTCGTCGGGACCATCGCCGCCGCGTGGCTTGCGATCTCGATGAGCACGCTGTTCCCGACCACGCTGGCGCTGCAGGTCTCCGAAGTTACTGCGACGGCGCCGCAGGGGATCGCACAGGTCCTGGGCGGGCTGCTCCTGAAGCTCGTCGACAATCCCGTGAACGCGATCCTGAGCGCGAACTACATCGGCATCCTGGTATGGGGCGTGCTGCTCGGCGTCTTTCTTCACCATGCGGCCGATGCGACCCGGCAGGTGCTGGCAGACCTTGCCGACGCCGTAACGCACATCGTGCGTATCGTCATCCGGCTGGCGCCGATTGGAATATTCGGCCTCGTGGCCGGCAATCTTGCGGAATCGGGCCTGTCCGCCCTCGGCGGTTATGCGCGCATCCTGTCGGTGTTGCTGAGCAGCATGTTGATCATGGCGTTGCTGATCAACCCGTTGATCGTCTGGATCAAGACACGCAGCAATCCGTATCCCATCGTGTTCACGGCGCTGAGGGAGAGCGGCGTCACCGCGTTCTTTACGCGCAGTTCGGCGGCCAACATCCCCGTCAACCTGGCGCTTTGCGAGCGCCTCGACCTCGAGAAGGATACCTACGCGCTCTCGATTCCCCTCGGCGCGACGATCAATATGGGTGGTGCGGCCATAACGATTACGGTACTGACGCTCGCTGCCACGCATACGCTCGGTATCTCCGTCGATTTCCCGACTGCGCTGTTGCTCAGCGTCGTTGCGGCATTGTCTGCCTGTGGCGCATCGGGTGTCGCGGGCGGCTCGCTGCTTCTGATCCCGTTGAGTTGTGGCCTGTTCGGGATATCCGACGATGTCGCGATGCAGGTGGTGGCGGTCGGCTTCGTGATCAGCGTATTACAGGACTCGGCGGAAACCGCATTGAACAGCTCCACCGACGTGGTTTTCACTGCGGCGGTGGCGGCAAAGCCCGACTGACTGCTGCGTTTGGAACATACGTATTCCGCGTCTGCCGGCACCATAGTAGGGTCAAAATTCAGGCATCGGCCTGGCAAAAAGGAGACATCCGTATGCGCCGCCGCACATCCCGATTCCTGTTTTGCCTCGCGGCAGTGTTCCTGTCCGCATCGGCCCCCGGAACCGAAGCCTGGCTCGAGAAGTGCTTCGAATGCCATGGCCCGGACGGCATGGGCAAAGCGGATCCGATGTATCCGGTCATCGCGGGGATTCCGGCCGCCCATATCGAAGAGGCAATATACGCATACATCGACGGCGCGAGGCAATGCATCAGGGAGCCGCGCATGTGCGAGACGGTCACCACATTGACGGAATCCCAGGTGTCAGCCGCTGCCGAGTATTTCTCCAGCCGGGTGAGGGAATACAACCTCGAGCAATACAACGCGGAGCTTGCGGCCAAGGGTGCCGTCCTGCACGAAAGGCACTGCGGAGCCTGTCATCTTCCGCCGCACGACGAAGACGTCGCCTACGCGATAGGAATCCCGTTGCACGGGCAGCGGCCGGACTACATCCGATACGCTATCCGCGCCTATTTCGGCGGCAAGCGCGAGCCACTGCTGGACACGATGGCGCACGAGATCCAGCAACTGGATGGCGACGACTTCGACGCACTCGTCAATTACTACTCGAGTTACCGGGCCGGAGACTGAGCCGCCCGGTACGACGATCCGGTCTACAGGATAGTCGGATTCGGCGCGTCGCCGTAGACCTCTTCCGGATCGAAGACCTTCTCGGTATCGGTCCAGACCAGGTCCACACGGCCGTCGACTTCGGTAGCGCCGAATTCCTTACCTGTCGGTACGCGGCGGTAGAAGCAACTGCGGTAACCCACGTGGCAGCTGGCACCACCGCTCACATCGACGCGGAGCCAGATGCAGTCCTGGTCGTCGTCCACGAGCAATTCCCGGACGCGCTGGACGAACCCGCTTGTCGCACCCTTGTGCCACAGGACCTGGCGGCTGCGGCTGAAGTAATGCGCTTCACCGGTCTGGATCGTCAGTGCGAGCGCTTCCGCGTTCATGTAGCCCTGCATCAGAAGTTCGCCGGATTCCGCGTCGGTGGTCACGACCGGGATCAGGCCACGGTCATCAAATTTCGGTGCGAGATCGCTGCCTTCCTCCACCTGTTCGATCGATTCGCGAGGCTGGAATTTGACGCCACTGGCCGACATCGCCGGCTCCTTCGGGTTGTCCTGGGGGAACGGCAGATTACAGGGGTCTGCCGTACACGGCAATATTGCTATCATTGGCGCCTTTGTACTCCGGCAAGGGCCGATTACCGGCGGCGCACTGGCGAGCGATGACGATCAAGCTGCACGATACCCGACTGGGCAGAAAGGTTGCTTTCGAGCCCCTCGATGACGACAAAGTGACGATGTATCTGTGCGGTCCCACCGTGTACAACTATGCGCACATCGGCAATGCACGGCCGGCCGTGGTGTTCGACCTGCTGGTACGCGTTCTGCGACGCCGCTACGAACTGAAATTCGCGCGCAACTTCACCGACGTCGACGACAAGATCAACGCGGCATCGATCGAAACGGGCAAGCCTATCGGCGAGATCACCGAGAAGTTCATGCGGATATACAACGAGGACATGGCCGCACTGGGCGTGCTACCGCCCGACGTCGAGCCGCGTGCAACCGAGCATATCGCGGAGATGATCGCCATGATCGAGGCCCTGGTCGAAAAAGGTTTCGCCTATGAATCGGAAGGGCACGTGTTGTTCGACGTTGCGGCTTTTGACGGCTACGGAGCGCTGTCCAAGCGCAGCCTCAGGGAGATGATTGCCGGGGCGCGTGTCGAGGTTGCCGAGTACAAACGCAATGCCCACGACTTCGTGCTGTGGAAACCGTCCACACCGGAACTGCCCGGATGGGATTCGCCGTGGGGACGCGGACGGCCAGGCTGGCACATCGAATGCTCGGCGATGGCGGAGAAACATCTAGGCACGACGATCGACATTCATGCCGGCGGGCAGGACCTGATCTTCCCGCATCACGAAAACGAGCTCGCGCAGAGCTGGTGTGCCCATGACGGCCAGGATTTTGCGCGTTACTGGGTCCACAACGGATTCCTGTCGATCGATCACGAAAAGATGTCGAAATCGCTGGGCAACGTCCTGCTCGTGCACAACCTGATCGAGTCGATCCCCGGCGAGGTCATCAGGCTGGCGTTGCTGAGCGCGCACTACCGCCAGCCGCTGGACTGGTCCGACGAGACCGCCGAATCGGCGCGCCGTATGCTCGATCGCCTGTACGGTGCGGTACGCGGTGTCAAGGTACCGGAGTCGGCGAGGACATCGGCGGAGCCGCTCCAGTCGGTCGTTGAAGCGCTGGAAGACGACCTGAATACGCCGAAGGCCATGGCGGAATTCTTCGGGCTGGCACGGGAACTGAACAAGGCTGATGATACCGGCGAGCAGGAGAAGCTCGCTGCGGCCATGTACGCAACCGGCGATCTGCTCGGCCTGTTGCAAAGCGACCCCGACGAGTGGTTTGCGGGCGCTGCCGATGGCGAATTGTCGGCCGAGGCCATCAACGAGCTGATCGAGAAGCGTAATGCGGCGCGTGCTGCGAAAGATTTCGCCGCGGCGGATGCACTGCGGGACAAGCTGGCCGAAGCCGGTATCCAGATCGAGGACGGCCCGGCCGGTACGACCTGGCGCAGGACCTGAACCGACGATGAGCAGCGAAGTAGCCGAAGCGCAGCAGGAACTCGTCGAGGAATTCCAGTTCTTCGACAACTGGATGGATCGCTATCAGTACCTGATCGACCTTGGCCGGCGCCTGCCCGAATTCCCGGCGTCGGACCGCGTCGACGCGAACAAGATTCGTGGCTGCCAGTCGCAGGTCTGGTTCGTAGCGGAGGAAAAAGACGGCCGCCTCGAGTTCCGGGCGATCAGCGACGCCGCGATCGTCTCGGGCCTGATTGCCGTATTGTTGCGAATTTACAGCGGCAAGAAGCCGCAGGACATTCTCGATACGCCCCCGGAGTTCGTCAAGGCACTGCAGCTCGAGGCGCACCTGAGTCCGACGCGCAGCAACGGGCTGGCGTCGATGCTCAAGGCCATTCGCAATTTCGCGACCGAGGCCCTGCAGGCAACCTGATGGCCAATGCGCTCAGCCGGGCACTGTCGTGGCCGCTGATCGGCCTCGTCAAGCTCTACCGCGTTGCGATCTCTCCGTGGCTGGGGATGAATTGTCGCTTCCAGCCGACCTGCTCCGAGTATGCGATCGAGGCACTGAAACAACATGGCGTGTTCAAGGGTTCGTGGCTGGCGGCAAAGCGCATCGGCCGCTGTCATCCCTGGGGTGGAAGTGGTTACGATCCGGTGCCTGGCGAGGAAGACGATGACGATGAGTCCTCGTGACTTCTTTCGCGAGCTGGCCTATCCGGCCGGTTCCTCCAGCACGCTCATCGCGCTCGCGACCTTCGTGCTGCTGATCCTGCTGGCGATGAAGGCGGGCATGCTCGGCGTCTGGCTGGCAATCGCCGTGGTACCGGCATACCTCCGTTATCTCACGATGATTTCGGAAGCGCGCGCCAGTGGTCGCGACGCGTCCCCGCCTGGCGGCGAGTATTTCACGCTCGTGGGCAACGCCTGGACGCTATTCCCCGTCATACCCGTACTGCTGTTTGGCTGGCTTAGCGTCGAAACGGCACAGCGGCTCGGGCCCGCGGCCGCGCTCGTCCCGGCACTGCTCGGCGCCGCGGTGCTGCCGGCAGTCATCGGTGTGCTGGTGATCACGCATTCCCCGTTGCAGAGTATCGATCCCAGGGCGATCGTGAGATTCGTGCGCGGCTGCGGTGTCAGCTATGGCTACGCGCCGCTTGCGGCAGTTCTCGTCGTCGCGTTGCCGATGATGCTGGACTTCCTGCCCGCATGGGCGACGTCGCTGCTCGAGGTCTACTTCCTGGCCGCCTTTTTCGCCGTGGTTGGTGCGGTCACGCGCAGCGCGGGCCTGGTCGATGAGGTCGCCTTGCCGGACGATGCGGCGCCGGACACCGACGAGCTGCGTGCGGCAGAGGTGGCCGACCGCACACGCGTGCTCAACCATGCCTACGGCCTGGCGAGCCGCGGAAATCGTGACGGCGGCCTCGAGCACATCTACACGGCGTTGCGGGACGACCCGGATGCCGATGAGGCGTGGCGCTGGTATTTCGCGCAGATGCTGAAATGGGAGGACAACTACCCGGGCTTGTTACTGGCGCAACAGTACCTCGGCCGTCTGCTTGCACAGGGCGACGACGTGAATGCGGTCAAGCTGATGTTGCGCTGCGGCCTGATCGACAAGGCGTTTCGCCCGCTGAGCGCGGACCTGCCGCGTGCGATAGCCGCGGCGCAGGCCTGCAATAATCCGGAGCTTGCCGAGGCGCTCAGTCGCCGACGCTGAGGCGGCGGTGCTTGCGGGACAGCAGCCCGTTCCACAGGTGCGCAGCGGCGAGGACGATCGATCCGCTGATCGTGAACAGGCGATCGGCAACGATACCCAGGCTGCCGTGTGCGACGGTGGCGCCCAGCACAAGCAGGCTCATGCCCGCGATCGCGGCGAGCACCACATTTGAATTGCGGTGTCGCGCAAAGCCGATGCCGACCGCGACGACACTGAGTGGAACGGCGAAATAGAGCATTTGTGCGTGCAGATGGCTTTCGGTGAACGGCATCAGCATCGGCAGGGCGCCCACGAAAAACGGCAATGCCAGGCAGTGCAGCAGGCACAGTCCCGAAAGCCCTATCGCGGCGCCGTCGAGCCAGTCCGTCGATTTCGCGGTTGTTTGATTCATCAGGGGATGCCGTTATGCTGATGGGGCGCCGAACGCGGTTGCCGTGGAAATGAAATGATATAGTATAACAATATTGACCGCAAGAGCCTGTAAAACAAAGACTTACTGACGGTGATAGAGCGCCCTGGAGAAACTCATGGACAAGCGACTTCTGACCATCCTTCGCTGCCCCGTAACGCACAAGGGTCTTAGCGTTGCCGGGCGCGACGTACTCGCCCGGGTCAATGCGGCGATCGAGTCCGGCGGAATCTCCAATCGCGACGGTACGGTGTTGACTGAACCTCTCGCCGAAGCGCTCATTACCGACGATAAGAAGCTTGCATACCCCGTCAGCAACGGGATACCGGTGTTGCTGGAGGGTGAGTCGATCAGCCTGGAGCAGGTCGCCTGATACCGCTTGCGAGCTTGCGATCGGGAAGCGCCCCTGTATGATCGAAGACCAGTGCAGCAACGACTGATTGCGTGAAAATCCAGGCAAACCAGCTCCCTTCCTACCTCAAGAACAGCCTGGCGCCGTGCTACCTCGTTAGCGGCGACGAACATTTGCTCGTCGAGGAGGCACTCGACAGCATCCGCGCCGTGGCGAGGGATAAAGGGTTCACGCAACGAGAGTCTCACGTCGCAACACAGTGGTTTGACTGGGCGAGCCTGGCCGCGTCGAGTTCCAACCTGTCACTGTTCGCGGAACAGCGCATCATCGAGTTACGCCTCCCGACCGGCAAGCCCGGACGGGTGGGCAGCAGCGCGATCACCGAACTGGTCGAGCGGCTCGGCCCCGAGCTCATGCTGATCGTGAGCGCGCCGAAACTCGACAAGAGCGCTGCTTCGGCCAGGTGGGTCAAGGCGATCGACGCAAGGGGCGTATTACTGCCCATATGGCCGGTCGGGATCAGGGAGCTGCCAGGATGGATCGCCGGCCGCATGCGCGCTGCAGGATTGCAGCCGGACCGAACCGCGGCGGGGCTCATTGCCGACAGGGTAGAGGGCAACCTGCTCGCGGCGAACCAGGAAATCGAGAAGTTGCGGCTGCTCCTGGGCGAGGGTCCCGTATCCGCCGAAGAGGTCGCCGACGCCGTCGCGAACAGCAGCCGCTACGACGTCTACAAGCTCGTGGACGCAGCGCTGGAGGGTGATGCGCGGCGTGCCATGAAGATCCTCGGCGGTTTGCGTGCGGAGGGTGTCGAACCCTTCATCGTATTCTGGGCGCTCGGCCGGGAACTGCGCCAGCTTGCCGGCCTGGCGGACTCGGTTCGGCAGCGCATCGATCTCGGCACCGCCATGCAGAAGGCGAGGGTCTGGAGCAACCGGCAGGGGCTCGTCAGGAGCTGCATAAGCCGCGCGCCGGACGGCACATTTCATCGGCTTCTGAAGGAAGTGGGCCGGGGCGACGCCGCCGCAAAAGGCCAGCTACGGGCCGATCCGTGGCAGCTCGCGACCGATGTCGTGCTCGGACTGGCACTTGCCGGCCGGAAGGCAGCATGAACGGCGCAGCGCCGGGAGCCGTTTGCCGATGACGCCGATCGGCATTTTTGGCGGCACCTTCGATCCGATTCACTATGGCCACCTGCGAACGGCATTCGAATTGCTGCAGGCCCTGCGCTTCGACGAGGTGCGTTTCATGCCCTGCGGCGATCCCCCGCACAGGGGCATGACCCTCGCGCCGGCGGCGTTGCGGCTGGACATGGTGCGGCTTGCGACGTGCGATGAACCGAATTTCGTGGTCGACGATCGCGAACTGCGCAGGGAGGGGCCGTCCTATTCCGTCGACACCCTGGCGAGCCTTCGGGAGGAATTTCCGGGCCGTTCGTTGTGTCTGATAACGGGTATGGACGCGTTTCTGGGATTGCCTACCTGGCATCGATGGGATGAAATTCTCGATTTCGCCCATATCGTCGTCGCCCACAGGCCCGGGTGGCGGGTGCCGGATGAGGGCGCCCTGGGCACCCTGCTCGCAGAGCGGAGGACGGCGCGCGCCAGGGATCTGCACGAGCGACTGCGGGGAAACATCTACGTCCATGCCGTGACACAACTGGAGATCGCGTCGACTGAAATCAGGAGCCTGGTGGCGGAAGGGTACGATCCACGCTACCTGATGCCCGATTCCGTGCGCGACGCAATACTGGAGAGTTCGTGTTACACCAATGCAGGCAAGTAATTGAGGAGACCAAAAACGAATGAAGATGAGCAGCACGCATGAATAGCGAGCAACTGAGAGACCTGGTCGTCGAGGCGCTCGAAGACATCAAGGCAAAAGATATCGTCAAGCTCGATGTACGCGACATGACGACCGTAACCGATTACATGGTCGTCGCCAGCGGTACATCGACCCGCCACGTGCAGGCGCTGGTCGACAACGTTGTCGAGAAGGCGTCTCAGGCCGGCCACAAGCCGATCGGCGTGGAGGGAGAGAGCGGTGGCGAATGGGTCTTGCTCGATCTGCAGGACACGCTGGTACATGTCATGCTGCCCAAAGTGCGTGAGTTCTATAACCTGGAAAAACTCTGGTCGTTGCGCCCGACCGGAGACCTTGCCGCGACGGAACGGTAAGGCGTATCCAGTAAGGCATCCGGGAGAAACCCGCCGTGCACATACGGCTGCTAGCGGTCGGCGAGCGCCAGCCGGCCTGGGTCGACGACGCGTTTCGGGACTATGCCGGGCGCTTCCCGCCACAGTGGAAATTCAGGCTGGACGTCGTCGCGACGGCAAAGCGCGGCAAGTCTGATGACGCGCAAAGGGCCGTCGAAACCGAAGGCGAGCTGATACTCGGCAAGATTGCTGTGGATGAACAGGTTGTGCTGCTCGATGAACGAGGCAGGCAGCCCACGAGCCGCGATCTGGCCGGGAAGCTGTCCGCCTGGCAGACAGACGGCCGGGACCTCTGCTTCGTCATCGGCGGCCCGGACGGCGTCTCGCAACAATGCCGCGGTCGGGCTGACTTCGTCTGGTCGCTATCGAAACTGACCTTGCCGCACGGCCTCGCGCGGGTCCTGTTCGCGGAGCAGCTGTACCGCGCCTGGTCGCTGCTGTCCGGTCACCCCTACCATCGCGCCTGAAGGTCGGTCTGGTCGCCCATGTCGGTTCCAAAACTGCATCTGGCTTCATCGTCGCCGAGGCGCCGGCAGATTCTCGAGCGGATGGGCCTGGAATTCACTGCCGCGGGCGTCGACGTCGACGAACGGCGGCAACCCGGCGAATCCGCGGATATCATGGTGCTGCGCCTCGCCGTTGCGAAGGCGTGCGCCGTGGAACCCGGGCCCGGCATCGTGATCCTGGGCGCCGACACCGCGGTCGTGCTCGACGGCGAGGTATTCGGAAAACCGGCTGGTGAAACGGATGCACTGCGCATGCTGGCAGCATTGTCGGGGCGTCGTCACGAAGTAATGACCGGTGTCGCCGTGCGATCGGGCGACTCAACGGCAAGCGCACTTTCGGTGACCGAGGTGAAATTTCGCGAGATTCGTCCTGACGAGGCGCTAGAGTACTGGCAAAGTGGGGAGCCTCGCGGCAAGGCCGGCGCTTATGCCATCCAGGGCTACGCCGGTGCCTTCGTGGAAGAGATCGCGGGGAGTTACACCGGCGTGGTCGGCCTGCCGGTGCTGGAAACCGCTGAATTGTTGCGTGCGGCCGGCATCGAGCCGTCTGTTGAATTGAAGGACGCGATATGAGCGACGAGTCGCGAAAAGAGGAGATCCTGATCAATGTGTCTCCGTCGGAAACGAGGGCGGCCTTGCTCGAGAACGGGGTCCTGCAGGAAATTTTCATAGAGCGCACGGGGCGCCGGGGCCTGATCAGCAACATCTACAATGGCCGGGTATCGCGCGTTCTGCCCGGCATGCAGGCTGCATTCGTGGATATCGGGCTCGATCGTACGGCCTTCCTGCATGCATCGGACATTGCGCGAAACGGCGACGCGGCCGATGACCCGAGCGAAGATCTGCCGAATATCCGGGAACTCGTCAGGGAGGGGGATCGCCTGCTGGTGCAGGTGGTCAAGGACCCGCTCGGCAACAAGGGTGCGAGGCTGACGACGTTCATCACGCTGCCGTCGCGTCACCTGGTCCTGATGCCACGGAGCGCCAGCGTTGGTATTTCGGCTCGCATTGACCAGGACGACGAGCGCGACCGTCTGCGCCTGCTGGTCGAGGAGCTGCTCGTGGAGCATGGTCTGAAGTGCGGTGCCATCGTGCGTACCGTCGCAGAAGGTGCTACGCGGGATGCACTGGCAGCCGATCTCGAATACCTCGTCAGGCTCTGGGACGTTATTCAGGAACGGTGCAGGAATGATGATGTAAAACACCTGGTAAACGAGGACCTGTCGTTGCCGCTGCGCGTGCTTCGCGACCTCGTAACCAGTGACGTCGAGGTGATCCTGGTCGATTCCGAACCGGATTTCGATGCAATGAAGGACTTCGCCGCGACGTTCCTGCCGGGCGTCGAGGCGCGGCTGGAACACTACGAGCGCAGACGTCCGATATTCGACCTTCACGGGATCGAGGATGAAATTCGCAAGGCGCTGGACCGAAGTATCCCGCTCAAGTCGGGGGGGTACCTGATATTCGACCAGACGGAAGCAATGACGACGATCGATGTGAACACCGGCGCTTACGTCGGACACCGTAACCTCGAGGAGACGATCTACCGGACCAATCTCGAGGCCGCGATGGCGATTGCTCGCCAGCTCAGGCTCCGAAACCTGGGCGGGATCATCATCATCGATTTCATCGACATGGAAGAGCTGTCGCATCGGGAGAATGTTCTTGCAGTGCTCGAACAGTCACTCGAGGGCGATCACGCGCGCCATCAGATTACTCCCGTATCGCCACTCGGACTCGTGGAGATGACGCGCAAGCGCACGCGGGAGAGCCTGCAACACATCCTGTGCGAGGACTGTCCAGGCTGCGAGGGCCGCGGTTTCGTTCTTACGGCGGAAACCGTGTGCTTCGAAATCCTGCGGGAGATCATTCGACAGGCGCGCCAGTTCGAATTTGACGAGGCATTGGTGCTTGCGCACCAGGACGTCATTGAGTTGCTGCTGGACGAGCAGGCGCAGAGTCTCGCGATGCTCAGCGAACAGACCGGCAAGTCCATACGACTGCAGACTGAGTCGCTCTACCTGCAGGATCAATTCGACGTTGTCCTGATGTAGTTCGATGCGCGAATCCCGATGAAGAAGTTCCTGCAACGGCTGTTCAAGTATCTTGCCTACCTGGCGGCCGGCATCGTGATCCTGCTCGCTGTCGCCGTCGGTCTGTTCCGCCTGTTCCTGCCGCGGCTCCCCGAGTATCAGGACGAAATCAAGGCCTGGGCCAGTGCCGCTATCGGCATGCAGGTGGAATTTTCCGGAATGGACGCCCGCTGGGGTCTCAGCGGACCGCAACTCGAATTCTATGATGCCGAGCTGACTCGCGGCACGCCTCTGTCGCGAATCATTGCCGCGGAACAGGTGAGTATCGGCGTTGCCCTGTCGCGACTTCTTGCCGACAGGACGCTGGTCGTCGACCGCGTCGTCATTCGCAATACTAGCGTCGAGGTGCGCCAACTGCCGAACGGCGAATGGTGGATCCAGGGAATTGCCGCGAGGAATCTGCCTGTCCTGCAATCCGATGAAGCTGGTGACCTGGGCGACATCGAGGTCATCGCCGAGGACGTAGAGCTGAACCTGATCCTGCCGGGTGACGAGCAGGCAAAGCCCTTCGAGATAGTGCGCCTCAACGTTCGCAGCGAGGAACGAAGACTCACCGTCGACGGGACGGTAGCGCTCCCGGAATCACTGGGAAGAGAGCTGCGCGTCGGCGCAACGCAACTGCTCGACGGCACCGGAAATGGTGGTGGCTGGGACGTAACGGTCGACGCGCGCGACATCGACCTGGCGGGCGTCGCGGTGCTCGACACGTCGCGCAGCTGGCCCTTGTCGTCCGGCACCGGCGACGTCGATGCATCCCTTGCCTGGGTCGGGGGGCAGGTCCGTAGTGCGGTAGCGGAATTTTTACTGGACCAGGTGAGCATCGGCGCGCGAGAAGAATTTTCCGTGGTGGGCCGTCTCGAGTATCACCGGGACACCGATGGCTGGCTTGCGGTGGCGGATGATTTTCAGATCAGCAGCGCACGGGGAACCTGGCCCGAGTCGTCGCTCAAGCTCGAAACCAGTATCGACGGCGACGGTTCCGTCGTAATGCTGGACGCAAGGGGAGATTTCCTGAATCTCACCGATATACAGCTGTTTGCGCCACTGCTTGCGGACCGGCAGAGAGACATGCTCGACGGGCTCGCACCCGACGGAATCGTCCGCGACCTCGTGGCTACGGTCTCCGATGTCCACACGGACTCGCCACGATACGCAATATCGGCGGATCTCGAGAACACCGGTTTCGCGGTATACGAGGACCGTCCGGGCGTCCGCGGATTCACCGGCCGGCTGCGGGCGGACTGGTCGGGCGGCCGGCTGGAGATCGGGTCCCGGGACATGGTTATCGATCTGGGCAGCCGTCTGGCCGAACCCGTGCCGATCGACAATGCCACTGGCACCGTCATCTGGCGCCGCAGCGGCGAGCGCATCACCGTGTTGTCCGACAACATAACGATCAGCAATGCCGACCTGGAGAGCCAGAACAACATCCAGGTCACGCTGGACAAGGGGACGGCGCCGGTCATCGATCTCGTGTCCCGATGGAGCATTGCCGACATCGGTTCCGCAAAACGCTTTATCCCGGGGCAGGTCATGCACCGCAAGCTCTACGACTGGTTCCAGTATGCGCTGGTGTCCGGGAGCATCCCGAGCGGAACGACACGGCTCTACGGCCCACTCGACAAGTTCCCGTTCGACAGCGGAGAGGGACGCTTTCTGCTGGAAGCGAATGTACGCGACACGACCTTCAAGTTTCTGCCTAACTGGCCGGCTGCCGAAATTATCGACATGGACGTGATTCTCGACAACACGCGCCTCTACACGGAGCGCAATCGTTCGATCAATCGGGGCAGGGAGGTCGTGGACGCGCAGGTAGAGATCGACGATCTCCGCAAGCCGGTGCTGACCATCGACTCCTACTCGACCGGTACGCTGGAGTCGCTGTACAACTACGCGCAGACCAGCCCCATCGCGAAGGTATTCGGCGGCCACCTGAGACGCGTGAGAGTGACCGGCGACGCGGCGTTCAAACTCGATCTCATGGTGCCGATTGCGGACTGGCGCAATTTCACGTTCAGCGCTCGAATCGTCAGCAACGAGGGCAGCCTGCAGGTCGAAGGATTCGATCCTCCTGTGACCGGACTGAACGGTGTGGTGACCATCGACCGGGAGAGTGTCACGAGCGAGGCGCTGGGAGGCGTGTTCCTCGGGCGGCCCGTGCAGATAGAGCTCGACGACGCGCCGGATGAACTGCCAGAGTTCCAGGTGATCGCCCGTGCACGAGGCACCGTCGATGCGCAGGGCCTGACGGACGGCCTCGGGTTGCCGGTCGCCGGCCTGGTCGACGGCGAGACGGAGTACGGCGTCGACCTGTTGTTTCCGCGGGGCGGTATGGAGGAACCCACGCCGTTCACGATTCGCGTCAGCAGCGACCTCGTCGGCCTCGCAGTCGATCTGCCGGAACCATTGCTGAAACCGCGGGCAGAGGTCGCAAACATTGCGGGCGAAATTGCACTGGTGCCGGGCGGACAACGCATCGAAAGCCGCGGAGAAGCCGACGGTGGTGTGAGCTGGAGAGTCGGCTTCGCGAATGACGACGGCGTATGGGACCTGGAGCGCGGCACGCTCGCTTTGGGCGGCGGAGCGCTCGAGGACGCCGGGACTCGCGGGCTGCACATTCGGGGGAATATCGAGAGCATCAGGCTGGACGAGTGGCTGCGCCTGTCGCGCGGAGACGAGAAGCGCACGGGCACTGCCGACAGAATCCGGTCCATCGATGTGAGCGTCGACAGCCTGCGCCTGCTGGGTCAGCACCTGGAAAAACATCGGGTCAGGGTGGATCGCAGCGCCCGCGACTGGCTGGTGCAGTTCGAGGGCGAACAGGTGACGGGTTCCGTATTCGTGCCTTATGACCTCGCGTCGGATCGTGCCGTGGTGCTCGATATGGAACGGCTGATCCTGCCCGGCGACGGCGATCAGGACGTTGCCGCGGACAGCGAACAGATCGATCCGAGGACCCTGCCGCCCATTACGATCAAAGCTGCGGAGTTCGCGTTGGGCAATCGATTTCTCGGTGCGGTCGAAACGCAATTTGCACGCACGAACGAAGGCCTCGTCGCCGACACTTTCTTCGCCCGGGACTCTGCCTTTGAAGTCGTCGGCAACGCCCGCTGGGTCGCGGATTCGACCGATGCAACGGGCTATCGCAGCTTCCTGATGGCGACGCTCAAGAGCACCGACGTCAAGACCACTATGCAGCGACTCGATTACGCGCCGGGCATCGTCAGTGACGACATGACGCTACTGTTCGACGTCAGCTGGTCGGGCGGGCCGCGAACCGACGTGTTCGACTCCCTCGACGGAGACGTGCAGGTGCGGTTCGGCGCCGGGCAGCTCGACGAAATAGAACCGGGCGCCGGACGCCTGTTCGGATTGATGAGCATCGTCGCCCTGCCGCGACGATTGTCGCTGGACTTTACCGACGTATTCGACAAGGGTTTCGGGTTTGACATCATCGACGGCACGTTCCGCATCGTCGACGGCGAAGCCTATACCTGCAACCTGTCGCTCGAGGGCCCTGCCGCGAATATCGCCATCATCGGCCGCGCCAGCCTCACGGATTTCGACTACGAGCAGGCGGCGGTCGTGGCCGCAAACTTCGGCAACACCTTGCCAGTGGTCGGCGCCGTGGTCGCCGGGCCACAGGTAGCGGCGGCGCTGCTGATTTTTTCACAGATCTTCAAGAAGCCGCTGCAGGAGATGGGGCAGGTCTACTACGCGATCGACGGTCCATGGGACGACCCCATGATAGAGGGCACGGGCGCGGCCGATTTCGCATCGCGCGCCGAACAGACCGGCTGCATCCTGGATTCGGAGTAGAATCCCGTGGCAGAGGAACGCAGGAGAGGGAGCACATCGTGCGGGTAGCAGCCATCCAGATGAACAGTGGTGCCGACCTTGAGCAGAATCTCGAGCTCACTGCGCAGCTGCTGTCGGACGCGGCCCGAGGCGGCTGCACACTTGCCGTACTGCCCGAAAATTTCGCACTGATGCCGGAGCGCGGCAGGGACAAGTCCAGGCATGCGGAGCGTCCCGGTGCGGGCCCTGTTCAGGACTTCCTCGCCGAGAACGCGGCGAGGCATGGCATGTGGATCATCGGCGGCAGTATGCCGCTCGAGTCGCCCGAACCGCAGCGCGTCTATGGCGCCTGCATCGTCGTGGATGACAGTGGCGACACGAAGGCCATCTATCGAAAGATACACCTGTTCGACGTCGACCTGCCGGACACGGAGGAGTCCTACCGGGAGTCCCATTCGATGTATGCCGGGGACGAGCCGACGACCGTGGACACGCCGGCAGGGCGGGTCGGGCTGACAATCTGCTACGACCTGCGTTTTCCCGAACTGTACCGAACCCTCGTCGATGCCGGGGCAGCGCTGTTCACGGTCCCGGCGGCGTTCACGGCCGTAACCGGCGCCGCGCACTGGCATACGCTGCTGCGCGCCCGCGCCATCGAGAACCTTGCGTTCGTCATCGCGCCGGGGCAGTTTGGCACACACCCTGACAACCGGGAGACTTACGGCCACTCGTTGATCGTGGATCCGTGGGGACGGATCCTCGCCGAACAGCCGTCGGGAAACTGCGCGGTGATGGCCGACATCGATCCGGGATCACCGGGTACACTGCGCGAGCGCTTTCCGGCCCTCGCCAATCGTCGCTTGTAGGAGCAACAGTTGAATAAGGAAGTAGATCCGATCGAGTCGGTCATGGCCGACATGCTCGCCCCCGCCGGACTGGAGGAGCGTCATCTCAGCAAGACGCTCGGCAGTATCCTGCGCGGCGGCGTGGATTACGCCGACCTGTATTTCCAGGTGACACGACAGGAGAGCTGGACGCTGGAGGACGGGATTATCCGTGAAGGCAATTTCAATCTCGACCAGGGTGTCGGGGTGCGGGCCGTGAGCGGGGAAAAGACCGGTCTCGCGTATTCCGACGAATTGATGTTGCCGGCCCTGGAACATGCCGCGGGCGCCGCACGTGCCATAGCACGGCAAGGTGAAAGCAAGCAGGTAGCCGCGTGGCGACGCGGCGGCATCGCGCCGTTGTATACCGTCACCGACCCCACGGCCAGCGTGCCCGATGCAGAAAAGACGGCGCTCATTACTCGCATCGACGCCGCGACGCGCGCCCTCGATGCGCGGCTCGAGCAGGTGATCATCAGCATGACGAGCAGCCAGGATCTCGTGCTCGTCGCAGGGTCGGACGGCACCCTCGCCGCCGACGTGCGGCCGCTGGTTCGATTCAACGTCAGTGTGATACTGGAGCAGGACGGCCGCCGCGAGCAGGGTTATTCCGGCGGCGGCGCGCGGGCCGACCTGACTTATTTTCTTGCCGGGGACCGACCAATGGAGTACGCAAGGGAAGCCGTGCGCCAGGCCACCGTTGCGCTGGAGGCGGTGCCGGCGCCCGCCGGCACGATGCCCGTCGTGCTCGGCCCTGGATGGCCGGGTATCCTGCTGCACGAAGCCGTTGGACACGGGCTGGAGGGAGACTTCAACCGCAAGGGAACCTCCGCGTTTTCCGGGAAGGTCGGGCAGCGCGTCGCTGCGCGCCACTGCACGATCGTCGATGACGGCACCATACCGAATCGTCGCGGTTCGCTCGCGATCGACGACGAGGGAACGCCCGGGAAGTACAACGTGCTCGTCGAGGATGGGGTGCTCCGGGGCTACATGCAGGACAAGCTGAACGCCCGCCTGATGGGCGTGGCGCCGACGGGCAACGGCCGCCGGGAATCGTATGCACACATGCCGATGCCGCGCATGACGAACACCTATATGCTTGCCGGGCCGCACGACCATGAGGAAATCATAGCGTCCGTAAAGAAGGGCCTGTATGCGCCGAATTTCGGGGGTGGGCAGGTCGATATCACGTCGGGCAAGTTCGTGTTCTCGGCGAGTGAGGCGTACCTGATCGAGAACGGCGCTATTACGGCACCCGTCAAAGGGGCGATGCTGATCGGCGACGGCCCGGACGCGCTGACGAAGATATCCATGGTAGGCAACGACCTCCGGCTGGACGACGGCGTGGGTACCTGCGGCAAGGAGGGCCAGTCGGTGCCCGTCGGTGTCGGCCAGCCGACACTGAAAATCGATGAACTGACCGTCGGCGGAACCGCCTAGGCCAGCCAGTCGCTTTTGACGGCACGCACGCCTCGCTACAGGTACAAGACCGCAGGTGTCGCCGCGATGCGACTATTGACATAACTGTCATTGCCCGGGAATTTTCAAGGCTTGTGAGCCAGCTCAACGCACCGCGCCGCAGGCTGCGGTATCGTTGCGCGCGTCTCACACGAGGGAAGTAACTCATGGCTTTCGAGAGCACAATAACCGAGAAAGACATGGATACCAGGCCACACACTCTGGCGCAGGGCATCCGTGGCGATAACAGCGACTTCGAGCCCGACCTGTCGGTCGACGGACTTTCCGACTCGATACTCGCGAAGCTGTTGCGGCTTTTCCGCCTCGCCTGAACAGCCAGCCGGCGTCGGGCCCGGCAATTCCGCCCGGGCCCACTGGACGGCGGCACGGTGGCCGTGGACAATGGTTGCCCCGGTTTCCAATTCAGGCGCCATGTGGATTTCGAAGCCAATCTACGAGAGTTTGCCGTACTTCTATCTGCTTGTCGGCATCATCTCGCTGTCCGCATCGATGTACGTCAACCACTGGTATTGGCCGACGATCTGTTTCATTACGGGTGTGGTGTGCCTGGTCGGCGGCCTCGTGATACTGCTGAAACGGCGCGATTCGCGAGTCACGCAACGCCGCGGCGGCTAGCCGCTAACCTGGATTCTGGCTGACCGGAGCCTTATCGACGGCGGGGCGCACGTCGTCGTGGGTGTCCGCGAAGTCTGCTTCCGAACCCGCCTCCGCCTCCGCCTCCACCTCTGCCTCCGTGCCCGTGCCAATGTTCGTGTAGATCAGTTCGTGTACGCCGAGAGTTATGACGTCGCCGCTGACAAGCTGGCGTTTCTTGACCTGAGCCTCCCCGATGAAGACGCCGTTGGTGCTGTTCAGGTCCTCGATCATGCAGCGCTCGCCGTCGCAGACGAGCTGCATGTGATGGCGGCTAACGAACTTGCTCCTGATGTAGATTTCATTGTCCGGGGAACGGCCGACGATAATGCGGCCTGGTGGAAACGTATGTATCGACTCCGTCTCGCCGTTGGTTCTTACCTCGATCTGCATGACGTGCGATTCGGTTCCGGGCCGGCGGCTGGCAATCTGCTGCAGCTGCTCGAAGACGCCGGTATTGCTCTCGTGCTCTTCCCAGTCGAGTTCGGTGACCGCGACCATGACGTCATCGACGGTTGCAGATGGCTTTCTGTCGGCAAATGCACATAGCAGAGCCGTGTCGCAAAGCGTGTTTATCAGGCGGGGGACTCCGCCCGTGTACCGATAGATAACATCGAGGGCATCCTCGGCAATCAGCTTGTCCGAAGCCGCGCCGGCCACCTTGAGGCGATGGTTGATGTACGCACGCGTATCCTGCTTATCCAGTGCACCCAGGTGGAAACGCAGCCGCACCCGCTGCGCAAGCTGCTTGAGTTTCGGGGAGTCCAGTTTCTCCCTCATCTCCGGCTGGCCGGCCAGGATAATTCGCAGAACCTTTTCCTTGTGGGTCTCGATATTCGACAGCATGCGGATTTCTTCGAGCACCTTGAGCGACAGGTTCTGCGCCTCGTCGACGATCAGGACGACCTTCTTGTCGTTCGCATACTGTTCGATCAGGAACATGTTGAGCATGTCCAGCAGTTCGACCTTGCGCTTGTCGAAGGGCTTGAAGCCGAATTCCGTCAGTGCCGCCTGCAGGAATTCCGTGGCCGTGAGCTGCGTCTGCGAGACGACCGCGAACACGACGCTGTCGTCGAGTTCCTCGAGGAACGACTGCAGCAGCGTGGTCTTGCCGGAGCCGATTTCACCCGTGATGACGACGAAGCCGTCGGCCAGCCAGATGGTCGACTCCATGTACGCCTTGGCCCGGGAATGCTGCTTGCTCCAGTAGACGAAGGCCGGGTCCGGCGTCAGCCGAAAAGGCTGCTCTCTGAGTTTGAAGTGCTCGAGGTATGACATCTCACTCGCTTGTCCGCGTGTTTTGTCTGGCCGTTCATAAGCTTGCACGGTGTAACTCGCGCAGTTTACATGCTTTTGGCCGGCTTCGGCCATTACGCGGTCCGGCGTGCCGGGGTCGACTGCGTCACACTTTGGAGAGCGCGACCTCCACCTGTTGCAATCGCTGGTCGCGTTCCGGGGCCGATTCGGCGACCACCGTGATGTGGCCGAGCTTACGGCCCTCGCGCGGGCTTTTGCCATAAGCATGCAGCCAGCAGCCCGGTATCGACAGCTTACCTGCCGTCTCCGGAATCTCGCCGATCAGGTTGATCATGCCGGCATGGCCCCGGCACGCTGCGGAGCCGAGCGGGCGGTTCGTTATCGCGCGCAGGTGGTTTTCGAACTGGCTGGTCTCGGCCCCTTCGATGGTCCAGTGCCCGGAATTGTGCACGCGCGGAGCGAATTCATTGGCGAGCAATCGATCCCCCACGACAAAAAGCTCAAGTGCCAGCACGCCGACGTAATCGAGTCGGGTGAGCAGCGCGCTCATGTACGTCTGCGCCTGCTCTTCCAGGTCGGGCGCGACAACGGGGGCTCGTGAGCGGCGCAATATGCCCGCGGAATGTTCGTTTTGCGTGAGCGGATACATCAGGTAGTCGCCACCGGCGGAACGCACGCCGATTGCCGAGACTTCGTAGTCGAAGTCCAGCCACTCCTCTGCAATGAGCGCCGCGCCGGCAAGCTCGCGCCACGCGGCTTCGATATCGTCCCTCGTGGTCACGCGGTACTGGCCCTTGCCGTCGTAGCCGAAGCGGCGGGTTTTTAGAACCAGCGGGAGCCCGATCGAATCCACGGCCGCATACAGGTCGTCCAGCGAATCAACCCGGCGGTAACGCGGCAACGGGATGCTGAGTTCGTCGAACAGGCGTTTCTCGTTGAGCCGGTCCTGTGCGATATGCAAAGCCTCGGGCGGCGGCAAGACGGGGACACGATCGGCGATCCCCAGCAACGCGTCGACAGGGACGTTCTCGAATTCGTAGGTAACGACATCGCAGCTGCCCGCGAGTTCGGCAAGCGCGGCAGGATCGTCGAACGGGCGGCGGATTACTTCACCCGCATCGGCTGCGGGCGGCGCGTCCGACGGGTCGAGGAACTGGCACTCGATGCCCATTCCGCGTCCTGCAAAGCCCAGCATCTGGCCGAGCTGCCCGGCGCCGATAATGCCAATGCGCATAGGCGACGTTAGTGCCGGGGATCCGGTTTGGCCAGGACCGCATCCGTCTGTTTCTGGCGGTATCGATCCAGCGCGTCGGCCACTGCCGCGTCGTCATTGGCTACGATCGCCGCGGCAAACAGCGCGGCGTTGATAGCGCCCGCCTTGCCGATCGCCATCGAGGCCACCGGCACGCCTGCCGGCATCTGAACGATCGACAGGAGCGAGTCCTTTCCGCTGAGCGCCCGGGACTGGACGGGAACGCCGATCACGGGAACGCGGGTCTTGGCGGCCGTCATACCGGGCAGGTGTGCCGCACCGCCGGCTCCAGCGATGATGGCCTTGAGCCCGCGCCCGAGTGCGGCCTCCGCATACTCGAACAGCAAGTCGGGTGTGCGGTGGGCGGACACGACGCGGACCTCGTGCGGGACGTTCAGCTCGTCAAGCGTCTCGCTCGCGTGACGCATCGTGTCCCAGTCCGAACGCGAGCCCATGATGATGCCGACCTGGTATGTCATCGTGAAATTCTATCATCCTGAGCCGCGGTCATCAGCGCGTCGTGGATCTCCCGGAACAAGCGGCGTCGCAGCCCCTTTTCGATACGCTCACCGGGCGCACTGTGGATACGGCCGAGCAGTGCCTCGAGCGCTTCCGCCGAGGCGCCATTTTGATCACAGAACAGGCGGACGGCTTCACCACCCTCGGTAACGATACGGTCGCGCCATCGTTCCGCGTCGGCAAATACACGTTTCGCGCGTCGATCTTCGGCGCTGCGAGCGTCCAGGGCGCGCTGGATGGGAACCGGGTCGCAGTTGCGCATCAACTTGCCGATCAGCTGTTTTTGCCGGCGCAGCGCGCCGTGGGCTCGAATTTTCGAGGCGGCGAGTACGGCCTCGCGCAGGCGTTCATCGATTGGCAGTGCCTGGAGCTCTTCCTCGGTCAGTTCGATCAGCCGCTCGCCCAGCTGCTGCAGTTGCAGCTGCTCTCTTTTTCTCGCAGATTTGCTGGGCTTTGGTTGGGTCACCGGCTAAGCTACTCGGCTTGTTCAATTCGGACCGGTCCTGGCGGAACGGGGCGAAAGTCTAGCATGCGCCCCGGACCGGCCGAACCGCGTTTACAGGGAAGCAATGCATGGGCGAGCTCCAGGCACCGCAGTCACTCGGGCAGCAGGCGCTCGAGGATATCGTCGCCAGCGCGCTTGACGAAGCACGGGGTCGCGGCGTCGATCAGGCAGAGGTTGCTGTGAGCCATGATATGGGCCTTGCCGCAACGGCCAGGCTCGGCGACGTGGAGAACCTCGAGTACACCAACGATCGGGGTATCGGCGTCACCGTCTACCGGGGTTCCCGCAAGGGAAGCGCCAGCACCTCCGACATCTCCGGCGATGCAATACGGGAGGCGGTGGGCAAGGCATGCACCTTCGCAAGCTACACGGCCGAAGACGAGTACGCGGGTCTCGCGGATGCCGGGCGCATGTGTACCGAGGTGCCTGACCTGGACCTGGAGCATCCCTGGGACCTGGATGCTAGGGCTGCGATCGAACTCGCTATTGCCTGCGAAGCGGCCGCGCTGGGCCACGACAAACGAATCTCGAACTCCGAGGGCGCCACGGTGTGGACAAACCGCGGCGTGCGGGCTTACGGCAACACGCACGGGTTCGTCGGTAGCTATGCGAAGACCAGCCACACCTTGAGTTGTGCGGTCCTTGGTGCAGCCAACGGCGACATGGAGCGGGACTACTATTACAGTACGGCGCGCGATCCGGCCGACCTGGACAGCGCCGAGTCCATCGGTGTGAGAGCTGCGCAGCGAACCCTGCGCAGACTGGGTGCGCGGAAAATAAAGACGACTCGCGCACCGGTGCTGTTCGTTCCCGAACTGGCACGAGGCTTTATCGGACATGCGATCGGGGCCATCTCCGGCGGCGCGCAATACCGACGTTCATCCTTCCTGCTCGATGCGGCCGGGGAGAAGATTTTCCCGGAGTTCGTCAGCATCGAGGAGCGTCCGCACATTCCGAAGGGCATGGCGAGTGTGCCGTACGATAGCGAAGGAGTTGCAACGTACGACCGCGATATCGTGAGCGATGGTGTCCTCCAGAGCTATGTGCTCAGTAGCTACTCGGCGCGGCGACTCGGCCTCGAGACGACGGCGAATGCCGGCGGCGCGCACAACCTGATCGTACCCGGGAACGCGGAGGGCATGGAGGTGCTGCTCGCAGAGATGGGAACGGGCCTGCTTGTGCGGGAGTTGATCGGGCACGGCGTCAACACCGTTACTGGCGATTATTCCCGGGGCGCCGTCGGCCATTGGGTAGAGAACGGCAAGATAAGCTACCCGGTGCACGAAATCACGATCGCGGGCAATCTGCGAAACTTATACTCGCGCATCGTCGCGGTGGGCCGGGATCAGGACCTGCGCGGCGGAATCCGCTGCGGATCAATCCTCGTCGACGAGATGACGATCGCGGGAAGCTGAGTCGTCCCCGGAGGACTGCACGGCCGCATCGACGAGCTCGGACAGCGTCATGGTGCCCGCCGCTGAAAGTGCGGCCTCGTTCAGTTTCTGGCCCAGGGCATCAACATACGGGTCCCAGGTCGGCTCACGGTGAGAGCCCGTTTCTCCCTCGCTACGTATGACTTCCAGGATGTCGCGCACCTGGATTCGCGCCATCTCCCGCGCCGGCAGCAGCTCGCCCTTTTCATTGGCGGTGATGAGTCCTCTGGATTCGAGGTCTTCGAGCACGGGCGCGAGTGCCAGCGACGGAATCTGCAGGGAATCGCTCAACGCCTGGATCGGGAGTGATGCCGCCGGGTCCCTGAACGTCCGGCCGACGAGCAGCATGATATTGAGCGCCAGGCGCTCGCGCACCGAATTCGACAGTCGCGGGTCCTGGCGGCCGATCTTCAGATAGGCCGGGTTCTGGACGTAAAAAGCGAGTTGCGCGCCGATGAGCAGGATCAGCCAGTTGAGATACAGCCAGATCAGCGTGACGATCGCGATCGCGAAACTCGCATACACCGCCTGCCGCGCCGCCGCGGTGGCGACGAAGGTCGTGAAGATGATCACCATGCTGGCCCAGATAAAGCCGCCGGCGAGCCCGCCCACGATTGCAGGCAAGAAGCTGACGCGCGTGTTCGGCATGAACCAGTAAAGGAACGCGAACACCGCTGCGACGAGGAAATACGGCGTCAGCTTGCTCGTGGCGACGAACAGGGAGCCGACGATTTGATTTTCGAGCAGGTACTGGACGATTTCCTGGTTCTGCAGCGCCGTGATCATGCCCAACGCGATGACGATCGCGAGCGGACCGACCATGAGCACGAACATGTATTCGGTGAATCGCCGGGCGAAGCTGCGATTCTCGGAGACGTACCAGACGTAGTTCAGGCTCTCTTCGACCTTCTGCACCATCGATATCGCGGTCCACAGGAAGAAGGCGAGACTGAGGCCGCCGAGTACACGGCCGTTCACGTTGTAAACGAGCGCCATGACCTTATCGGTAATCTCGACGCCGCGGTCCCCGAGCGGCTCGAGGAACAGGTACATCTGCTCTTCGAGCTTCTCGTGGATACCGAGGCCCTTGAGTACAGAAAAACTGAACGCGAGCAACGGCACGATCGACAGCAAGGTCGTATACACGAGACTCATCGCACGCATCGTGATCTGGCCGGAGAAGATATCCCGCAGGACGGCGTAGAGATAGCGCAACAAGGTCGCGACAATCCGGCCAATGCGGCCCTGCCGTTCGAGCACATCGCTCCAGATGAACTCGTTCAATCGCTCGATTGGATTTGCTTTCATCCCCGTATCAGACCTTCGTCAGCCTGCGCAACGCTTCCTGGTATTTCTCGGCGGTCTTCTGAATGACCTCGGACGGCAATTCCGGCCCGGGAGCCGTCTTGTCCCAGTCCAGGGTCTCAAGATAATCGCGCACGAACTGTTTGTCGAAGCTCGGCGGGCTGATGCCGACTTCGTATTCCTCCACGGGCCAGAATCGCGAGGAGTCGGGCGTAAGCACCTCGTCGATCAGGTACAGACGGCCCTCGTCATCCAGCCCGAACTCGAACTTGGTGTCGGCGATGATGATACCGCGCTGGAGGGCGTGCGTCGCAGCCACTTCGTAGATCTGGATGGAGACATCACGGACGCGTGAAGCAAGCCGTTCGCCAACCAGTTCGATGACTCGTTCGAACGTGATGTTTTCGTCATGAGCGCCGGCTTCGGCCTTGCTCGCCGGCGTGAACAGGGTCTCCGGGAGCCTCTCTGCCTGACACAGCCCGGGGGGCAGCGGGATGCCGCACACCTCGCCGGACTCCTGGTAGTCCTTCCAGCCCGAGCCGATGAGATAGCCGCGAACCACGGCCTCGATCGGCAACGGCTTGAGACGTTTCACGACGAGCGCGCGGCGCCTCAACTGTTCACACAGCCGGGGATCCTCGATGACCTCGTCGATGCTCCGGGTCGTCAGCTGGTTCTCGATAATTTCCTCCATCATGCGGAACCAGAAAAGGGAGATCTGTGTGAGCACTTCGCCCTTGCCCGGGACGGGATCCGGCATGACGACATCGAACGCGGAGAGCCGATCGGTGGTCACGATGAGGAGATGGTCGTCGTCGATGCTGTAAATGTCGCGGACCTTGCCGCGGCCGATCAGTGGATAGTCAGGAATCGAAGATTCGTAAATTGCGCCGGCAGAGTCAGTCATAAGCGTGCTCGGTGGGATCGCCACGGGGCATGATCGCCCTTCGACTGTAGCGTGGCAAGAGACGGGCGTAGGCATGCCGGGCTGCAGACGCTACGATGCCGGTATCAACGTGCGGCGGCGCCGGCAGGAGCGGAATTGTACTGGGGTAGGATCATCGGCACCTTCTTGGGCGCTATCGTCGGCGTGCTGCTCGTTTCGCCCGTACTGAAGGTGCTGTCGGTCGCGGCCGGGTATCTTGCGGGCCGCCAGTTCGATCGCGGATTTGCTGCGGAGCGGCGTGCCTTCGACGATCTGGGCGCCGGTTCAGTACGCCTGTCCGACGACTACGTTCGCGCCTTGTTCCGATGCATGGGTCACCTTGCCAAGGCCGATGGCCGGGTCAGCGAGGAAGAAATTCGTGCGGCGCGGCTCGTCATGCACCGGCTGAACCTGAGCCCTGCCCAGGTTCGCAAGGCCATACACTGGTTCGACGACGGCAAGCAACCGGGATTCTCACTGGTACAGACGGTACGCGAGCTGCGCCGCGTCCATGCCCGGCGCGCCGACCAGCGAACCCTGTTCGTCCGATTTCTCCTGGAAGTCGTCCTTGCCGGCAGCCGCCTGCGATCGCGTGAGCGGTCGCTGGTCTGGACGATCTGCACCGAGCTGGACATCGGTCGCGTGGAACTGGCGCAGCTCGAGGCCATGATCCTCGCGCAAAAAGGCTTCCGGCGCTCGCCGGCCGGCACGGCGGATACGGCGCGCCTCGGTCGTGCCTATGCGACGCTCGGTGTCGACGAGTCGTCGACCAACGACGAAATCAAGCGGGCCTACAGGCGGCTCATGAATCGCAATCATCCGGACAAGATAGCGGGCAGCGACCCGGACGAGTCGGCTATTGCGGAAGCGCAACGGCGCACGCGCGAGATACGCGGCGCCTACGAGATGCTCAAGGCGCGGCGGTCGATCCGCTAGTCCGTCTCGGGTACATTAGCGCTGTCACTGAGAGGAAGAAATCGTGAAACCACTTATCGCTCCTTCGATCCTTTCGGCCGATTTTGCGCGGCTCGGCGAAGACGTCAGAGCCGTCCTCGATGCGGGCGCGGACATCGTTCATTTCGACGTCATGGACAATCACTTCGTGCCGAACCTGACGATCGGACCGCTCATCTGCGAGGCGCTCCGAAACGACGGCATCGAGGCGCCGATCGACGTGCACCTGATGGTCGAGCCGGTCGATCGCATCATCCCGGACTTCGCGAAAGCCGGTGCGACGTATATAACGTTTCATCCGGAAGCGAGCCGGCATATTGACCGTTCACTCGGCCTGATACGGGACGAGGGCTGCAGGTCCGGGCTGGTCTTCAATCCCGCGACGCCGCTGAACTGGCTCGATCACGTGATCGACAAGGTCGACATTGTTCTGTTGATGTCGGTCAATCCCGGTTTCGGAGGGCAGAAGTTCATCCCCTCCGCGCTGGACAAGTTGCGCGAGGCGCGACGGATGATCGACGAGAGCGGACTGGATATCCGTCTCGAAATCGATGGCGGCGTCAAGGTCGACAATATCGGTGAGATTGCGGCCGCGGGCGCTGACACGTTCGTGGCGGGTTCAGCGATTTTCGGCAGCGAGGATTACGCGGCGACGATCGCCGCGTTGAAGGCAGAGATCGCCAAAGCAACGGGTTCGGCGTAGGAGCGCACCCCGGCGCGATCGCGGTTCGAGAACCGCTCCTGCTGGCTAGAGGTTCCGGTTCGGCCGGGCGCCGTAAACGACAATCGTCTTGCCGCTCGCCGAAACCAGACCCTGCTCCTCGAGCACCTTGAGGACACGGCCGGCCATCTCCCTGGAACATCCGACGAGTCGCGACAGTTCCTGGCGACTGACCTTGATCTGCATCCCATCGGGGTGGGTCATCGCGTCAGGCTCGTTGCAGAGATCCATGATGGCGTGCGCAACGCGTCCGGTGACGTCGACGAATGCCAGGTCACCGAGTTTACGGTTGGTGCGGTCGAGTCGTGTTGCGAGCTGGGTCGCCAATTCGAATACGAGTCCCGGACTTTCGCTGGCGATCTGCCGGAAACGCGGATAGGTCATCTCGGCGATTTCGCACTCGGTGCGCGTCCTGACCCAGGCGCTGCGCGTGGGCTGTTCGTAGAACAGGCCCATCTCACCGAAGAACTGGCCCTTGTTCAGGTAGGCAAGCACCATTTCGTTGCCGTCCTCGTCCTCGATCATGACCTCGACCGAACCGTCGACGATGTAATACAGCACGTCGGGCAAATCGCCGGCGTGAATCATCACGGTCTTCGAGGGGACGGTGCGTACCCTGCAATAGCTCAAAAATCGATTAATTGCAGGTACATCGCTCAGGGTCTTGGCATTGGTCTGCATGGATCGGTCCCTTATCGCTCAAGCGCCCTCTCTTTTAATACAGTTCGCGAAGAAGGGCAAGCTAAGTCCGTGTTTTAGTTGAATTCGTTGCAAGTAACAGCGACTTACAACCAGTAGGCCGTGCGCGTCATGACTTTTGCCGTGAGCTTCATGAGGCGTTTCACCGGGGGCGGTAACTCGGCCGCGCCGGCCTCGAGTGCGTTTTCGCCGTGCTCTGCTTCTTCCTCGTGCATCTGCTCGAGGATGGCGCGGCTGCGTACGTCTCTCTTCGGCAGGCGCTCGAAGTGGCTTTCGAGGTGTTCGCACACCTGTCGCTCCGTCTCGGCGATGAAGCCGAGGCTCCAGCGATCGCCGAGTGCGCCACTGGCGGCCCCGATCGCGAACGCGCCTGCATACCAGAACGGGCTGAGCCGGCTCGGCGCCGCACCGAGCTCGGCCAGGCGCTGTTCGCACCACGCCAGGTGATCGAATTCCTCGTCGGCAGCCCGCTGCATCTGTTGCTCGATCGACTTGTCTCTGGCGACGACTGCATGACCCTGGTAAAGGCCCTGCGCGGCAACTTCGCCTGCGTGGTTCACTCGCATCAGGCCCGCCGAATGGGCACGTTGTCTGTCGTCGAGTGCAGCGTCTTTCAGGCCGCTTGCAGGGTTCCTGCGCGCCGGCCGGCCGGCCGGGCCCGAAACGGTGCGCAACGCGTTGTTGGCGCTGGCGAGCAGACGATCGAGCGGGGTCAATGATCTCTGGTGCATGGCATCGATTATAGCAATCGCCCGCCCGGTACTGTCAGAACCGAAATACGAAGCCGAGGTAAGCACCGCTCAGCGTAATATCGACCGTCTCCGGAACGCCATCGACGTCACCCTCGAATTCGAGGACGTCGAGATCCAGCTCGGTATTGACGTCTGGCGCCAGGTTCAGTGGCGGCCACCAGGCTCAGCAGTATTCGGATCAACAGTTGCCGGGAAAATATAACAATTTGTAAATATTCGCGATTCGCGCGCCGCATTGGCTATACTCCGCTGCCTTTTTCTACGCTTGGCTGACCCGATCGAGGAGGTTGTCATGAACATCCGGAGTGTGCTCTTCATTTTCTCGTCCCTCGCATTATCGGCGCCCGCTTTTGCCGCCGAGGAAGAGGAAGCGGACGACCCTCTCGAGGGCAACGTCAAGTTCGGCTACCTCGCCACGACCGGCAACACGGAGACCTCGAGCCTGAACACGAGCTTCGAGGCCGCATACACTGTCGGGCGATGGGGCCATGAGGCGACGGCCTCTGCGATCAACGCCTCCGAGAACAAAATCACGACGGCTGAGGCCTACGAGGCCGGCTGGAAATCCGGCTGGGATTTCACGGACCGGGATTACATTTTCGGGCGCCTGAACTGGCGCAAGGACCGGTTCGGCGGTTTCGATACCCAGTTCTCGCAGACGCTCGGTTATGGACGCCGAATTATCGATACCGACGCCCATAGCCTTGACGGCGAGCTCGGCTTCGGTGCCCGTCAGTCCGAGGACCAGCTGGGCGTCAGCACGAATGAGACGATCGGGACCGGCGCGCTGAAGTACAAGTGGAAGTTCAGCGATACCTCGGAGTTTGGCCAGACGCTGAGGTTCGAAGTGGGTAACGACAATACCTTCAGCGAATCCGTAACGTCGATTACGGCACGGCTGGTCGGGGCGCTCAACCTGGTCGCGTCGTACACCATCCGCAACAACAGCGACGTGCCGGTTGGAACCGAAAAAACGGATACGCGGACGGCCATTTCCCTCGAATACGCTTTCTAGCGGGGCGAGGCGCGCGGCTCGATTCGTAAGCCGTTGTAGATCAAAGGGAAATAACGCCGGCTGGCGGGGCTGGTTTTTGTCCGAAAAGCCTCCGGATCATTTGCAATGCAACGGGGGGTCGAGTAAAATTTCGCGCCTTTCGCCCCTCCGGCAGGCCTGTGGCTGCCCGGGTGGAGGCTGTGGCGCCGGCGATCAGGCCGCGCACCGCCGGATTACAACGAATTCCCTTAGGAATCTGAATATCATGAAGACGTTTTCTGCCAAACCCGCAGAGGTACGGCGCGACTGGTATGTCGTCGATGCGACGGGCAAGACCCTGGGTCGACTGTCGACGGAAATTGCGCGTCGCCTGCGTGGCAAGCACAAGCCCGAGTACACGCCGCACGTGGATACGGGCGACTACATTGTCGTCGTCAACGCCAAGAAGATTCGCGTTACCGGCAACAAGCTGAAGGACAAGATGTACCACCACCACACGGGGTATATCGGTAACCTGAAGTCGACCAACCTTGAGACCCTGCTGGACGAGGCGCCCGAGCGGGCGCTTCAGTATGCCGTGAAGGGCATGCTGCCGAAGGGCCCGCTTGGCCGCAAAATGTTCAGCAAGCTGCGCGTATTCGCGGGTCCGGAGCACAATCACGCGGCGCAGCAGCCGATACCCCTGGACGTCAATGCCTGAGTCCGGGCGAACGAACTATTGAGGCAAGACTAATGAGTGAAGCAGTTTTTTATGGCACGGGTCGGCGCAAGACTTCGGCGGCGCGCGTTTTCCTGAAGCCCGGCAACGGTGATATTACCGTCAATAACAAGCCGCTCGACGTGTTCTTCGGCCGCAAGACGGCACAGATGATCGTGCGACAGCCGCTGGAGCTGATGAACCTGGTCGACCAGTTCAACGTCAACGTCAAGGTTAGCGGCGGTGGCACGACCGGACAGGCCGGCGCGATTCGCCACGGCCTGACGCGCGCGCTGATGCAGTACGATGAGTCGCTGCGTTCGGGGCTCCGCAAAGCCGGATTCGTCACCCGCGATGCTCGCGAAGTCGAGCGCAAGAAAGTTGGTCTGCGGAAAGCCCGTCGGGCGACGCAGTACTCGAAGCGTTAAGCACTTCGATCCCGAATTTGGGGGATCGTCTAGTGGTAGGACTACGGACTCTGACTCCGTCAACGGGGGTTCGAATCCCTCTCCCCCAGCCAGGAAAATGAAAAGGCCCC
>JAACFE010000066.1 GCA_009937525.1 Gammaproteobacteria bacterium
CAACATTGCCGTAGGAGCGGTTCGCGCGCCAAGGCACGCTCCTACAGATGATCGAGACTGTAGAAACCGTTCGCGCGCCAAGGCACGCTCCTACGGATCGGGGATCGGCGGGCCCTTCAATTCGACGACATTGCCTTCCGGGTCGCTGACATACATGGAGGGACCCTGGCCCTCGGCGCCGTAGCGCGAGGTCACCCGGCCGGGCTCCACGCCGTGGCGTTCGAGATGTTCGACCAGCGACGCCTCGTCGAACGATTCGAGGCGAAAACAGAGATGGTCCAGGTTGCGTCCTTCGCGTCCGGGCGCTGCGCCGCCGGCGCGGCCGAGTTCACCGTCGACAGGAACCAGATCCACGAGCGAACGGCCTGCCCGAAGCTGGATCAGCCCGATATCGTCCTTGCGCCGCTCGAGTGTGCAGCCGAGTACGTCACAGTAGAACCCGAGCATGCGATCGAGGTCGCTGACGCGCAGCACGACGTGATCGATGTCGCGGATGCGAATCCTCACGTCCTCATCTCCGCGGACGCATCACGCAACATGGCCTCCTCCGCACACCGCGCGCGCACGGTGCTGCGCGCCCAGGCGTATGCACCGAGCCCGGATACGACATTTGCAATCGCATAGGCGGCGAAGATGCCGGCGATATCGAAGAACTGCATGGCGACGAGTGCAACCGGGATGTAAAGCACGGCTATCCTGCAGACGCTGACGACCACGCCCGGCATCGGATAGCCGAGGCCGTTGAAGGACGCATTCATGACCATGACCATACCGTATGCGCCGTAGCTGATCGGCACGATCCAGAGGAACATCGACGTAACGTGCCGCACGCTCTCGCTGTCGCTGAACAGCCCCGGCAGCCAGCCGGACATCGACGCGAGCAGGCCCGCGATAACGAGGCCGCTGCCGATACAGAAGGCCGTGCACAACCAGAGCGCGCGCAGTATGCGGTCCTCCTTCCCGGCAGAGAAATTCTGTCCGACGAACGGGCCGATGATCGCGGACAACGCGTAATACATGACCAGCATCATCGACTCGATGCGGCTCGCGACACCGAAGCCTGCAACAGCGTCGGGTCCGAAGCGCGCGATCATGGCCGTAACCACGGCTGCGCCGACCGGAACGATGATGTTGGTGCCCGCGGCAGGTATGCCGACGTGCAGGATATCCCGCCAGGACTGCCGCATCTCGACCGGGTCGGGCTTGCTGAAACTCACCATGTCCATGCGGTGGCGCATCAGGTAGAGCGTGCCGACAAAGATCGTGGCACGCGCAAGCAAGGCGGCCATCGCGGCACCGTTCAGCCCCATGGCCGGAATCGGTCCCACGCCGAAGATCAGGATTGGATCGAGGATGACGTTCAGCACCGCCGCAAGAATCATGAGCATGCTCGGCAGGCGTGTATCTCCGGTGGCCCGCATGCTTGCCATGCCGACCATGCCGACGACGATGAAAGGCACCCCTATATAAAGAATGGTCATGAAGCCGCGGATCAGCGGCATTAGTTCATCGGGTGCGCCGAGCAGTCTGAACAAAGGTCCTATTGTGAGTATGCCGATCGCGCTGATGATCGCGGTCACCAGGAAAGACAGTAGCAGGCTGTCGGTCGACAGCCGCCGCGCACGCTGGTGATCGTCCGCGCCAAGCGCACGGGCGACGACCGAGGATGTGCCCGCCCCCAGCCCGATCGCAACGCTGGTGACGATCATGAGAATGGGGAACCCGAAGCTGAATGCGGCGAGCTGCGCGTCACCGACCTGGCCGATAAACCAGGCGTCGATGAGGCTCTGGGCCATCATCGTCGCGATGCCGAAGAGCACCGGCACGGTCATATCGACCAGGTGCTGGCCTACAGGTCCCTGCGTAAGCCTCGGCTTGGGTGAGTTCATCGGGCAAGGTTATCATTGCGGCACGCAATTAGAATGAGTCGTGTTTATGAAGTTCAGGCACGAGATCGTTATCGACAGCGACCAGAAATCAGTTTGGGCGGCCTTTGACGACCCTGCCAACATGAAGGCCTGGCAGCCGACGCTCGAGTCATTTACACGCAGGAGCGGCGAAGATGGTCAGCCCGGCGCAATCTCCGAACTCGTCTACAACGAGAGCGGCCGCAAGGTGACTCTCGTCGAGACCGTAACCGAACGGCGCGAGCCACATTTCATGGCCGGCACCTATGAGTCGGACGTTGGCAACGCGCTCATCATCAATCACTTCGAAGACGCGGGAGACGGCCGTACGCGCTGGACCATGTACGGCAACCATTCGTTCAGGGGCATCTTCCGATTGCTCGGCATCTTCTTCGCCGGCTCGATCCGCAAGCGCAATGAAGACATGATGAACAACTTCAAACTGTTTGCCGAGACGCAGCAGGCGGAGCGCACGGCATGAGCTGGAAGCAACTCGACTCACGCACGATTTATGAAAACCCGTGGATGGAAATCCGCGAAGACCATGTCGTCAATCCCGGCGGCGGTGAGAATCACTACGGTTACGTGCACTTCAAAAACCGTGCGATCGCGATCCTGCCGCTCGACGATGACGGCAATACATGGCTCGTCGGCCAGCAGCGCTATACGCTGGGAGAATACTCCTGGGAGCTGCCGATGGGCGGTGCACCGCTGGACGAGTCGCCGCTCGACGCTGCGAAGCGTGAACTCAGGGAGGAAACCGGACTGACCGCCACCCGCTGGTCAGAGGTGATGCGGCTTCATACCAGCAACTCGATCACCGACGAGGTCGGCATCGTCTACGTCGCGGAGGGGCTGACCCAGGGCGAACCCGAGTTCGAGGAAACCGAAGACCTGGAGATCCGCAAGCTGCCGCTGGATGAGGCCGTTCGGCTGGTCAATGACGGCGAGATCACCGACGCCATCAGCGTTGCTGCCATCCTGCGCATTGCGGTGCTCAGAAAAGCATCCTCGCGGTGACCACGTAGCGCATCGGTCCGCCCGGCTCAAGGGCATCGAAGGGATAGCAGGTAACGAGACTCAGCATGCTCTCGTCCGTATCGAGCAGCAGGCTGCTGCGACGGGAATCGACCACATCGACATTCACGACCTGGTAGAGGTGCGACTCCCCGTTCGCCGTCTCCACGGCCAATGGCTCGCCAACGGCAAGGCGTTGCAGAAAGTTGAAATGCGTGTCCCGGTGTCCCGCGATCACCGCATTGCCGCGTTGCCCCGGCAGCGCGCTCGCGCTCAGGTGCCCCGGCCCGAATGCCAGGGTCCGCCCCGATCCGCCGGCGAGGACGATCAGGTCTATGTCTCCGCCCAGCGCCCTGAGCCTTGCGACCGGCCAGGTATCCGCCCACGGCCAGGGCGCCGGCCGCTCGCTGCCTTCCACGGCGCGCTCCCATGCACGCTGCATCAGTTCCTGCGCCAGCCAGGCCTTGGCGGGGATATAGGCGCCTTCGCCGAGCTGCCAGAACCCGAGGCACAGCACACAGGCCACGACCCAGCCTCCCCGCGACCTAGGCCAGCCGCGCACGGTAATCGCTCTTCCGCAGGGCCCCTGCGCCGAGCAACAAAAGGGCCGCGACCAGCAACAGGAAGCCTCGTCGCTGCAGCACGAGCGCATTCGTCGCGGTCGCCGGGAATCCGAATATCGCGTTCATGCTTTGACCGTACGGCAGCAGGTTGGGTACCTGTTCGCTGGCAAACGGATCACCGGCGGGCCGCACCGGCGTCTTGTCCACGGCAACGAGACTCGTGTACTTGCTGACGAGATGGTGCGTCATCGCGGTGTCGACGATCGTCTTCCGGGTGAGTGCCGGGTCGGCACCGCGCCGCTCGTCGTCGTGGAGCGCGGCGATCTTCGCCCGCGCCCAGAGCGCGCCGATGCCGGGATCGTCCTCGTCGCCGTCCAGCCGTAAATCGCGGCTCCATGCGCCGGCGGTCGAATCGCCGCTGACACGCACCGTAGAACCTGCCTGCAAAGGCAACGTCGCCTTCGCCCTGACCACGACGGGCTCGCCGAGATAGAGATCGGGCACGATGTCCGGGTAGACCTCCATCAACGCGGCACCCGGCCAGGTGACGTTGATGTTCGTGACCTGCGGATGCCCGAGCTTTTTGAACAGCCGATCCATCTTCTCGCCGACTTCGTGCAGCGCGCTGATCACGACGAAGGTCCCGCGGCCGAGTTCCGCCGCCTTGCGCATGAACCAGCTGTTGGGAGCAGAGCCGATGCCCACCGTGAACAATCGTGCAGCACCGAGACGCGACTCGATCATCGAGTAGAGTTCTTCTTCATTGCCGACGCTGCCGTCGGTAATGAAAACGATCTGCCGCAGGTAGGATTCGGATCTCGCCGAGTCCAGTGCGAGCCTGAGGGCCGGCCGCATCTCGGTGCCGCCGTTCGCCGCGAGCCCCTGCACGAAATTGCGCGCGTGAGCGATGTTGGCGGCGTCGGCCGGAACGCTCTGGTGATAGAGCGCCCGGGTCGTCGAATTGAACTCGATGATGTTGAAACGATCCGCCGCGCCCAGGCCATCGAGCGCGCGTCCCAGGGCTTTCTTCGCCTGCGCGATCGAGGTTCCGTGCATCGACCCGGACGTGTCCACGACGAAGATCAGTTCGCGCGGCATCGGCAGCGGCACATCTTTCGCGGCATCGGGCGGCACGACCATCAGCAGGTAGTGAGGCTGGTCGGCGATCGACTCCCTGAATACCATCGCGCGTGGCACGGCCGAGGGCACGGGCCGCCACAGTAATTCGAAATCGTGATCCATCGGTGCCGAGTCGTCGGCCAGCGATACCGTGTAACGGCCCTGTTCCTCTGCAACCTTGACGGGATGATATCGGCTGGCAACGATCTCCAGCGGCATGCCGGCATCGATGCTGGCACGCAGCGAAACCCTGTGGTCCTTCGACGCAGTCACGTGCGGCGGCGTGATGAGGGACGCGTCGGTCACCTGCGTCGTATCCGGCGACCAGCCGTTGCCCTTGCGGTCGGGAAGTGGCGCGCCCGGTATGTAGCGGGGCGTCAAGGTCATTGGAAAGCGGATAGCGAATGTGCCGTTGTCGTAGCGCAGGTCTTCGAGGTATTCGATTTCGACCACGACCCGTTCCCCCGGTGCTATGTTCGCGACCGACGTCGTGAAAAGGTTCGGGCGTTGCTGTTCGACGAGACTGGCTTTCCTGCCCTCGTGGCGCGCTCTCTCGTAGTCTTTCCTGGCCTGTTCCTTCTCGCGTATCTCGCCTTCGATGAAACGTTCGCCGATATAGAGCCGCATGCGATCGACTGCCGCCTTGTCCGGCAGTGGGAATACGTAGATGCCCTCGACCCACTCCCCGCCTTCGTTGCGAAATTCCTGACGGACCGACACACGGGCAACGAGGCCGCTGATGTTCAGCGTGACGTCGGTATTCGTGCGCGTCGCCGTCTTGATGCCTGCCTGCATCTTCAGGAGCAACGTACCGGACTGTATGTCTGCCGGCGGCGACTCCTCCGCCATCGTGACGGGCATCGACAGCCAGGCAACTACCAGGCCCATTATCAACAGTGCTTTTTGTTTTGACATTCCCGCTCTCCCATTGGCGCTACCGTGATTCGAACAATTCAATGCGTCGCGCCCCGGACGACGGCATGGCAATGCACCGGCGTAATGTGGCAAATTGTGTCGAGGCCCCGAGGAACCCGAATTGGCAAAGCGCATAGCGATCGTGGAAGACGAAGCGGCAATCCGCGACAATTACGCGGCGGCGTTCCGCCGCGAGGGGTACACCGTGGATGCGTACGACTCCCGTGCGCCCGCGATGGAGGCCTTCGCATCGCGCCTGCCGGACCTCGTCGTCATCGACATCAACCTCAAGGATGACGTCGAAGGCGGTTTCGAGCTGTGCAGGGAGCTGCGGGCGCAGTCGGCCGATCTGCCGATCATCTTTCTGACCGCGAGGGACAGCGAGTTCGATGCGGTGTCCGGGTTGCGCCTCGGCGCAGACGATTACCTCACGAAGGACATCAGCCTCCCGCACCTGATGGCCCGAGTCGCGGCGTTGTTCCGCCGTCTCGATGCGATGCAGAAGCCGCATGCCGAAGGTGGACGCATCACGCGCGGCAGCCTCGAAATCGATACCGACAGGATGACCGTGCAGTGGCAGGGCATTCCGGTCGGCCTCACGCTGACCGAGTTCTGGCTGGTCCATGCCATGGCGCGTTACCCCGGGCACGTGAAGAACAGGCAGCAACTCATGGATGCCGCACAGGCCGTGCTCGACGACAACACCATCACCTCCCATGTAAAACGCATTCGACGCAAGTTCCTGGCGATCGACGCGGACTTCCGCAACATCGAGACCGTCTACGGCATGGGCTATCGCTGGATAGCGGACTGACCGCGCGGCACTGATGAACCTCAAACGGCAGTTGCTTCTCGTCAGCCTGTTGACACTCGTGCTGCCGTGGGCGGGATGTGAGTTCATACGCGAGACGGAGTCGGCTCTTCGGCAGAGCCAGCAGCAGATGCTGTCGGGAACGGCGAGAGCCGTTGCGGAATCGCTGGAACGGTATCCGGAAGAGTTCCCCACGCAGCCCGGCGGCAGCGAGACCCCCGCCGACCAGCTGTATGGGCATCTGCTCGACTCCGAACCACTCATCGACGGCTACTTCAACGACTGGCTTCTGCCGCCCGACTCGCTGCGCCAGATGCGGGGTGCCGACGGACCGGTCCGTTTCGCCCTGGGCCTGCACGACCGCTACGTGTTCTTCTATGCGGCCGTGACCGATGACGATGTCATTTATGCATCGCCGTCCTCGATCGCGATCGAGGACGGTCCGGATTACGCGGACCGGGTTGTACTGATCAGTGCAAACCCGCCGATGGCGGGCGAATCACTGATGTTCGCCGCGGAAGCGCCGGGACCGGTCATCGCCTACCTGCGAAACTCTTTCGGGTTTGCCCCGGAGCCGGCGGTCCTGGCGCGGTGGCAGGACGTCGCCGGCGGCTACCAGGTGGAAGCCCGGATCCCGGCGAACCTCCTCGGGACCCACCTGGGCGTCAGCGTCATCAATACCTCGGACAAGCACGATGCCGGTGCCCGCAGCATGAGTTTCGCCGGACAGGGACCGGGGCCGTTCGTTACGACCTCGCCGGACCTGACGTCACTGGCGGAGAGGCTGGTCCAGCCCGGCACGCGCATGCTGATCACCGACCGCAGCGGCTGGCGCATCGCTGCAGTCGGTTCGCCCGGCACCGCAACGCAGCCCGCGCAGGGGCCAGTCTCGAACTGGCTGCGGATCGCGTACCAGGCCCTCGTGGAGCCGGGCACGGAACCTGCGTTCGCCGAGCCGGATCCCAGCGGGCGGGAGCGCCAGCCCTACATTGTCGCGGCGCTTGATGGCTCGAGTTCGGAGAGCTGGTTCCGAAGTCTCGACAGCGGCAGGGCCATCGTCGCCGTCGCCGAACCGGTGACCAGCGACGGCAAAACCCTCGGCTCCGTCGTACTGCAGCAGGGCACCGACGCCATCCTCAGTCTGAGGAACGAGGGTCTTGCGCGCCTGATGAACGTAACGATCATCGCAACCGTGCTCGTGGCGGCGGCATTGCTCGGATACGCAACCTGGCTGTCGAGGCGTATCCGTCGGCTCAGCCTCGCCGCGGAGGAGGCGCTGGAAGGCCCCGGTCTTCGTACCGCGCTGCCGAGTGCCGAATCCGGCGACGAGATCGGCGACCTCTCTCGCAGCTTTTCCTACGTGCTCGGCCAGCTTTCGGACTACAACGATTACCTCCGGTCGCTCGCGTCGAAGCTGTCGCACGAACTCCGAACGCCGCTCGCCATCGTGACCTCGTCCCTCGAGAACCTGGAACACGAGGCGCTCGAGGGTGCATCAGCGGATTACACGGCGCGTGCCAAGGACGGCGCGGAGCGACTGCGCCGCATACTCAACGCGATGAGCGAAGCCAGTCGCGTCGAAGAGCTCATGGAGAATGCGGAACCGGAGCAGTTCGATCTGCGCGACGTCCTGACGTCGACAGTGGACGCTTACCGGGACGTCTATCCCGATCGGCAGTTCGAATTCGATTGCACGTCCGACACGACGACGGTGAGCGGCTCACCCGAGCTGCTCATCCAGATGCTCGATAAGCTCGTGGACAATGCTGCCGACTTCAGTTCCGAAGGCGACCTGATCAGGATTCGCCTCGAGCCGGGCGACGCCGGGCTGGTCCTGAGTGTTCACAATCCGGGGCCACCTTTGCCCGAGCGCATGCGGTTGCAGCTTTTCGACTCGATGGTGTCGGTACGTGCCGACGGCAGCGACAAGCATCTCGGGCTCGGCCTCTACGTGGCAAAGTTGATTGCCGAGGGTCATGGCGGTCGCATCGTCGCCGAGAACGCCGACGACGGTGTCCGGTTCTCAGTAGTCCTGCCGGTCGCTGACACGAAGCTGGCTCAGGTCGGTCGAGAATAATATTCCGCCACCGAAGTCCGTGCTGCTGTCGGTCAGGCCGGTAAACGCATACAGCTCCATGCGCCACGCCCTGCCGAGGCGGAACGATGCGAATCCCGAGAGTTCCTGGATGTCGTCGGTGCCGCTGATGGCCGATTCACGATAGTCGAAGTACATGCCGACGATCGAATTCGGTGCGGCCAGGTACGCGCCCCCGACGGAGGCGAGGAAGACGTCGTTCAGGACGACCCCGGGTGGATCGCCGCGCAGCCGGTAGCCGGCCGTGCCCTGCAACGAGAGCTTGTCGAAGAAACGGTAAGCATCGAGCTGCAGCGTATAGTCGTTCTCCCCGGTGCCGAGACCCAGCGTCTCGTCGGCAGTGCCGAACTTGATCTTGCCCGTGGCGTCGACGACGAAATTGGCGTTATCGCTGACGTACAGATCGTAGAACGTCAGCGCAGCCACAACGTCGCCGAGACCGCTCTCGGTAACCGTCGCGCCGCTACCCGGCAAAGGGTCCGCGCCGGGATCGGTGATGATAGTGTCCTCTGGCGCCGTCACGCTCAGCCACGGCACCGTCAGGCGCAGTCCGATCCGGTCGAACCCGGCCCTGAAGGTCAACGGGACATAGAGTTCCTCGATATCGTCGGTGCCACCATACTTGCCGGTGCTGTATTCAACGCCGGCCGAAAACCGCAGGTCTGCCCCGGCGTCCTCGGCCATGGCGGTTGCACTCGCAAGCGCGAACGTGGCGATCGCAACAGTCGCCGTTATTCTTCTATCCGCTTTCATTTCGGATTCCCCTGTTCGAAACGGGACCGGCGCGAACCGGTCCCGACTGCTTCTTGCGCCTTACTCGGCTTCTTCGATCTCGCCACCATCGTCAATTACGACGCCCTGCGCGTTTGCGCGGGCCTGCATTTGCTCCTGATGCTGCGCGAGAAAGCGGGTTTTCTGTTCAGGGTCGGACTCGACGAGCCGCAACTGCTCGCGATAACGGCTCCGTTCCTGGACGGACATCAATTCATGGCCGTAGATGTCTGAATCGGGGCCATTGCCGGTGCCCGGCACGTGAATCTGCTTCTGCTCCCGGACCTGTTGGCGTTCCTGGACCTGCTTGCGTTCCTGCGCCATTGTCATGTCCTGGGCGGGATCCATGGCAGACTGGTGGATGCGGTCGCGATCGCGGATGCGGTCACGATCATGGTCGGTCTGGCCGCGCTCGACCTGGGCCCTGTCCCGGGCGTGAGCCTGGTCGCCGCCGCCTCCTCCTTGCCCGCGTCCCTGCGCAAACCCGTCAATGGGCAAAAGAACCATTGCAGCGACAACGAGCGCGCTGTATTTCAGTAAGGTTCTCATCGTATCGCTCCTCTCGTGTGTTCACTTACTAGAACGGTGCGGCGCCCCCGAGGTTGACGGCATTGAGTACGTAGTTTCCGAAGGTGGACAGAGGACCGGGCGCGGGCTGCCGGCTTGGTATCATCCTCGCCATCCGTTCAATATCCATGCGTGGATTGGAGAAAAGGAGACAAACATGGCGAACGAGGGTTATCACGAGCCGGTCGGGGAGCTGAGCGACGAAACGCGCGACATGCACCGCGCGATCATTTCGCTGATGGAGGAACTCGAAGCCGTCGACTGGTACAACCAGCGCGTCGACGCCTGCAAGGACAAGGAACTCGCCGCGATCCTCGCGCACAACCGCGACGAAGAGAAAGAACATGCCGCGATGGTGCTGGAGTGGATCCGGCGGCGTGACGCGAGTTTCAACAAGGAACTCGAGGACTATCTCTTCACGACCGAGGAAATCGCACACGAGTGAATATCACCGAAGAGGCGGCCTGGACGAGCCGGACGTCATCGCGCTGCTCGGCGAGTGCTCACCCGCGCAAGGGCGTCGCAGCCGCGTTGCCGGATCACCTTATTGCCGAGGCGCGGCGGCTGCTCCCTTGAGCGCCTGATCCTGGAACTGAGGTAATTACTATGCGTTGTCGTCTTGCCGTGATCCTGGCGCTGGCTTTGCCGTCGCAACCTGTCCTCGCTTCGGACGCATGTTCGAACCGTGCCTGCCCCGGCGCTCGACGAACTGGAGATCTACCGGCTGCACCGCAAACTCCTCGCCGCGCACTGTGTCGGGGACGCCGAGATGATGCGGTTATCGAGGTGTCGGGAGACGTCGGCTGGATAGCCGTTAACACACGCGCGGTCGGCACGGAGAGAAGCTCCGGACGGTCGTTCGACGATCAGTGGGCCTGGATCATGACCGTTCGCAAGATCGACGGACGCTGGCTGCACACCGCGAACGCCTCCAACCGACAGGAGTAATCGAACCGCTCAGTCCTGTCGCGTCATGTCTTCGAACCAGGCGAGCGCCTCGTCGAAAGACTCGACGTAGCTCAGGATCCCCCTGCCACGATTGATTTCGACCGTATGCAGAAACTCCACCTGCTCCCGCGCCGCAGGATCTTCCGGCATCAGCACTGCCGTATTGGTCCAGATGGAGAACCCGGAGCCCTTGAATTGCTCACCGAGATCGTATGCCGAAAACGTAGAGCCGTGGTCAATCGAGCGCAGGCCGCGGATATCGACGATAAAATTGCGATGCCCCGTTTGCTCTGCGATCTCTACAGTGCGGCAACGCATGGCTTGCACGTCCCCGGTAGTCAGGTGGCCTTCGATCTCTATGGCGACAGCCTGGTGCTCGTCCAGGATTGTATATTCGATTTTCATGGACTCTTGTGTGTTCATACCTGCCCTGACTGATTAACCGCCGTCCGATATAGAAGCATGCCGATGCCGGCGAGAAAGATCAGACCCAGCCAGCCACCGAAATGCAGTGAGGGCGGCAGTGCGAGTACGTCGGCCGCGCCCGCGGCCACGATGGGTATGGCGATGAAGATGCCCATCAGCGCCTCACCGGTGATCAGGCCGGCCGAGAATAACGTGCCTTTCTGGTGGATGCGCTCCCGGTCGCCTTCCGTTTCCCCCGGCGGGAATCGGCGCTCGACGAGATGCGCAACGAATCCGCCCGCAAAAATCGGCACACTGAGCTCGAGTGGCAGGTAGATGCCGACCGCGCAGGCCAGCACCGGCACGTGCCAGGCCGCACCGATCTTTTTCAGGTACTGGTCGAGGAGGATGATCACCACGCCGATAGCCGCACCGATGCCTATCATCGTCCACGGGAGTTCGCCGCCGAAGATGCCCTGGGCAACGGAGGCCATCAGGTTCGCCTGCGGAGCGAGCAACGGGTTCGGGTGCGTCTCGGTCGGCACGCCGATGCCGTAAGCCTGCGCAAGCAGACTCAGGACCGGCGCCATAATGAACGCGCTCGACACGCCGCCGACTGCCAGCATGAACTGCTGCTTCCACGGCGTTGCGCCGAGGATGTAGCCACATTTGAGATCCTGCAGGTTGTCGCCGCCGATACAGGCTGCACAACATACGACAGCGCCGATCATGATCGTCGCCACCGCGCCGATGGGCGATGAGCGTCCGAGGAGCAAGGCAAGCACGAGCGCGGCGAACAGGATCGTCGCGATCGTGAGGCCCGATACCGGGTTGTTGGACGAGCCGACGAGACCGGCCATGTAGGCCGACACGGATACGAACAGGAACCCGGCCGTGATCATGATCACGGTCATCGGGATGCTCACCAGCCATTGACCGACGATCGCCTGGTACAGGACCAGCAAGGGCAGTGTGAACAGCGCCGTGCCGATCAGGATGTAACGCATGGGCAGGTCGCGTTCGGTAGCAGGGACCGTCGAGCCGCTGAGGCCGTGCTCCGCGGTCAGGCCACTCCTGATACCGGACACCAGGGACTTGCGCAGCGAGATCAGCGTCCATACGCCGCCGACGAGCATCGCCCCGACACCGAGGTAGCGTATCTGCGTCGACCAGATCGCGTACGCGGCATCCTCAGCGCTCGCGCCGGCCAGCTCGACGCTCAGCACCGGGTCATTCGCGAGGAAGAAGGTGCTGTAGATGGGGATCGCCACTAGCCACGCGATCGTGCCGCCCGCAAGCATGACGACACCGATGTTCAGCCCGACGATATAACCGACGCCGAAGAGGGCCGGCGACAGGTTCGTGCCGAAGTAGCCGATCGTTTTGTCGAACCACACGGACACGGAGGCTGTGTCGGGAATAAGCCGCAGGCCGCTGCCCGCCGAGAGCTTCATCAGACCGCCGAGCCCGGCTGCTCCGGCGAGTATTTTCAGACCCTCGCCCGGGCGGTCGCCGGTGCGCAGTACCTCGGCGGCCGCCTTGCCCTCCGGGAACGCGAGCCCCTGGTCCACGATCAGGGAACGGCGCAGCGGCACGGAGAACAGCACGCCGAGCAGTCCGCCGAGGCCGGCGATTGCCAATACCCACGTATAGCGGAAGTCGACCCAGTAGCCGAGAAGGATCAGCGCCGGGATCGTGAATATCACGCCGGTCGCGATGGACGTGCCCGCCGATGCGCCGGTTGCGACGATGTTGTTCTCGAGGATGTGGCCGCCACCCATCATCTTCAGCACGGCCATGGATACGACAGCGGCCGGTATCGCCGATGCGATGGTCATGCCTGCGAAGAGACCCAGGTAGGCGTTAGCCGCCGCGAGGATGACCGCGAGCACGATCGCAAGTACCACTGCACGCGGGGTGAGTTCGGGAGGGGCGCTGTCCGTCATTGCTGGCTCCGGTCCCTGGAGGGACTTGTTGTTATTCGTTACTTCTTCGGCGTTCCGGGTCCGGCAAAGAACCAGATAATCAGCCCGAACAGGGGAAATAATCCAACCAGGAGCACCCAGAGGATCTTGCTCATCGTGTCGGCGCTGCTGCCGAATATCTGGATCAGCGCATAGACGACGAGTGCCAGGTGAATCAGCGCAAAGAATCCAAGCTCCCCCATCATGTTCTCCCCGCGGTTCCGATCGATACCAGGCAGTGATTCTACCGCTGTCGGTATGCTGTTTTGTCGTTTTTTGAGATAGCCGCGCGGCGGAAATGTCCGCTTTCGGCCGGAAGCGGATATGAGAGACCCCGCCGAAGCGGGGTCCTGTAATGCTATTCAGTCAAGACGGCCGTGTCGCCACGGCCGTCTTACCGAACATCCCTATCGGTGTTTGTCGCCTTCGAGCCTACTTGGTCGGAGTGGCGATGAAGCCGAACGAATTAAGACCCTGGAATTCGCCAGTCGTCGGGTTAAACCAATAATCCTGGCATAGGCCGACAACAACGCCATCGTTGCGAATTCCTTGTGCATACACATCGGAGAAGGCTTCGAATCCCGGTGGTGGCGGCGGCAAGTCTGGGTCGCAAGGGCTTGTATGCACCCTTTGGTCATCGGTAAGCTCAATCTCCTCGAATTCAGTGCCGCTCGAAAGCGTCGTAACATAGCTCTTGAATTCAAAGGTAACGGCGTCGAGATACCACCCGGCTATCAACCCCGATTCCGAGGTGCCACGAGCCCGGCTTGAACCCGGAATAGCCTCGTTGATCGCAAAGTACTTGACAGCCCCATCGGCCTCGCGAAGGTAGGCATAGATACCAAAAGGGGAACCCTCGTAGGCTTCGTCTGGAAACAGGAAAACGCTGCCGACATTCTGACCCTGCGCATTGATTCCCTGGGGAATCGTCTGGAACGAAGGAAGGAATTCCTCGTAGGTGCCGTGCCTGGAGTCGTAGATAAATCCTAACCATCCACCTTGGTCATCAATTAGGAATCCGCTGACCTTGTCGTTCGAGTTCACTCCCCTGGCGACGCAGATAGAGCCGGGCCCGAACGAGGGCGGATAGAATTCCGTAACAATGCCTTTCTTATCGCGAATGGCACAAACACCACCGACGTCCCCTACCATGACGCCGTTATTACTGATGTCGTAGACAAGGAACCCGCCATCGATCCTCGTATAGTCGCCACGTTTCATGTCGTAGACGAAACTGAATTCGTTGGCGCCATCGAAATCCTGGCCGACGACCATCCCGGCATTATTGATACCAAATGCGGAGGGAAACAGCCCCTCATCCGGACCAATCATCTGATAGCTGTATTGGGCACTCGCTGGTAGCGAACCGATCATCAGCATCGGCAAAGCCAGCGCGACACACCATATAAGAGTCGTTTTTTGTTTTTTCATTTTTCGTCCCCTTGCGGTTGATTGCACGGGCGCCTGACACGCCCTCGCGTTCATGTTGATATTGTCAAACAAACAACCTGCCGGTCTTCGGATCCCTGGAGACCTCACTGACGGCCTCACCGAGAAAGGAGGACCCTGGCCTTCGCATCCCTGACTTTCGTCCGATTTGCTCCGGTCCTATTACGTTTAGTAGAAAATATTCGTCGCGCTATGAGTAATAACCGCTAAACGCATCGCAGCAATCAATGGGTTACGACTAGAATTTGTAATGGATAGCTGCCACTCGTCCGGGTTTGACGTCAGCATTCACCGATTCCGGGCATTCAGACACCCGTAATCTGTCTGTAGCGAATGGCGGCTAACGGCCAGAAGCAGGCCTATTAGAGTGAACCTCCGTTCAGAGTTTCGCGCTTCCAGGTCTCCACCAGGGTGGCGGCATAGTCCTGAAACCGTGTCAACGAGACGCCGAATTCACGTTCGAGAATCGAGGCGTCGCCGGTTCCACTGCCGTCGCGCTCCCAGAGTCGGTACGCTCCGGCGATTGCCTGCGCTACTTTCGTCGATCCAATGGCGGCCCCCACGTGCTCGATGAAAACGTCGTCGCTGATCGCAGTGAATCGAACTTCGGATCCCATTGCCCGACCGAGTTCATCGGCCATCTGCGGGAACGTCAGTGCTTCTGGCCCGACGAGATCAAACGATCGGTTTCGAGGGCCACTTGTCATAGCCTGGAATGCGATCAGCGCGATATCGGCCGCTGCGATCGGCTGAATCAGCGCGTTTTCGGAGAACGGCCAGGTAAGGCCAATTCCCAACAGAGCCTCCCGCCCCGCCATTGCGACATTATCCATGAACATGCTCGGCCGCAGGATTGTGTGCGCGAGGCCGCTGGCAGCCAAATCTTCCTCAATGGCGCGTTTCGTCTCGATTAACTCAACCCCTGGGGCTGTCTCCGGTCCCATTGCCGAGAGCAGCACGAAATGTTTTGCTCCGGCAGACTGGGCCGCATCGATTACATTGCAACCCCGCGACCGCTCGACCGTAAACGGCTCATCGTGGCCAACAGGAAGAGGACTGCAGTAATAGACTGCTTCGACGTCCGTCAGTGCAGCAAAGATGCCTTCTCGAACATCCAGATCGCCGGTAACGATCTCGGCGCCACCGTGAGCCAGATTCACACAAGAACCGGGGTTCCGAACAACGGCACGCAGATCGTGACCATTGTCCAAAGCCAGCTCTGCAACAGCGTGCCCGGTCTTGCCGCTGGCACCAATTACGGCTATTCGCAAGTTTGACCCTCCAATCTCTACTTAGTATAGAAGCTAACGCGGTTTTGGGAATGACCGCTTCTGGCCGTTAGCGCCAACTCTGGCTTAATATCCGCTTTTGCCGATACCGGACGTTCAGAGTCGCTGAAATGCCCTGAATTGAATGTCAGCTAACGGCCAGAAGCGGACCTCTGCACTAGCGGGGAGCCGCCAAGAATTCGACAACTTTCGCGTTGAATTCATCGGGCTTCTCAATGTGCATCAGGTGTCCAGTATCGGCCAACACCGTTCGGTGAGCATTTTGGGCCTCGGAGATTATGAAATCTGCCATGTCGTGGCAGGCAGGTAAATCATGCTCTGCGGTAACAACCAGAATAGGAATAGTCAGGCTGCTCAGTTGAGAGGCAGCGTTCGGCTTCAACGAAAGCTCCTGATTTGGATTGGTCCATGTCCAGAATGAGGACGCCGATCCAACTGCTCTTATAAATTTATCAGCTGATTCGTCGATAACTGTGTCGGCAAGGATGTAATCTACGAATGCATTAGCTCCAGCTTCGGCACCACCTTCCGAAGCAGCTTCGACAACTGCACCCGCTTGCTCGAATGTCTTGCTTATGGCTTCGGTCCGATGCCCAAATACCCACGGACCCACTGAAACTAATGATCTTGCCCGATCCGGGTAGGCCGTCACGAAGTCGAACGCTATACCAGAGCCCATAGACCAACCAACGATGTGGGCGCTCTCTACGTCCAGGTGATCCAACAATGCCGCGAGATCAGAGAAATTCGAGTATGGAGACCCGATGACTGGATCAGCAGATTGGCCCCAGCCGCGAACGTCGTATCGAATTACTGTGAACCTAGATGCAAATCGTTCGAATTGATTGTCCCAGTGACGATGGTCTCCCGCATTCCCGTGAATGAGCACAACAGCATCACCAGAACCAGCAATTTGATAATAACCAGAACCGGCAATTTGATAATACAGATGGCCATTCTCAACGGGCGCAAATCCGTCTCGAAAGCCAGTCTGCTCAGCAGTTTCGCAGCCGGATAAGAATGAGACGACGGCAAATACAACAATTAGAAACCTCTGGATCATCGTAATCCGTTAATTTCTCAGATGGCCGCTTTGGGTTAGTAGCGGTCAGTTTACCTCAGATCGCGTGGGCGGCAGGTTCCGGCCAAAAGAAGCCGTTGCAGGCTCGCCCTCAGCCGCGATATCGTCTGTTATTACCTTCCGCGATAAAAACAACAAAGGTTCTCCAATGACCAACAAAGAGATCATTCAAGGCATATATGACAGTTTCGCATCAGGTGACATTGCGGCCGTTACAGCCGCTTTTGCTGACGATATTTCCTGGACCGAGGCCGATGGCTTTCCTCTGGCAGGAACATATATCGGTCCTCAGACAGTCGTAGAGAACGTATTTATGCGACTCGGCGAGATTGGCGATAATTGGGGAGTCGTGGTTGAGCGACTCGTTGCCGATGGGGAAACGGTTGTAGCGGACGGCAAGTACACATGGAACCACAAGAAGTCTGGTGAGCCTTGTGAGGTGAGGATGGCGCAC
>JAACFE010000152.1 GCA_009937525.1 Gammaproteobacteria bacterium
TCTCGGCGCCTGTCGGCGGGTTGGTCGCATAGGAATGCGATAGCGTCACGTCGAAGAACAGGTCCTCGACGAACTCACGACGAAAGATCAGCTCCGACTCCGCACGATACTGGCTCGGGTCCTCCAGCAGCGGGAAGATACTGGTCGTAAACGTCACTTTCGCCTCCGGATCGATTTTGCGGTGCAGATAGCGCACCTGGATCCTGCCTTCTATAGTCTCAGTGGATGGGTCGTCACCGGTGAAATCGGTGCTCGTGATGTTCAGGCCGCCGGTTAGTGACAGCTGGTTGCGGTTGGTCTGTACGAGGAATCGCCCGAGTGCACCACCGCCCGAAACACGCGACTGGATACCCAGTTCGTCGTGTCTCTCCCAGCCGCCGAACCAGTCCGTAAACCAGCGATTACCCCTGAAACGCTGGTAATTACCCCTGATATTGGTGCGGTTTCGCGTCTCGTCCTCGGCCTGGGTCGTGTTGTTGAGGGTTGCCTGCAAGCCCACCAGGTACTGCCGCGTCCGATAGCTTATGTCCGCAGTGGTACGGAGCGTGGTTACGTCGCTCGATTTCTCGGAATCGAACCCGAGAGCGAACGAGCCGTCCAGCCGCTCCCAGAACGACTCTTCGGCATCAATCGGCACCATGCGCACGATCTGCGACGTGTGCAGATCAACGTCGTCGCTCAAGGTGATCACCTTGATCTCGAAACGATTGTCGGCTGAATTGAGCCGCCCGAAATAGCGAGTTCCGTTTGATACTTCGACCTGCAGGGTCTGCATCGTGGTGATGCTGACGATGTCTTCCCAGTCGATCGACACCGTCCCCATCGAGTCCGTGCTGTAACGCAATACGCCGAATTCGAGCGACTTGATCTCCCCGGTAATCGTGTTGCCGTTTACCAGGAGAACCGCATCCGTCTTGGCAGCCATGGACGCCGTCGGCAGTGAAACAAGTATCGCTACCAGGAATAAAAGACTGGGAAACTTCATAATCATGATGACTCTTTGTTGGACGAAAAAATGCCAGGCTGTTCCGGTTCGAAGCTGTTGCTGTACAATTCGCGCTCCCCTTCCAATCCATTCATTACACGGGACAAAAAAGTGAGCTTCGAACAACAACTCGAGAAGGTAAAGACCAAGCCCGGATTCATCGCCGCGCTCGACCAGAGCGGTGGCAGCACTCCCAAGGCCCTCGGCCTGTACGGCATAACCGAGGATACGTGGTCGAACGACGACGAAATGTTCGCGATTGTGCACGAGATGCGCACCCGAATCATCACCAGCCCGGCTTTCAATGGCGACCGGATCCTCGGCGCTATCCTGTTCGAGAACACCATGGACCGGGAAATTGAGGGGCAGCCGACGGCGCGCTACCTCTGGAACGAGAAGAACGTCGTGCCGTTCCTGAAGGTCGACAAGGGGCTTGCGGACGTGGAAGACGGCGCACAGGTCATGAAGCCGATGCCGGGTCTGGACGCGCTGCTGGAAAAGGCCAGGTCGAACGGCGTCTTCGGCACGAAGATGCGCTCGGTCATCAAGGATGCGAATCCCGCCGGTGTAACCGCCGTCGTCAAGCAACAGTTCGAGATCGGCCGCCAGATCGTCGCCGCCGGCCTGGTGCCCATCATCGAGCCCGAGGTCGACATCAATTGCCCGGACAAGGAGGCCGCCGAGGACCTGCTGCATGCCGCCATCATGAAAGAACTCGACAGCCTCGGGGACGGCGAACTCGTCATGCTCAAGCTGACGCTGCCCGAAAAGGACAACCTGTATGCCGACTGCATCGCACATCCGAACGTGCTGAAAGTCGTGGCGCTGTCCGGCGGCTATTCGCGTGATGAGGCAAACCAGCGCCTGGCCCGACAGAACGGCATGGTGGCGAGCTTCTCACGGGCATTGTCCGAGGGCCTTACGGCGCAGCAGTCCGACGAGGAGTTCAACGCGATGATGGATGCGTCGATCCAGAGCATTTTCGACGCGTCGAGTTCGTAGACCCGCCGTCAGGCGGTTCACTCGTCCCGGATCACGAGCGTCCGCAGCCTGTCCCGCCCGGGGGCGGGCGCGGGCGCTTCCAGCTGCAGCAACTCGACCATCAGCGGGTAGATTTCGACGGCGCTCACCTCGCCGATCGTGAGGCCCTGCGGTAACGCCGGGCCTGCGGCCAGGAATACCCCGTGCATGGCCTTGCTGGACGGGTCCCAGCCGTGATCGCCCTTCTTCAGCCTGTCCAGGTCTTCGTGCTCCGTTACGACGCCGTGGCCAGGCTCCGGGACGACGAATATCTCCGGATATCGGTGGCTGTCGCCGACCCGCCATTCGGCGGGCGCTTCATCGCGCAACACCGCGCGTCCGTTTGTCCAGCCCTCGTTAATCGCGTCGCGGATCGCGAGCGCGCGCTCCCGGTCGGGCTGCTCCTGGTAGATCCACGCGTAGGCGCCACCCGCGACGATCTCCAGCCCGGCCGGGTCGATGTGATCGCGCAGAACGAAACTCGCTTCGGGTTCCACGTAGTTCGTCTGGCCGTGATCCGATACGACCAGCACGTAAACCTCATCGTCGAGGCCCAGTTCGTCGATGGCATCGAGCAGGCGCCCGATGTCGCCGTCGACCTCCGCGACCGCCTCGGCCAGTTGTGGCGAGCCACGCCCGAAGTCGTGCCCGGCCGTGTCCACATGCTCGAAATACAGCGTGACCAGGTGCGGCCGCCGGTCTTCCGGCCACCGCAGCCAGTCGATCACCCGTTCGACACGGTCGCTGCCCGGCACCGATGCATCGAAGCTGTGCCAGTGACTCGGCGGCACGCCCTGGATCGCCGCTTCCGTGCCGACGAAATAGTAGGCCGCGCTGACAAGCCCGTTGTTCTCGGCCGTCACCCAGACCGGCTCGCCCCCGTACCAGCGCCCGTTTTCCACGCTGCTGCGGTCCCACAGGTGGTACCAGGCCTCGCGTGCCTCGTCGGGGAAATGGTTGTGGACGATGCCGTGTTCGGAGGGGTAGAGTCCGGTCGCGATCGAGTAGTGGTTGGGGAAGGTCAGGCTCGGAAAGACCGGCCGCATCGATTCGGCCCGGATGCCGGAAGCCGCAATCCGGTCGAGTGCCGGCGTCGGGTAGATCGACATATAGTCCCAGCTGAAACCATCAATCGAAATCAGCACGAGGTAAGGGCTGTCCGCCTTGTCAGCCGCGTTCCGCCCCCCCGTTCCCGGGGCCTCGCCAGCCCCCGCCAGGGGCACGAGGACGAGCATAAATAGCGCCAAAATGGAAGTCGCAAAATCCGCGGTACCGTTTGACGCCATGGAATGTAGTCTCATGGCGTTATATTGTAGGCGCTTTGCGATTTTCGCGCCGTTAAGAGCGCCTCTATAGGGGAACACTCGTGCCACCAGACTCTAGTACGGTTACAGGTCCGTCGACGCAGGAGTTTGCAGGCGACTCGCCTGCCCAGGTATCCAAGCGCCTGTTCAATGCCATGCGGCCGAAGTTCTTTCCGGCATCCGTGCTGCCCGTGCTGGCCGGCTCGGCATGGGGTTTCATGGTCGCCGGCCAGTTTGACGTGTTTGCATTCGTACTTGCGCTGCTTGCCACGGTCTGCGTGCACGCGGGCGCGAATGTTCTGAACGACGTCGGCGACGACTCCGGCGGCACCGACCGGCAGAACGAAGACCGGATTTATCCGTACACGGGCGGCTCGCGGTTCATCCAGGCCGGCATCATGAGCCCGAGCGGCATGGCCCGCCTCGGCATCAGCCTGCTGGGCGTTGCCGCGATCGCCGGCCTCATCCTGCTCATCAGCAAGGGGACGATGGTCCTGTGGTTCGGCATCGCAGGCGTGCTGCTGGCCGTGCTCTATTCCCTGGGGCCGGTGCGACTCGCCTCCATCGGCCTTGGCGAACTCGCGGTCGGCATCGCGTTCGGCGTGCTGCCGGTTACGGGCGCCGCCTGGCTGCAGAGCGGTGCCCTGGGCCTCGACGTATTGCTGTTTTCAATCCCGGTCAGCGTCTGGGTGACAGCAATCCTGCTGATCAATGAAGTGCCGGACGTCGCCGCGGACGGCGCAACCGGCAAGGGCACGCTGCCCGTGCGTTTCGGTCTGGGCAGTACCTCGGTCTTCTATTTCCTGCTCCACCTTACGGGCGTTGCCGCGCTCGCCTGGCTCGCGTTGCGAGGCGGTATGCCGGCGTGGACCGTGATCGTGCCGGCCCTGCTGCTGGTGCTGGCTTTGCAGGCAGCACGCGCGATCCGGGTCGGTATCGCCGATCGCCCGGCGATGACGCGCGCGATCGAGATGACGCTCGGCATACACACCATCGGATCGATCTGGCTCACCGTTTGCGCGCTCTTTATTGCGTTCTTTTCCGCGTGAGCAGCGCACGAATCCCAGGACGTCAACAGCCACATGCGAATAAAGATCAAGAAAGGCCTGGATATCCCGATCAAGGGTGAACCCGAAAAGGCAATCAGTGACGGCGCCGAAGTAAAGACGGTTGCAGCCGTAGCCACGG
>JAACFE010000067.1 GCA_009937525.1 Gammaproteobacteria bacterium
GACGGAGAGCAGGTCATCGCGCCGGACACGGCCGCTGCCGTGCGCCGCATGCTCGAGGAGGTCGTGCGTCCCGGCGGCACGGGGACGAAGGCGGCTGTGCCCGGCTACAGGGTCGCCGGCAAGACCGGCACCGCCTTGAAGTTCGCGGCCGGCGGCTACTCCGAAGACAAACACATCTCGATCTTTGCGGGCCTCGCGCCGGCGAGCGATCCACAGCTGGCTGCCGTGGTCGTCATCGACGAGCCGAGCGGAGAACTCTATTACGGCAGCGACGTCGCGGCGCCGGTCTTTGCCGACGTGATGACCGAGTCGCTGCGCCTGCTGGCCGTGCCGCCCGATGCGCTGCCGGCGCGCGACCCCGGCAGCATCATGCAGGCGATGAGTCGATGAGCATGCCGGCGCATCAGCTCAATTCCTCGATGACTGCCGCGACCCTGTTGCGGGGTATTGCCGAGGCACCCGATATCGCAATAAGCGGCATCGCGAGCGATACGCGCAACGTCGGCGAGGGTTTCCTGTTTCTTGCCTGTCGCGGTGAACGCAGTCATGGACTGGATTACGCGGCACAGGCGATAGACGCCGGCGCCGCGGCCGTCGCCTACGATGCATCGACGTCCCGGTCGATCCCCGCGATCGACGCGCCGCTCATCCCGGTCGACGGGTTACGCGGCCGGCTCGGTGAAATCGCCAATCGCTTTTACGACCATCCGTCACGCTCGTTGAAAGTGCTGGGCATCACCGGTACGAACGGCAAGACGACCGTTGCATGGTTGCTGGCACAATGCCTGCAGCGGTTGGGGAAGAGCTGCGGCTACGCGGGCACGCTCGGTTACGGTGTCGGCGAACTGATCGGCGACGAAGGCATGACGACGCCCGATGTCGCCGAATTCCACAGGCGCCTGTCCCTGTTCCGGGATGCCGGTGCCGCCTATGCGGCCGTCGAGATTTCATCTCACGCGCTGACACAGGATCGCATCGACGGGGTCGCGATCGATACCGCGGTGTTCACGAACCTCACCCGCGATCATCTCGACTACCACGGCGACATGGACGCTTACGGGGAGGCCAAGGCGTCGCTGTTCCTGGCCGCCGAGCCTTCGCGGCGAATCATCAACGTCGACTCGGAGTTCGGGAGCACGCTCGCGGCTCGATGCGGACCGGAGGTCGTAGCCGTGTCGATGGATCCGACCTCCGTCGACGAGGACCAGCCGCACATCGCAGTGCGCTCCGCGAAAATCAGGACGGACGGTTTCGACGTGTCGTTCACCAGTTCATGGGGCGAGAGCAGCTTCCGGTTGCCGCTGCCGGGTGAGTTCAATGTTGCCAATGCGGCGCTGGTACTCGCCTTCCTGCTCAGTGAAGGCGTAGCCGCCGACGCGGCATGTGCGGCTCTCGCGGCCGCGGAAGCGCCGCCCGGGCGCCTGCAGCGTGTCGATGCCGATACGGGTCCGGAGGTATTGGTCGATTACGCGCACACGCCGGATGCCGTGGAAGCGGCTCTGCACGCGCTGCGGCCGCACTGCAGCGGCGAATTGTGGTGTGTCTTTGGCTGCGGCGGCGATCGCGATCCGGGCAAGCGTCCATTGATGGCCAGCGCCGTCGAACGGCATGCGGATCGCATCGTCATAACGAACGATAATCCGCGCAACGAAGACCCCGCGCGGATCATCGGGGCGATCCTCGAGGGACTTGAGGACCCGGCCGCCGCGACAGTTATCGAGGACAGGGCCACCGCGATCGCATGGGCGATCGACAATGCGGCTGCGAACGACATCGTGCTGCTGGCCGGCAAGGGCCACGAGCACTACCAGCTCATCGGCGACGAGCGTCGCGATTTCTCGGATTACGGGGCCGCAGCCGCCAACCTGCTGGCCCGCAAAGAACGCGCGGAGGGAGGCGAGTGATGTCGACGCTGGTCGTCGCTGCCGAATCCATGCGCGGCACACTGCACGGGGCGGATCACTCCTTCAACGGCGTGAGTACCGATACACGCACGCTGCGGAAGGGTGAACTCTTCATTGCCTTGCGGGGCCCGAATTTCGACGGCTGCGATTACGTCGGCCAGGCTCGTGACAGGGGTGCCGCAGGCGCCGTTGTTCCGACGCTCGTCGACGAAGACATTTCGCAGATCTCGGTCGAGGACTCGAAACGCGCACTGGGCCAGCTCGGTGCCGCCTGGCGGCAGCGGCTGTCTCCCATCGTAGTGGGTGTGACCGGCAGCAACGGCAAGACGACGCTCAAGGAGCTTATAGCGGCATGCCTCGCCAGGTCTGCGCCGACGCTGGCTACGCACGGGAACCTCAACAACGACATCGGCATGCCGTTGATGTTGACCCGTATCGAGGAGCAGCATCGCTTTGCAGTGCTGGAGATGGGCGCCAATCACGCCGGCGAAATCGCTTACCTGACGGCGCTGGCGAAGCCGGACATCGTCGTCATCACGAATGCGGCGGCTGCGCACCTCGAAGGATTCGGTTCTCTCGACGGCGTTGCTCGCGCGAAGGGCGAAATCCTCTGCGGAGAATCGCGGCCGAAGGTGGCGATCCTCAATGCCGACGATCACTACTTCGACTACTGGTCGACGCTGGTGGAGGATACGCAGCTGATAACATTCGGCATCGACTCCGATGCGGACGTTCGCGCCAGCGATATCGAGTCCGATGCCGAAGGCTCACGCTTCAATCTGCATCTGCCCGTCGGCGAGGCCCGGATCGCGCTGCCGCTCTCCGGGCGGCACAACGTCAGGAACGCCTGTGCTGCCGCCGCGATTGCGGTCGCTGCCGGAATCGACGTTGCAGACATCAAGTCAGCCCTCGAATCCGTGCAGCCCGTCGATGGTCGTCTCCGCCGCCTCCCCGGAATCAACGGGTCGACGATTTACGACGACAGCTACAACGCCAATCCGCTGAGCGTCGTCGCCGCCGCGGAATTCCTCGCATCGTTGCCGGGCGACAAGCTGCTCGTGCTGGGTGACATGGGAGAGCTCGGAGAGGACGCGCCACGGCTGCATGCAGAGACCGGTGCACAGGTCCGGGAAGCCGGAGTTTCACGGCTGCTGGCCACCGGCAACCTGTCACGCAAAACCGTGGAAGGCTTCGGCGATGGCGCGAGCTGGTATGCCGATGTCGACGAACTGACGGCCCGGTTGAAACCCGAGCTGCACGAGAACGCCAATATCCTCGTCAAAGGTTCACGTTTCATGCAGATGGAGCGTGTCGTCGAGGCGCTGCGCGATCCGCAGGCCGAGAGCAAGGAGGCCTGACCGTGCTGCTTTACATCACGAATTACCTGGCGCAGTTCGAATCCGGCTTCAACGTCTTCAACTACCTGACGATGCGCGCGATTCTCGGCGCTCTGACGGCACTCATCCTGTCGTTCGTCATCGGCCCGCGGATGATCGCGAAACTCAGCATGAACCAGGTCGGGCAGCCGGTCCGCGAGGAAGGCCCGGTGACCCACCTGCCCAAAGCCGGTACGCCGACGATGGGTGGCGCGTTGATTCTTACCGCGATCGCCGTGAGCACGGTGCTGTGGGCCGATCTCGAAAACCACTTCGTCTGGGTGGTTCTGTTCGTGATGTTGTCATTCGGCGTGATCGGCTACGTCGATGACTACAAGAAACTCGTTTTGCAGGACCCGGCTGGTATCTCGGCCAGGCAAAAGCTCTTCTGGCAGTCTGCAGCGGCGATCACCGCTGCCATTGCTTTGTACGTCACGGCGGCTGACGAGGTTTCCACCTCGCTGCTGATTCCGTATTTCAAAGACCTCTCGATACCGCTCGGCATGTTTCAGGTCGTCGTGACGTACTTCTTTATTGTTGGCTTCTCGAACGCCGTCAACCTGACCGACGGACTCGACGGCCTTGCGATCATGCCGACCGTGCTGGTGGGCGGCGCGCTCGGCGTGTTCGCGTATGTCACGGGCAACGTAAATTTCTCGGGCTATCTCGGAATACCGTATGTCGCCGGTACCGGCGAGGTGATGGTCTTCTGTGCCGCGCTGGCCGGCGCGGGCCTGGGCTTCCTCTGGTTCAACACGTACCCGGCGCAGGTCTTCATGGGCGACATCGGTGCGCTGGCGCTCGGCGCTGCGCTCGGCGTAGTGGCTGTCATCGTCCGGCAGGAGATTGTGCTCGCGATCATGGGCGGCATATTCGTGATGGAAACGGTGTCGGTCATGATCCAGGTCGCCTCATTCAAGCTGACGGGGCGCCGCGTGTTCCGCATGGCGCCGATCCATCATCACTTCGAGCTCAAGGGCTGGGCCGAGCCCAAGGTGATCGTCCGCTTCTGGATCATCACGGTCATCCTCGTGTTGATCGGTTTCGCGAGCCTGAAGATCCGATGAGTGCCGTGAAGAAAAAGAAATCCGGCAGGAAGGCCAGGTCCCGGGCGCAGGCCGGGGAGAAGGACCTCGTGCTCGGGCTGGGAGCTACGGGGCTGTCCGTCGCGCGCTTCCTCAAGCACGTGGGACGCGATGCCGTGTTCCTCGACAGCCGCGAGGAACCGCCGGGCCTGCAGGAACTCGACGAGCTGTGGCCCGAAGCGGAACGCGAACTCGGCGGAGCCGATCTGCCCGAGAACGTCGCGCGAGTGATCGTCTCGCCCGGCATCGCGGACAACGATGCGCTCGTCGAGGCGGCGCGCGACGCGGGACTCGAAGTCATCTCGGATGTCGAACTGTTCGCACGCGAGGCGAAGGCGCCCTTCATCGGCGTCACCGGTTCCAACGGCAAGAGCACCGTGACGACATTGCTCTATCACATGTGCCGCGCGGCAGGGCACAGCGCGCTTGCCGGCGGCAATCTCGGCGAACCCGCGCTCGACCTGCTCGCGGAGGAAGACCCCGACTTCTACGTGCTGGAACTGTCCAGCTTCCAGCTTCAGCGTACGAAGTCGCTGCCGGCGAAGGTCGCCGTGCTGCTGAACATCACGCCCGATCACCTCGATTGGCACGCGAGCGAAGAGGAATACCGGGAGGCGAAGTACAGCATCTTTCGCGACGCGGAATCCGCGGTCATCAATCGTGAAGACAGCGAGGCCGCGGAGCGAACCAGGCATATCGACAGGGTAATCAGCTTCGGCCTCGACGCACCGGAGGAAGGCCACTACGGTATCCGGCGCGAAGATGACGAGGTGTTCCTGGCCCGCGGCGACGACGTGCTGCTCGCCGTCAGCGAGCTGGCACTGTTCGGCCTGCACAACCAGGCGAATGCTCTCGCGGCCCTCGCCGCGGGCGAACTCCTCGAGCTCGACCCGCAGGCCATGCTGCAGGTGTTGTGCGAATTTCCCGGGCTGCCTCATCGCATGCAGTTCGTGCGCCGCGTTTCGGCAGTCAACTACGTCAACGATTCCAAAGCCACCAATGTTGCCGCCGCAGTCGCCTCGATCCGGTCGGTCGACGGCATGCTGGTGCTGATTGCGGGTGGCGAGGGCAAGGGTGGCGACTTCAGTGCGCTCGCCGAGCCGCTCGAAAAGAGGCTCCGGGCGGCGGTACTGATCGGCCGCGACGCCGAAGCCATCGAGTCGGCGCTCGACACGATCATGCCGACCTATTTCGCGCGCGACATGGAGGATGCGGTGCAACAGGCTGCAGCGTTCGCAGAGTCGGACGACACCGTATTGCTCGCACCGGCGTGCGCCAGTTTCGATCAGTTCGAGAATTATGCGGCGCGCGGCGAAGCGTTCTGCAGGGCGGTGGAGGCGCTGCGGCCGTGACGGCAAGGACAGCGACATCGCCATTCCCGGCACGGTTGCGGACACCGTTGCAACTGGACCCGGTCCTGCTCGGCGTCATCCTGACGCTGCTGCTGGGCGGCCTCGTGGTGCTCGCGTCGGCATCCATTTCGGTGTCCGACAACCTATCGGGCGAGGCTTTCTATTACGTCCAGCGGCAACTGGTGGCCGCGGCCATCGGCGCTGCGGCCGGCATCCTCTGTCTGTATGTCCCGATGCAGCTGTGGCGCAGCGCCGGCCCGCTGATACTGCTCGCAGGCCTCGCGCTGCTTTTCGTCGTGCTGCTGCCCGGCGTCGGTTACGAAGTCAACGGCGCCCGACGCTGGATCCGCCTCGGCGTCCTCAACCTGCAGGTGTCCGAACCCGCACGCCTGTGTTTCATTATCTACCTCGCCGGCTATCTCGTGCGCCACAAAAAGGATCTGCGAGAACGCTTCAGCGGTTTCCTGAAACCGATGATCGTGCTGAGCATTGCCTGCGCGGCGCTGCTCGCGGAGCCCGATTTCGGCGCCGCCATTGTGCTGCTGGCAACCGCGCTGACCATGCTGTTCGTTGCCGGCGCGCGAATCCGTGATTTTCTGATTTTCTTCGCCGCGGGCACAGTGGCGATGGCCTTCCTCGCGGTCACGTCGCCGTATCGAATGCAGCGGCTGACCGGTTTCCTCGACCCATGGTCTGATCCGTACAACTCGGGGTTCCAGCTCACCCAGTCGCTGATCGCCATCGGCCGGGGCGAGTGGTTCGGCGTCGGCCTGGGCAACAGCGTGCAGAAGCTGTTCTACCTGCCGGAAGCGCACACGGATTTCGTCTTCGCGGTTTACGCGGAGGAATTCGGTCTGGCCGGCTCCTGCATCCTGATCGGCCTGTTCGCCGCGCTACTCTGGCGCATCTTCCGGCTCGGCATCCGCGCCATCGACTCGGACCGCGGTTTCGAAGCCTACCTGGCCATCGGCATCGGCACCTGGCTGGGACTTCAGGCCTTCATCAATCTCGGCGTCAACATGGGCATCCTGCCGACGAAGGGACTGACCCTGCCCCTGATCAGCTACGGCCGCTCGAGCCTCATCGTGACGATGATGGCGCTCGGCATGCTCCTGCGCATCCATCATGAGCTCGTTGTCGATGCGTCGCAGCCGAATCGCAGGCGGACTGCCGGACGGAGCAAACGAAAGTGACGGGCCGGCCGATACTCGTTATGGCAGGCGGCACCGGCGGACACGTCTACCCGGCACTCGCAGTTGCGCGCGCGCTGCAACAGCACTCGCGCGACGTCGTCTGGCTCGGCACGCAACGTGGCCTCGAGTCCCGCGTCGTGCCCGCCGCCGGCATCAGCATGGAGTGGGTCAGCATTCGGGGCCTGCGCCGCAAGGGATTACTTGCGCTGGTCGTTGCGCCCGTCCAGCTCTGCTGGGCCCTCATTCAGTCCCTGGCCGTCATCGCCCGACGCCGTCCCGCCGCGGTCCTCGGCATGGGCGGCTTCGTGAGCGGTCCGGGCGGCGTCGCCGCCTGGCTGACTCGCCGCCCGCTCGTGATTCACGAGCAGAATGCCGCTGCGGGACTGACCAACCGTCTTCTGGCGCGTCTTGCCCGGGTTGTGCTGCAAGCCTTCCCGGGCAGTTTTAATTCCAGCGTTCACGCGGAGACCGTGGGGAACCCGGTCCGCGAGGACATCGCCGCCCTGCCGGCGCCCGGCCAGCGCTACGCCGGCCGGGACGGCCCTTTGCGTCTGCTCGTTCTGGGCGGCAGTCAGGGAGCACTGGTACTCAACCGGACGGTACCTGCCGCGCTCGCGCGCTTGCCTGCGGACCTGCGGCCGATGGTTCGGCACCAGTGCGGTTCGGCGACGATCGACAGGGCCCGGGACGCTTACGCGAAAGCGGGCCTCGATGCCGAGCTCGTGCCGTTCATCGAAGACATGGCATCCGCTTACGCTTGGGCCGATCTCGTCGTTTGCCGCGCCGGCGCGCTGACCGTGGCGGAACTCTGTGCCGTCGGCGTGCCGGCCGTTTTCGTTCCGTATCCGTCGGCGGTCGACGATCACCAGACCGCCAATGCCCAGCCGATGGTGGAGGCGGGTGCCGCCACCATCATCCAGGAAGCGGACCTGAGCGACGAGTCGCTCGCAGACGAACTGAATCGCTGGATGATGTCGCGCGCGAATCTGCTCGAGCGTGCAGAACGGGCGCGCCAGCTGGCGCGGCCACAGGCCCTGCAGCGCATCACCGAGCTGTGCCTGCAGTTGGCGGGAGACCCTGCATGATCAATCGCATGCGCCGCATTCATCGTGTCCACTTCGTCGGCATCGGTGGCTCCGGTATGTCGGGCATTGCCGAGGTGATGCTGAGCCTGGGCTACGACGTGCAGGGCTCGGACCTGAAACCGAACAGCCAGACCAGGCGCCTCCAGAAGCAAGGCGCTACCGTATTCATCGGCCACGCTGAAGAGAACATTCGCGATGCTGACGCCGTCGTCGTCTCCAGCGCGGTCGATGAAACCAACCCCGAAGTCGCCGCCGCGCGCGAGCAGCTGATGCCTGTCGTGCCGCGTGCCGAGATGCTTGCCGAGCTGATGCGGTTTCGCTATTCGATTGCCGTGGCGGGCACGCACGGCAAGACGACGACCACCAGCCTCGTCGCCAGCGTACTCGCCGAAGGCGGTCTCGACCCGACCTTCGTTATCGGCGGCCGTCTCAAGAGCGCCGACGCGAACGCGCGGCTGGGGCAGGGCGAATACCTCGTCGCCGAGGCTGACGAGAGCGACGCGTCGTTCGTGCACCTGAAGCCGATGCTCGCTGTCGTTACCAACATCGATGCGGATCACATGTCGACCTACGACGGCGACATCGAGAAACTGCGCTCGGGCTTCGTCGAATTCCTGCACAACCTGCCGTTCTACGGACTGGCGGTCGTGTGCAGTGACGATCCCGGCGTCCGTACGATCATCGGCAGCATCGGCCGCGCGGTCGCCACCTACGGCCTGAATGCGGACGCGGATCTGCGCGCAGAGAACATCGAGTTCGATGCCGGCAGGACACGCTTCGACGCCATCCGCGGTAACGACCGGCCGTCCCTGCAAATCACGCTGCGCCTGCCCGGACTGCACAACGTCCGCAATGCGCTTGCGGCAATCGCGGTGGCCGAGGAACTGCGGATTCCCGACAACGCCGTGGTCAGGGCGCTGGAGAACTTCGAGGGAATAGACCGCCGTTTCCAGAGCCTCGGCGAGGTGACGACCTCGGCGGGCAAGGTCATGCTCATCGACGACTATGGCCACCATCCGACCGAGGTTGCGGCGACACTGGCGGCGGCAAAGTCCGGTTGGCCCGAGCGGCGTATCGTCCTCGTGTTTCAGCCGCACCGGTATACGCGCACTCGCGATCTCATGGACGACTTTGCGCAGGTGCTTTCCGAGGCGGATGTGCTCGTCCTGCTCGATGTCTACGCCGCGGGCGAAGCACCGATTGCGGGTGCGGACGGCCGCGCCATAGCCCGCGCGGTTCGCTCCCGCGGTGCAGTCGAACCGGTGTTCGTCGAGTCGCTCGACGACCTGGCGCCGGTACTGGCCGACATCCTCGAAGACGGCGACCTGGTGCTGACGATGGGCGCGGGCGATATCGGCGCCTTCGCTGCAAAGCTGCCGCAGCTGCTTGGCGCGAAACCGAATCTGAAGGTGCACTCATGACAGCGGCACCGGAAACGATGCAGGCGCGTGGTGAACTGCGGCGTGACGAGCCGATGAGCCGCCACACTTCGTGGCGCGCAGGCGGGAACGCCGACCTGTTCTTCATTCCGTCCAGCGTCGAGGACCTGCAGGCTTTTCTCAGAGAACTCGACGCGGAGACGCCGATCTTCTGGCTGGGCGTCGGCAGCAACCTGCTCGTCAGGGACGGCGGGCTGCGGGGCGTGGTCATATCGGCGACAGGAATACTCAGGCAACTGGAACGTATCGAGCCTTACCTCGTGCGCGCCGGCAGCGGGGTTCCCTGCACGCAGCTGGCCCGTCAATGCATTCGCTGGGGTCTCGGTCCGTCGGAGTTCTTTGCGGGCATCCCCGGTACGGTTGGTGGCGCGTTGACGATGAATGCCGGCGCCCATGGCGGTGAAACCTGGGAGCGCGTGGAGTCCGTCCGGACGATCGACCGCACAGGCGAGATACACCTGCGGTCGCCGGCCGAGTATTCGGTCGGGTACCGCAGTGTCACGGGACCCCCCAACGAATGGTTCCTGGAAGCCACGTTCCGCTTCGACCCCGACGTTACCGCGAGCATGGACGCGATGAAGGAAATGCTCGAGCGGCGCAAGGCCACGCAGCCGCTCGGACAGCCGAGTTGCGGTTCCGTTTTTCGCAATCCGCCCGGCGATCATGCCGCACGCCTCATCGAGGCGGCCGGCCTCAAGGGACACCGCATCGGTGGCGCGGAGGTTTCGTCGAAACACGCAAACTTCATCATCAATACGGGCGATGCGACCGCAACCGACATCGAGGAACTCATCGAGCATGTCCGGCAATCGGTCATGGAGCAGCACGGAGTCGAGCTGCAGCACGAAGTCCGCATCGTTGGCGAGGTGGCCGTATGAGCCAGGTTCTTCGAATCACCGAGCAACGGCGGCAAGTCGGGAACGCCGCGGACTTCGGTCGGGTCGCCGTCCTGTACGGCGGCAGATCCGCGGAACGTGACGTATCCCTGGAAACGGGCAAAGCCGTTCTTGCTGCATTGCTGGCGCGCGGCATCGATGCGGTGGGCTGGGACCCGGCCGATCACGCCCTTGCCGATCTCGCGGCTGCCAGCTTCGACCGGGTCTGGATCGCGTTGCACGGTCCCGGTGGCGAGGACGGCGCCATTCAGGGTGCGCTGCAGTGGTTGGGATTGCCCTACACGGGCAGCGGCGTGATGGCCTCTGCGCTCGCCATGGACAAAGTCCGTTCCAAGCGCGTGTTCGACGCGGCCGGGATACCGACACCCGACTACGCGATCGTGCGCAATCGTTCTCATGCGGTGCTTGCTGCGGAGGATTTCGGTTATCCGCTGATACTGAAGCCGGCGTGCCAGGGCTCGAGCGTCGGCATGACCAAGGTATTCGATCCCGAAGACCTGAACGCCGCGGCGGATCTCGCCCTCAGCTTCGACGACGTGGCGATCGTCGAGCGCTGCATCGTCGGCGATGAATTCACGGTTGCCGTGCTGCAGGGAGAGGCGCTGCCCTCGATTCGCATCGAGACGCCGCGTGTTTTCTACGATTACCGGGCGAAGTACGAATCGGATCGTACGCAATATCACTGCCCGGGCACCGGGAGCGACGATCTCGAACAGCAATACGCTTCCCTGGCCCTCGCGGCATTCGCTGAACTGGGCTGCTCGGGCTGGGGCCGTGTGGATTTCATGACCGGGAGCGACGGCCAGCCGCTGGTCCTCGAGGTCAATACGGTACCGGGCATGACGAGCCACAGTCTCGTGCCGATGGCGGCGAAGACTTCCGGCATCGATTTCGAGGAACTGTGCTGGCGAATTCTCGAAACCAGTTTCGCAGACACCATGGTTCACGAGCACGTCAAAGGAGTGGCCAATGGCGCGTAAGCAGGCACGACGCCGCAAGCAGAAAAAAGCCGGCAGGCTCCGGATGCCGTCGATTCCGATCGCGCGCATCCTGACACCGGCGGCTGCGATTCTGATCGTAATCGCGACTTATCATGTGACCGGCAGGCTGCTTGACCGGCCTATCGAATCGATCGCAGTCAACGGTCCGTTTCAGAGGGTAACCCCGCTGCAGATCGAGGAGGCCATCAGTGGCGATCTCGAGTCGGGCTTCTTCGGCGCCGACGTCGGGCTGATGCAGGAGAAGATCCAGGGCCTCGCCTGGATCGACCGCGCCACCGTCGCCCGTCGCTGGCCGGATCGCATCGCCATCGGCGTTACCGAGCAGGTGCCGGCTGCCATCTGGGGAGAGAGTGGCCTGCTCAACGTTCGCGGCGAGTTGTTCGTCACGGAAGCCCGGCACATTCCTGCAGAACTGCCCCGTCTGAGCGGCCCGAACGATCGCTCGGACGAAGTCGCCCGCCGCTACCTTGCGATCAGGGAACAGCTGATCCCCCTGGGCCTCGATGTGCGGCGCGTGCACCTGGATGCGCGCGGTGCGTGGGATATCACTTTGACCAACGGCGTGGAAATTCGCCTCGGCCGCCGTGACGTGGACGAACGCACAAGCCTGTTCCTCGACGTGGTCGCCAACATAATCACGGGCCGGGCCGCAGACATCGACTACGTCGACATGCGCTACAGCAACGGGTTCACGATCGGCTGGAACGACGGCGCCACGACGCCGACGACGGAACCGGAAAAAGACGACGAGGCCTTGCTGGCATTGCGGGGTACGCCGTAGCCATGCAGAAGCGCGGCGACAAGAATCTGATCGTCGGTCTCGACATCGGCACGTCGAAGGTGGTCGCGATCGTTGGCGAGCTGAATGATGACGGCGATATCGAGGTCGTCGGTATCGGCTCGCACCCGTCACGCGGGCTCAAGAAAGGCGTCGTGGTCAACATCGAATCGACGGTGCACTCGATACAGCGCGCCGTCGAGGAAGCCGAATTGATGGCCGGGTGCGACATCCACTCCGTATACACCGGGATCGCCGGCAGTCACGTTCGCAGCCTCAACTCGCATGGAATCGTCGCGATCCGGGACAAGGAAGTGTCGCCGGGGGATGTGGATCGTGTCATCGATGCTGCACAGGCCGTCGCTATTCCGGCGGATCAGAAGATACTCCACATTCTGCCCCAGGAATTTCTCATCGACAGTCAGGAGGGCATACGCGAGCCGGTCGGTATGTCAGGGGTACGCCTGGAGGCCAAGGTCCACATGGTGACCGGCGCAGAGAGTGCCGCGCAAAACATCGTCAAGTGCGTGCAGCGGTGTGGCCTGGAAGTGGACGACATCGTGCTCGAGCAGCTGGCTTCGAGCTACTCGGTACTGACCGACGATGAAAAGGAACTCGGCTCGTGCATCGTCGATATCGGCGGTGGTACGACGGATCTCGCCGTCTTCCTGGGCGGCGCGATCCAGCACACGGCAGTGATTCCGATCGCGGGCGACCAGGTGACCAATGACATCGCCGTGTCGATGCGCACGCCAACGCAGTATGCGGAAGAAATCAAGATCAAGTACGCCTGCGCGCTGTCGCAGCTCGCGAATCCGGACGAGACGATCGAAGTGCCGAGCGTCGGCGACCGCCCGCCGCGCAGGCTGGCGCGACAGACGCTCGCAGAGATTGTCGAGCCCAGGTACGAAGAACTCTTTGGCTTGATCCGCGATGAGCTCAGACGAAGTGGCTTCGAAGAACTGATCGCAGCGGGCATCGTGATAACCGGCGGCAGCGCGAAGATGGAAGGCGCCGTCGAGCTTGCTGAAGAAGTCTTTCACATGCCGGTCAGGCTCGGATCGCCACAGTACGTCGACGGCCTGATGGACGTAGTGAGAAACCCGATCCATGCGACGGGTGTCGGTCTTCTTCTTTATGGCTACGAAAACCTGTCGAGGCGAGGCGGGCGCAGCACTCCGATAAATAACACCCTGGGTGACGTGTGGGAGCGCATGAGGGCCTGGTTCGGCAAGCAGTTTTGATGAATGGGAGGTCCGGTCATCAGCCGGACCGGTTTGCGGGGTTCAGTGAGTGCCCCTTAAGGACGATAAGCGGAGGAAGCTTGAATGTTTGAATTGATGGATGCACACAGCCAGAGCGCGGTCATAAAGGTGATCGGCGTCGGGGGAGGTGGCGGCAATGCCATCTCGCACATGGTCGATGCCGGCATCGAGGGCGTCGATTTCATCTGTACGAATACCGATGCGCAGGCGCTGAAGGGTTCTCGCGTCAGAACGTCGTTGCAGATCGGATGCAACATTACCAAGGGACTCGGTGCCGGCGCGAACCCGGACATCGGCCGCCAGGCGGCGATGGAGGATCGCGATCGCATCTACGAGGTCATCGAGGGTGCCGACATGCTGTTCATCACGGCCGGCATGGGCGGCGGCACCGGCACGGGTGCGACGCCCGTGGTCGCCCAGGTGGCGAAGGAACTTGGGATCCTGACCGTCGCGGTCGTGACAAGGCCGTTCGACATGGAGGGCAACAAGCGCATGCAGATCGCCGACCAAGGAATCGGCGAGCTCGGCAAGTACGTCGATTCGCTGATCACGATCCCCAACGAGAAGCTCTTGACCGTACTGGGCGGCGAGACCACGCTGCTCGATGCCTTCCGCGCCGCGAACCAGGTCCTGCAGGGCGCCGTACAGGGCATCGCCGAACTGATTACGCGACCCGGGCTCATCAACGTCGATTTCGCAGACGTCAGGACGGTCATGGCCGAAATGGGCATGGCGATGATGGGCACCGGCGTATCGTCGGGCGAAGATCGCGCACGCGAGGCGGCAGAGGCTGCCGTGTCCAGCCCGCTGCTCGAGGACATCAACCTGGCCGGGGCCAACGGCATACTGGTGAATGTCACCGCCGGCATGGACCTGTCCATCGGCGAGTTCCAGGAAGTCGGTGCCACGGTCAAGGAGTTCGCTTCGGACGATGCGACGGTCGTCGTCGGCACCGTCATCGATCCCGACATGACCGATCAGATTCGTGTGACGGTCGTCGCGACCGGACTCGGCCAGGCGTCAGCGAAGGCCGACTCGCCCGTGCGCATCGTGCGTCGTCCGGCCGAAAAACTGAGCGAACCGAATTACCAGGGCTTCGACAAGCCGACGGTGCAGCGGAAGCGCGCGGTTGGCGATGGCCTAGAGGGCTCGGGACTGCAGGAAGAATTGCTGGACATTCCCGCCTTCCTGCGGCGACAGGCCGACTGAAGACAGAAAGGGCGCTTCCGGCGATACTCACTGGCGCCGGGGCAACCAGGAAGTTCCGCACCTCCGCTCTGCCGGCCCGGTTCAACCGGGCCGGCCCCTTTCTCTCCCCCTGCTCGCCGCAATTCCCGGGCGGCCTTACTGTGTCTCCATAAGAGATTGAAAACCTTGAAGAGATTCGAGGCCAGTGGTACGCTCGTGCGCACTTCGCGGTGCCACATTGCTGTCACATTTGCTACCCGTGTGTGGCTGGCTCGCAACAAACCGGAAAAAACCAGAGCAAATTCAAAAACTGCCTATGTTGCGACAACGCACCCTCAAAACCGCGATTCGTGCGACCGGCGTCGGACTGCACAACGGCGAGAAGGTCTACATGACGCTGCGGCCTGCGGCGGAGAACTCCGGCATCACGTTTCGTCGCGTCGACCTCGAGCATCCGGCGGACATTCCGGCCGATCCGCGACTGGTCGGAGAGACCATGCTGGGGACCACGCTGATCAAGGACGGCGTGAAGGTGGCGACCGTCGAGCACCTGATGTCCGCGCTGGCCGGTCTCGGCATCGACAACCTGAACGTGGACCTGTCGGCGCCTGAAGTCCCGATCATGGATGGCAGTGCAGGGCCGTTCGTGTTCCTGCTGCAGTCGGCGGGCATCGAGGAACAGAACGCGGCGAAGAGATTCATCCGCATCAAGAAGAAAGTGCGTGTCGAGGACGGCGACAAGTGGGCCGAGCTCGTGCCGTTCAACGGCTTCAAGGTGAACTTCGAGGTGTACTTCAATCACCCCGTGTTCAACAAGATCAGCCAGCACGCGACGATCGATTTTTCGTCCACGTCGTTTCTCAAGGAAGTCAGCCGGGCACGGACGTTCTGTTTCCTGCGGGACGTCGAAGCGTTGCGTGAGCGTAACCTGACGCTCGGTGGAAGCATGGACAACGCGATTGTTCTCGACGATTACCGCATCCTCAACGAGGATGGATTGCGGTATTCGAACGAATTCGTCATTCACAAGATTCTCGATGCGATCGGCGACCTGTACCTGCTGAATCACAGCCTGATCGGCGAGTTTCGCGCATACAAGTCGGGCCACGACCTGAACAACAAGCTTCTGCGGGCCCTGCTGGAGCAGGAATCGGCCTGGGAAGAAGCCACGTTCGAGAACGGCCGCAAGGCGCCGATTTCCTACGCCACACCGTCCTACGCCTGAGGGACCCCGGGGAAACCCCTTATTGCCCGCGGCAGCCATTGCCTTATATTCGGTGCTGACCACTGCCGAAAACATCGGCGGTCCACGAGTGCCTGATCACCCGGATCGGGCCAGGAGCAGTCGGGCATATGCGCAAGATCGGATTTCTCTGCAGTGCGCTACTCTTGCCGCTATTCAGTTGCAGCGTCGGGGAGTTGATCGTCGCAAAAGGAGCGCCCGACGCGGCCCTGGCGGCGGACCCTCATTACGGCTACTCGGTTTTTTTCAGGGCTTACGACAATCCCTGGGTAGGCAGGAGCCGAGACGAACTCCTGGCGGCGCTGGGTCCGCCCGACGCCATGTATGAAGCGCGACACCGGTTTGCAGACTTCGATGCAGGTATCCCGGCGATCACTTATGTCTACGCTGGCGCTGCAGGCTTTTGCCTCGACGCCTATGTCGTCGACGAGCCAACCCGGACGGTGATTAAGTATTACTGTCGCTAGCAGCGCATTCGCGGCGAGGCGCTGCGCGAATGTAGCCGTCTTGCGTCCGAGCGGCCTGCGGTTTGTCCGAACTTGCCATCAGCCTGTGGGCCCCAATATACAACTTGCCTGGTCGTCGTCGCTGAAGGCGGCCAGTGCAACGGGATTGGTTCCTGGCAGAGCCGCCTGGGGCAGGTCGGAAAATGCGAGGCGCTGCATTGTTGTGGATGATGCTGATTTTGGCGCCCAACGGCTGTGTGCTCGAAACGGTGATCTTCGGCG
>JAACFE010000153.1 GCA_009937525.1 Gammaproteobacteria bacterium
ACACGTTTGAGGCCGATGGCAGTTATCGCGTCGGCGTAGTGGGCATCACGATCACGCAGATGGATGGCATCAATTATTTTCCGGATGTCCACAGCCACGAGGATTTTCTTAACGAGTTCCAGGGCGTGGGGAGCAAGAGCCAGGACCGATTCTCGGTAATCAATGAAGGCGGCCATGCTCGGGCCTATACCCGAGGCAACTGCTTCAAGTAAACCTCTACCAGTAACGACAAAAGAGGGACGGCTATTAGAAAAGCCATCTAACTCGCAAGTATCGTGTCTGACACACTTTGGGGAACGGCAATCGACCTTGTCATGTCCCTGACGAAGGCCCACCCAGCAGGTTCGGGTTCGAACTGGCCGACTCGTTTGGTCGGCTCGGCGAACCTGCCTGGGGGCCCACGAAAACACGCAGCGATCGAACCCGTATGACCTCTTCCTGTTCGTTCAGGTCCAGGTGTTCCTCCATCGTTGCAAGGTCCTGGTGAATTTCCGGAAGCACGACGTTCTCGAGCGCGCGAACCCGGCGCTCCGTGCGCCGGTATTCGCGTATCAGGCGCCTGACATTGGCGGTAATGGCGGCAAGAGGCGCCGCAGCCTCAAGGACATCGCGAACCGCGGCCGCAAGGCGGCGCACCTCGGGCGATGGCCTCACGGGTTCATGTGACAGCTCTGTATCACCGCTATCGATGCTCGCATCCAGCATGACCTGGCCTACGTAGGGGCGCCCGGAGATCTCGAAGCCAGCCTCATTCAGAGTGTAACGGGGATGCACCTGGAGACCCTCGAGCCCCTGGTCCGCGGCTGCTGCGGGCAGTAGCTTCGCCACCCTGCGCCAGCGCGCCATGAAATCGGCGTGAGCCTCGCGCCATGCATTGCGCTGCCGCAGCAATTCCGCCGCCAGTAGGATGCGCTTTTCGTCGAGGAACTCGTAACCGTCGTTGACGAGGCGCTGCTCGTCCTGCAGTTCGAGAAATGCGCTGCGCGAAGCAGTCTGTGTCCGCAGCAACTCAGGCACGAGCCTTCTCCCGCCGGATGTAATGCACGATCTGCTCGTTACTGAGACGTGTCAGTTCGGTCTCGGCCAGCAGGCTCAGAGTCTCCCAGCCGATTGCCATGCTTTCTTCGAGCGTCCGGGCCGTCTCCTGGTTGATTAGTTTTTCCTCGAACGCATCACCGAACGCGAGGTAATCGCGATCGCTGTCGGATAAGCCCTCCTGCCCCATTACACTCGCCAACACCCGCACGCGGCGCGCATTCGCGTAGGCCGCGAACAACTGGCTGGCGAGTGCCGGGTGGTCCGCGTCGGTGAATCCTTCGCCGGTCCCGTAATCCATTAGCCGCGAAAGGCTCGGCAGTACGTTGATCGGTGGATACACGGCGCGGCGATCCAGTTCGCGATCGAGAACGATTTGCCCTTCCGTGATATAGCCGGTGAGATCAGGAATCGGGTGGCCGATATCATCGCCAGGCAAGGTCAGTATCGGCAGCTGCGTCAGCGTACCGTCATTGCCATGCAGGCAACCTGCCCGCTCGAACAGGCTGGCGAGATCGGAGTACATGTATCCGGGAAATCCCTTGCGTCCGGGGATCTCGCCGTGGCTCGCCGAGACTTCGCGCAGCGCCTCGCAGTAATTCGTCATGTCGGTCATGATGACAAGGACGTGGCGGCCCTCGACGAACGCGAGGTATTCGGCGGCCGTGAGTGCATAACGTGGCGCGAGCAGGCGTTGCGCGCTCGATTCGTCGGCGCGGTTCAGAAACATCACCGTGTGGCCGAGCGCTCCGCTCGATTCCATCGCTGCGCGAAAGCCCTCCGCGACATCGTGCGAGATACCGATGCCGACGAAGACCACGGCGAACTCGCCACTGTCGCTTTCTCGCAGACGAGCGCGCTGCGCAATCGAAGTAGCCAGCCGGTCATGGGGCAGCCCACCTCCGGAGAACAGCGGTAGCTTCTGCCCACGAACCAGGCTGTTCATCAGGTCGATCGCGGTGATCCCTGTTTCAATGAAGTCTCTGGGCAGGGCCCGGCGCGCCGGGTTTATGGTCATGCCATCGATACGCATGCGGCGCATCGCCGGAATCGGCGTATCGTCGTCGAGCGGCCGCCCGATGCTGTCGAATACCCGGCCGAGCATATTCGGGCCGACGTCGAAGCAGACCGGCTCGCCAAGCATCGATACAACAGTGTCTTCGACGCCAAGACCCGCGGTCTTCTCCAGAACCTCGACGATGACAAAGTCTTCGTCTAATGTCGCGACGCGGCCCAGCCGCTCGACGCCATCCCGGCCGATGACATGGAGCGCCTCGTTCAGCCCGATGTTGACGGTGCGTTTCAGGAACAGCATCGGCCCTTCCACGCGTTCGGCAGCATTGGCGACCCTGAAATCAGCGCGCATGACCCTCCCTCTTCTCGAGCTGGTCGAACTCCTCGTCCAGCCGTTCCATCAGCAGGCGAAACTGTGCGACCTTTTCCTCGGAAATTTCTTCGCTGGCCCGTTGCAGCCGGCGTAGCACCGGTATTGCCGCAATGTGTTCGAGGGCCACGTTATGATCGAGCGCCTGCACGGCACGATCGACGAACCGTAGAATTACCTGCACGAGCGCCGTCTGGCGCTCGGGCGAACAATAGCGGTCGACCGGCGAGAACGCAGATTGCCGCAGGAGCGCTTCGTTTATGAGGTCGGCGCACAACAGCGTGAGCTGTTGCCGTGGCGGCAATGCGTCCTTGCCGACGATGCGGGCCATGCGCTCGAGGCGCGCACGTTGCTCCAGCAGGGTCAGGATCTGCCGACGGTGTCCCATCCAGTCGGGGTTACCTCTCGCCTGCCACCAACGCGCGAGTGCATCGATGTCTTCGGAATACGAGGTGAGCGGATGCACCGCCGGGAAAAAACGCGCCTGGGCGCGGTCTCGATCCAGCGCCCAGAAACACCGCACGTAGCGCTTCGTCTGGCTGGTCACCGGCTCGGAAAAGTCACCTGCGGGCGGACTGACGGCAGCGATGATCGTTACCGATCCCTCGTTGCCCTGCAGCGTTTCCACGTGCGCGGCGCGCTCATAGAATTCGGCCAGGCGCGAACTCAGGTACGCCGGGAATCCCTGTTCGCCGGGCAGTTCGCCGAGTCGGCCGCTGATCTCCCTGAGCGCTTCCGCCCAGCGGGTCGTCGAGTCGGCCATCAACGCAACGTGCAGCCCCTGGTCGCGGAAATACTCCGCTACGGTGATCCCGGTGTAGATGCTCGCTTCGCGAGCCGCAACAGGCATGTTGGATGTGTTGGCGATGATGACTGTGCGATCGAGCAGCGGCCTGCCGCTCCGCGGGTCTTCGAGCGTCGGGAACTCGTTAAGTACTTCGGCCATTTCATTTCCGCGCTCGCCGCAGCCGACGTAAACGATGACGTCGGCATCGCACCACTTGGCGAGGCTTTCCTGCAGTATGGTCTTGCCCGTCCCGAATCCGCCCGGCAGCGCTGCGCGGCCGCCGCGGGCAACCGGAAAGAGCGTGTCCATGATGCGCTGTCCCGTAACCAGTGGCTCGCGCGGCGGTAATCGTTTTACGGCAGGGCGCGGCCGCCGTATCGACCAGTAGTGCCCGGCATCGAGCCGCGTCTCGCTGCCTGTCTCGCCGCGCAGTACGCATAGCACCTCGTTATCCTCGTAGTCGCCTTCACCGGCAATCGAGACGACCTCGCCGTCCACGCCAGGGGGCACGAGGTGATTCTCGGTAATAGCCCCTGTGGTGAACTTGCCGACGACCTGTCCGCCCCGAACTTCGTCGCCCTTCTTCGCAAGCGGACAGTAATGCAGCGGTACTGCGGCCGCCTCGCGCATGCCCGCCAGCACGGTATCGCCCGGCATTGCGACCAGCGGCCGTAGCAATCCGTCGAAAATATTTCCGAGCAGACCAGGCCGCAGCCGAATCGACAGCGGTTCGCTGCTGCTGGTGACATGATCCCCAGGCCGCAGCCCTGTGGTGTCTTCGTAGACCTGCGCCACAATGCCGCCGGTTTCGACCCGGATGACCTCCCCGAGCAGGCGTTTGGCTCCGACGAGGATGGCGTCGCTGACGTGAAAGCGGCCGCAAGTGCGTGCCCGTAACACGGGGCCGCTGAGCCAGCTGATAGTCGCTTCAGACATCCGCGTCCCCCCGGTGTTCCGGCATCTGCCGTTCCCATGCCGCAAGCAAGCGCCCCTCAACTGCGCGCTTGTCCACCAGCAGGCCGTCGAGCGTTGCATCGAGGCAAGCCGCGCCAAGTCGGATCCTGAGGCCGGCGACGATCGCGGCATCCTCTCGGAGCGCAGGCGGCGGCAACTCGCGTGCCGCGAGGGCCTGCTCGAGCCATTTCGTATCTTCACCGGACCACTCCCTGGGATGCTCGATAGTCCAGGGATCCCCCGCGAGCCGCTCGGCAGCCTCGCCT
>JAACFE010000068.1 GCA_009937525.1 Gammaproteobacteria bacterium
ACAGCGACGCGCCTGACGCACCATTGTCCGGTAGCGAGAACCGGCGCTACGCACAGCTCGCGTACTTGCTGCGGGCGCACACGCTCATGGATATCGACTGCTGGTCCAAGGTACCGGGCCACCCGTTGTCACCCGCCACCATCGGCCGGGTCATAGACGAAACCCTCGAACAGTTGGAAGGAGCAGAATGATGTTCGGCTTGAAAGGTGACTGGTCTCTGGATGTAAAAGAACGCTACTTCACGCTGGAAGATTACTGCGGCGCCGAGCCACGCTGGTGCACGGGCTGCGGCGACCACGGCATTCTGGCCGCGGTGCACCGAGTGTGCCGCGACGCACAGCTAAAGCCGGAAAAGACCGTGGCAGTATCAGGCATCGGCTGCTCCAGCCGGCTGCCTCATTACATGAATACCTACGGTTTCCATGGCCTGCACGGACGCGCGCTGCCGGTTGCCTGCGGTATCAAGTCACGGCGTCCGGATCTCGACGTCTGGGTTGCGACCGGCGACGGCGACTGCTTCTCCATTGGCGCGGCGCACTGGCTCCATGCCATGCGGTACAACATGGACCTGACGATGCTGGTTTTCGACAACGGCATCTATGGGCTGACGAAGAAGCAGACATCGCCGACAACGCCGCTCGAAGTCCCGACGAACACGCATCCTTCGGGCGCGTTGCTACCGCCGCTGAACCCACTGACGGTTACGCTCGGAATCACGAACATTTCGTTCGTCGCACAGATCGTCGACTGGAACGCCCAGCTTCGGCACGAAGTGATCAGGAAGGCTCATGAGCACAAGGGCACGAGTTTCGTAAGAATCATCCAGCGCTGCCCCGTTTACGTCGAGTCGATCGGCAAGACGCTGCAGGACGAGCCCGCGAGATTGAAGCTGCTGACCCACGAAAAGGGCGTGCAGGTCGACGATTCGGTCAAACGCCAGTTCCCGAATCAGGCGGAGCACGATCCGTCCGATATCCATGCTGCGCGCGAGCTTGCCGAGAATCCGGACGAGTTGCCGCTCGGGATCCTGTACCAGAACAGGGATGCACCGCGCTATGACCAGATGTCCGCGGTTGGCCTCGAGATGACGGCGGAGGAGAGACTCGCCGGCCTCAACGAGGCGCTGGATCATTTCGCCATCTGACCCCGGAGCGACCATGGACTCCGCAGCCGAAAGTAAACAGCCCGACGTCGAAGACGGTGCCGCCATGATCAACCTGCTACGCCGCTTTCATTACGGTGAGCCGGCGGCCGCGGAGGCGACAGCAGTGCCTGCCGGGGCGATCCTGCCCGCACTCCTGAACCCCTATCGCGACTCCTCTGCGATTCGCTACCAGTACCCGCTCTACCTGGTACCGCGTGGTGACGACGCCGAGACGGTGCTGGCGAGGCCGCTCAGCGAGCACCTGTCTGCATCGATCGAGACCTTTGCGCCGGGCGCGGAGCAGGCCAAGATACTCAGGGACAACCTGCCATGGCTGGAGCGCTACCTTCGGCAGAAGCTGACGGGGCCCGACCCGGTCGATGCACCGTCCCTGTTCGCCGAGGCGGCGGAGGCCCTGCAGGCGCACCTGGACCTCAGGGAAAGCAACCGCGAGAGCCTCGCATCAGACCTCGACAGGCTGCAAGCGACGATCGAGGAAGGCAGCCGCTACCTCGCATACGGTGCTGACGTACCGCTGCACCTGTTCGTGCACGTGATCCGTCACCGCCTCGGTCCGCAACGCGAAGCGCTGCGCCGCAAGGTGGAGAAGCGCGCTGCCGCGCTCGACTCGCTGCTGCGGGTCGAGAAGTCCAAGTCGGCGGAAGGCAATGAGCCGCGCAGCGCGGGCCCGGCCGGCCACCTCCTGGACAGCGGCGCGTTATCGGGCATGCTCGAAAAACGCTCCCACGGTTCGCAGGAGATGGCGCCCGATCGGCGATCGAGAATCGAGAATGCGCTCGACGTGCTCAGGGGCTGGGTCGATGATCCGGTGCTGGTGCGCTTCGCGGGCCGCGTCGTCAATCCCTGGTTTGGAGAGCAACCTGACGTCGATGTCGTAGAGAGTTACGAGGCGTGTGCGACGGCGAGCGAGTTGTTCCTGGAGGATGCCGAACGCTTCGGCCGCCTGTTTGCGGCGATGCGCGTCGCGGACCTCGAAACCGAGGATCGATACGACCCACCCGTACACGATTCATGGTTCGCCACCTTCGACTGGCAGGCCTTTTCGGACGAAGAACTGCATCTCGTAACGCGCGTCATAGCGCTGGAATCGGCCGACTATCTCGCGACCGACGGACTGCCGACGTTCTCGCATCTACTGGGTTCGCGGCTGCCGGTGCACGTCCTGACCTGGGTGCGCGCCTATGACAACCCTGCGGTGAAAGCCGGCGACGGCCCCTTCGACGCCTATCGCTTCGAACTGGCCAACTTCGGCATCGGACATCGCCAGGTCGTCGTCGCGCAAACATCGGCAGCACGCCACGAGGACCTGCTGGCCGGGTTCCTGTGTGCGATCGACAGCAACCGGTCCAGCCTGCACCTGGTCAACAGGGGTACGCAAACGAAGACTGCGAAGCCGATCCTGGAGCCCTGGTTCGTCGCCAGTGCGGCACTCGAAAGCCGCGCACACCCGTTCCTGCTCGTCAATCCGGATGCCGGCGACCAGGCCGCCAAGCGCGTCAGTTTCGACGGCAACCCGCAGCCGGACGAAGACTGGCCTGTGGAGACATTGGAATACCGCAGCGCCGAGGGTGAAGAAACGAAGATGGAGCTGGCGTTTACGTTTGCCGACTACGCATTGTTGATGCCAGCGCTGCACGATCACTTCCGCATGGTGCCAGCGGGTTTCGAGTCTGAAGATCTCGTCACCGTGGCCGATTATCTCGAAGCGGACGAAGATCGCCTCGTCCCGTTCGTCTGGGGCATCGGCGAGGATGGCATGCTGGTCAGGCTGGTCGTCTCACGCGCACTCGTATTCGCCTGCCGGGATCGTCTCAACTACTGGCATGCCCTGCAGGAACTCGCCGGTGTCCAGAACTACTACGTCGAAGAGGCTGTCGAGCGGATCATCGAAGAGCAGCGCGCCGCGCTGGAAGCCGAGCGTGAGCAGCTTCTGAAAGAACACGCCGAGGAACTGCAGACGGTTCGCTCGGAAGCGGCCGGCGAGGCCATGGGTCAGCTCGTCGACGTGCTGATGGGAGCAGACCTCTCCGGCATGCTTGCCGGGGGCGGCCAGCTGGCGACGATGCCGGCGGCCCGCCCGGCCGAGGTCGAAGCGCCGGCGGAAGGCGTCGAGCCTGAAGCCGACGCGCAAGCCGAGCCGGCAGAGGCGGAGGAACCCGAAGAGGAACTCAGCTTCGACGAGCCCTGGCTCGACACGCCGGCATGCACGACCTGCGACGACTGCATGGGCATCAACAAAATGATGTTCGCCTACAACGATGACAAGCAGGCATACCTGGTCGACCCGAAGGCCGGCACCTACGATGAACTCGTCAGGGCGGCCGAGATCTGCCCGGCCAAGTGCATCCATCCCGGCAAACCGCTGAATCCGAACGAGCCCAACCTCGACGAACTGATCGCACGCGCAGCGCCATTCAACTGATGAACAGCATCCTCGTAGCGCCCGCAATCATGGTAGGCATCGGCCTGTTCTTTGGCACGATCCTGGCCATCGCGCAGCGCTTTCTCAAGGTGGACGAGGACCCCAGAATCGAGAAGACCAACGAACTGCTGCCCGGAACCAACTGCGGCGCCTGTGGGCAACCCGGCTGCCTGCCGTTCGCGGAGAAACTCGTGGCCGGCGAGGTCGAGCCCAGCCAGTGCACGGTAAGCACCGCCGATGCCATCGAGGAGATCGCCGAGTACCTGCAGGTCGACGCCGGCAGCCAGGAGAAACTTGTTGCCAGGTTGCGTTGTGGCGGCGGCCGTCTGCAGGCCAACCAGATCGCCGAGTACCAGGGATTCGAGGGTTGCCGCGCCGCGGCGCTGGTATCCGGCGGCGGCAAGGGCTGCGCGTGGGGATGCCTGGGACTGGCGGATTGCGAGCGTGCCTGCACTTTCGATGCGATCCACATGAACGCCAACGGGCTGCCGCAGGTCGATACAGAAAAATGTACCGCCTGCCCGGACTGCCAGGCGGCTTGCCCCCGCGACCTGTTCGAACTCGTGCCCCTGAGCCAGAACCTCTATGTCCAGTGCAACATACCGTTGGCCGGCGAAGCCGCAACGCAATTGTGCAGGGTTGCCTGCGACGCTTGCGGCAGATGCGCGGCCGATGCGTCCCCGGGTCTGATCACGATGGAAGACAATCTCCCCGTCATCGACTATTCGTCCGGCGGTGAACCGAGGCCGGACGCGGTATTCCGCTGTCCAACCCGCGCGATCGTCTGGCTCGAACGCGAACAATTCCAGGACCAGGCGTCCAGGAAAGCGGGGACCGCCTGATGGCTACGTTGCGTAATACGGCGATCCGCTGGTACCGCAAGGTATTCGGTGCACCGGCCGGATCCGACATCCGCGAGGAGGGCCTCGCCACCGTGCTCGACGGCAACACGGCCGTCACGCTGTCGGAAGCCGCGATCGCCACGCATGCGGTGCTCGGCGGCACCGCACCGGCCAACGCAGCCGACGACGTCTGGCTGGGCGAGGTCGCGCATGGCACCAACCTGTTCGGCCAGGCGCTTGCCGCGCAGTCGGCCGAAGGACCGCGCGGTATTGTCGCAGCAGCAACCGGCCTGGCGCTGGCGGGATGTCGTGCTACGGCTTTCCTGTCGGGTACGGATATCGCCGCATCCCAGGATCTGCTGATTTCGGCTGCCGGCAAACACGTTCCGCTGGTGTTGCACGTGGGTGCGCGCGCAGCGACCGCGCATGGTTCTGCTCCGGGTACGGGACACGAGACAGTGCACCTCGGTGCCGACGCGGGTTTTTGCATACTGTTCGCCACCAACGTCCAGCAAGCCGTCGATTTCACCTACGTGGCACGGCGGGTAGCCGAAGAGACACTCGTGCCCGTGATGGTCGTGATGGATGGCGAGCAGACTGCCCTCGCCGCCCAGGACGTACGACTGCTGTCGCCGGCCCAGGTCAATGCCCTGCTCGGCGCTCCCGGCGATCAGATCGATTCGCCGACCGAAGCACAGAGGCTGCTCTTCGGCGATACGCGGCGCCGCGTTCCGGCGTGGCACGATCTCGACGAGCCCGTGCTGATCGGCGCCCTGTTCGATGCAAACAGTTTTGCGCTCGGTGCGCTCGCCCGCGGACCTTTCTTCGACAGCTTCGTCAGCGAGTCGCTGGCATCGGCATTCAAGGCATTCGAGAGCAAGACCGGCAGGCACAACGAGGCCGTTTCCCGGCATCGCCTGAAGGACGCGACGACCGTGCTTGTCGTGCAGGGCTCGGCATTCGAAACCGCGTGCTTTGCGGCTGACTACATCCGCAAACAGCACAAGGTTAAGGTCGGCGTCCTGGGTATCCACGTCCTGCGACCCTTCCCGGCCGCCGAGATCGGAGCGGCACTGAACGGGCGGCAGCGCGCATTCGTGCTGGAGCGCGTGAGCGCACCGCTGGCGGAAGACCCACCACTGACACGCGAAGTCCGGGCGAGCCTGGAACGATCGCGCATGGGACCGCAACACGCCTGCCAGGCCGTCGTCTACGGCGTCGGCGGATTGCCGCTCACTGTTGCCGACCTCGCCGAGCTTTGTACGAGGAAAGATCTCCCGGCAGCCGCGCCGCTGTTCCTCGGCATCTCGTTCGACGACCCTTCGGGCAGGCAACCCAAGCGAGAAGTACTGCTGGACGCTCTTCGTCGCGCCTACCCCGAGCTTGCCGCTCGCGGTGTTCGCGCATCGGCTGAAATCGGAGCAAACGCATCGCCGCGCTCGACGGTGATCGCGATTCGGCAATTGGACAGCAAGCTGGGACGGAGCATCGTGGAAGCGGCCGCCGCACTGTTGCACAAGCTGGAAGAAGGCCGCGTACGCAGCCGGCCAGCGCCCGCATGGGACGGCTGGGGCGACGTTCGGACGGACTGGCTGATCGTCGGCGACGACAGCCTGCTGGATCCCGGTGATGACGTCGTTGCCGACGTCACGCTGGACGCGAGCAACAGGCAGGTACGCATCATCGGCAAGGACAGCGCATGGACGCTCATGCCGGCCGCCGACGGCGATCGATCCGAATGGCTGCTCGGCGCCTTGTTTGCGGCTTTGCTCGACATCGGGCTGATCGATGACAAGGTACGGCGAATTTTCTCTGCACGCCGGGCATTGCTCGAGGGCGTGGACGCAGAACGTCGCGACGCGCTGACGAGCGCCTTCCAGTCGGGTTTCGAACAGGTTGGTGAATCATCCAGCGAAGCGCCGCACGAGTCTTCGGGCAGAGCGGCGTGGGACGGTGAGGCGCCTGCGGCTGTGCGTCATCTCGGCCGCAATGACGACGTATTTGCGAGCCTGCCGCGGTTCTGGGACCAGGCAGGAGTTGCTTATCGACGTGGCGAAGCAGACCGGCTGACCGCGGATCCTTTCTTTGCGACGGGCACGATGCCGCCGCTGAGCGCAACGTTCAACTCCACGAGCGGCAAACGAACGCGGATGCCGGAATTCGACCCGGCGCTGTGCACCGGCTGTGCCAGGTGCTGGACAAACTGTCCCGACAGCGCGATCGGCGTTGTCGCAGCCGGTCCGGCCGCACTGATCGATGCCGGCATCCGGCAGGTCGGCGCGGACGCCGTGCGGCCGGTGGCATCGAAACTCGCCGGGCGGATCATTGCGGCGAACAAGAAGGCGGAAGACGTGGCGCCGACGTTTGGCGCCCTGCTCGAGGATGCCTATGCCTGGCTGAAGGACAAGATGCCGCTCGACGAGGACCGCAAGAAGGCTATCGATGAAGGCGTGGCAGCCATCGTCCGCGAAGCGGGCGATCTGCCTGTCGCCGTCACCCAGCCGTTCTTCCACGACGCGGAAGCCGTGAAGAAGGACGGTGCGGAGCTGTTGTCGGTCGTCATCAATCCCGACGCGTGCAAGTCCTGTGGCATCTGCATCCGCAGCTGCGAGGCCGAAGCCCTCACGTCGGTCGAGCAGGACGACGGGATGCTGGTGGCGGCGCGCAAGCGCTGGTCGGTATTCTCTGCCGCACCGGATACGGCGTCCGAGACGATCGAGCGTGTCGCCGGGAACGCGGACATCGGCAAGATGTCGTCCATACTGCTGTCCCGTTACTGCCAGTTCGTGATGTCGGGCGGCGACCCGGCCGAGGCCGGCTCTGGCGAGAAGATCGCCGTCAAGCTCGCGCTTGCCGCGACGGAGTTTCGCCAGCAGCCGCTCGTACAGAATTTTTCAGCCACGCTGGCCGATGCCGGCGAATCGGTAGCGAACCTGGTCGAAGAAACGCTCTCGCATACGCTTGCTGTCGAGGACCTCGAAACCGTGAGTGAGAGACTCAGGACGACGAGCAGCCCGCGAGTCGACTTGCGCGAACTCGCCGAGAGCGTCGGGGAAGCAGGCGGCGACCATTCCGTGGACACCGAATACCTGTTGCGTCTTATCGAACTTTCGCAGCGCATCAATGCGGCGCATGACAACCTCGTCGCGGGCGCCCATGGCCTCGGCCGCGCCCGCTACGGGCTCGCTGTTGCGGGCGGCAGCACCGCAGCGTGGGCAGGTGCTTTCCCGCACAATCCTTTCCAGGCGCCGGTGGTCATCGACATGACCGGCGATGCTGCGCAGATCGCCGCCGGCCTCGTAGCAGGTCATCTGCACGAGACCACGGAACTGGCGCGGCTGTTGCGCCTCGCACGGCTGGAGATCGATCAGCCGGACGGCATCGAGTGGAAACGAGCTGCCCTTGTGGATCTGCACTGGCAGGATCTCGAACCCGACGAACTCGAACTCTGCCCGCCCCTCGTGCTGATCGGCAGCGACGAGATGATTGCGGGGCAAGGCCTCGGCCAGCTGATCTGGCTCCTGAATTCCGGTCTGCCGGTCAAGATGGTGGTGCTCAGCGAACTGGATTTCGGACTTCGGGAATCGTGGACGAACGACCCGCGGGCCGGGCTCGGCCTGCTCGCGCTGGCGCAACGCAAGGCGTACGTCGCGCAGACTTCGATAGCCGACCCGGCGCACCTCGGCGAGAGCATGCTCGAGGCACTCGACAGCGAGGGCCCTGCGCTCCTGCAGGTTTATGCGCCGAGTCCCACCCGTCATGGATTCGAATCCCGGCGAACCCTCGAACTTGCACGACTCGCCGTCGACACCCGCACGCTGCCGCTATTCCGCTACGACCCCCTGGGCGAAGGCGTGTTCGGCTCGCGTATTTCGCTCGCCGGGAACCCGGCGCCCGGTGACATCACCGTGCCGCCGGAAGAAGACGGCCAGACCCTGACAACGGCGGACTGGGCACTCCTGCAACGTCGTTTCGGTATGCACTTTGCGCCGCTCGCCGCCGATGCACCTGCTCCGACACCTTTCAGCGAATGGCTGCAGCTCGATGACAAGGGCCGCAAAGGCAAGACGCCATATGTCGCTGCCGGTGACGGTGAAGAAGAGCAACGATTTGCGGTGGCTGCAGCGGTCGGGGATGTGGCAGCCGGCTGCCTCGCGAACTGGCGTACCCTGCAGGAACTCGCGGGCGTGGTAACGCCATTCACGGAACGGGTCGAGGCCGAGATTCGTGAGGCGGTGGCCGCCGAGCACAAGGCGGAACTCGACGCGCAGAAGCGAGCTGCCGATGACGAAATCAAGGCAATCCGGGAGCAGACGCAGACCGAGATCGCCGCGCAGATCCGCAGCCGCCTGCTGGCGCTTGCGTCGCAGAAGCGGAGGTAACGGCGATGCGAGCATTTCGCTTTCTGCGCCGAAACTTCGAACACGGAGTCCACCCGGCTCATCACAAGAAGCAGACGCAGGACCTGCCCATCCAGCGAGTGCCCTTCGGCAGGCAATTCATCATGCCGCTCGGGCAACACATCGGCGTGCCGTCGCGCGCCGTCGTAGCCGATGGTGAACCGGTCGAACGCGGTCAGCTGATCGCCGAACCCGGGGGGTTCGTATCCACGGCACTGCACAGCCCGGTCAAGGGCATCGTGAAGAAGGTCGGCGATTTTCGCGGCGTCGACGGCCGCTTCGCGCCGGCGGTCGCAATCGAAGCGGATCCCTTCGCGACCCAGGAAGTGGATCCCGACGCCGCGCCCGACTGGCGCTCCCTGTCGCTCGAGGCGTTCATCGAGGCCGTGCAGATGGCAGGCATCGTCGGCATGGGCGGCGCCGCGTTTCCGTCTCACGTCAAGCTTTCAGTGCCCGACGGCGTGAGAATCCGGCACCTGCTCATCAACGGCGCCGAATGCGAGCCCTACCTCACTACCGATCATCGCCTCATGGTCGAGCGTCCCGAGGCGCTGCTCGAGGGCGCGGAGATACTGCGGCAGAAACTGGGCGCCGAGGAGACGGTCATCGGCATAGAGGCGAACAAGCCGGATGCCATCGAAACGATCTCCAGGCACCTCTCGCCCGACCAGCCCGTGCGCATCGTGAAACTGAAGGTCAAGTATCCGCAGGGCGCCGAGAAGATGATGATCAAGAGCGTCTTCAACACGGAGGTGCCGGCCGGTCGCCTGCCGCGCGACGTCGAAGTCAACGTCAACAACGTGGGCACCGTCGTAGCGATCGCGGACTATTTTCTGCGCGGCATGCCGCTGATCGAGCGGGTGGTAACCGTCGCGGGCCCGGGCGTCACGTACCCGGCAAACCTCATCGTGCCACTCGGGACCTCCGTGCGCGACGTTGTCCGCTTCTGCGGTGGCCTTAAGCCGGGCACGCGCGAGATCATCATGGGCGGACCGATGATGGGCAGGCCAGTCGCAAGCCTCGACGTTCCCGTACTCAAGGGCTGCTCCGGGATACTCGTGTTCACGGAGGAACAGACTGCGCGCCGCAAGGAATTTCCCTGTATTCGCTGCGGCCGATGCCTCGAGGCATGTCCCTATTTCCTGAATCCGTCCCGCCTCGCGCGGCTTTCCAAGGCGCGCATGTTCGACGAGATGAAGGCCTATAACGTCTTCGACTGCGTGGAGTGCGGCTGCTGCACGTTCGCGTGCCCGTCGAACATCCCGATCGTGCAGCTCATCCGTACCGCCAAGGACGACCTGAAAAATCGCAAGGAGTCCGACGGGTGAAGGAACGACGGGATCCGGATCTGCTGCTGTTCCATGCGCCGCTGCTGCGCCAGGGGATGACAACGCCGAAGGCGATGCGCGACGTGATTATCGCGCTGATGCCGGCGACCGGAGCTTCGCTCTGGTTTTTCGGCCTGAGCGCGGTCCTGGTAATCGGCTCGAGCATCGCCGGCGCGGTCCTCGCTGAATGGCTCTTTGCCGACCGGGCATCGCGCGGCGAGTCCTTGCGTGACGCGACCGGCATCCTCACCGGGCTGCTGCTCGGACTGACACTGCCGCCCGGCCTGCCGATGTGGATGGCGTTCCTCGGCGGATTTGTCGGCATCGCGCTCGGCAAGGTCATCTGGGGTGGCCTGGGCCACAACCTGTTCAACCCGGCACTGCTCGGCCGCGCATTCCTGCTGGCAACGTTCCCAATCGCGATGACGACCTGGGTGCCAGCCGGGCCGGAAGGCGGTTTTTTCAGCGCATACGCGGGCAACCTGGCGCTGCCTTTCATGCAGGTCCAGGTCGATGGCGTATCGTCGGCTACCCCGCTCGGCCTGTTCAAGTTCGAGCAGGAAGCCACGCCGTTGACCGGACTCATGTTCGGCAGGATTGGCGGCTCGCTCGGTGAAACCAGCGGCCTGCTGCTCTTGCTCGGCGGCATCTATCTCTGGCTGCGACGCGACCTGGACTGGCGCATTCCGGTCAGCATACTGGGCACGGTCATCGTCTTCTCCGCGATCCTCGGATTCTTCGACGCCGAACGCTTCCCGACGCCGATGTTCTCGCTGTTCTCGGGCGGCCTGATGCTGGGCGCAATCTACATGGCGACCGATCCGGTGACCTCGCCCGTTACGCCGCGCGGCGCCTGGTTCTTCGGCATCGGCACCGGTCTGCTGGTGATGCTGATTCGCGTGTTCGGCGGCCTGCCCGAGGGCGTCATGTACGCCATCCTGCTCATGAACGCGGCAACACCGTTGATCGACCGCTACACGCAGCCTCGCGTGTTCGGGCACGGGGTCGAGAAGAAGTCATGAGTTCCGACACACTCAAACAGGCGCCTGCGCCGAGTTCGCTGCGGCTCGTTATGACTCTCGCGATCGCCGGACTGGTGTCGGGCATTGCGATCATCGGCATCTACGAGTCGACGTTGCCGACGATTACGGCGAACAAGGCGCGCGAACTTCGCGAAGCGGTGTTCAAGGTGCTGCCGGGCGTGAGCCGGATGCAGGCGCTTGTCTACCGCGACGGCAGGATCCAGGCGGTAACCGAACCCGAGAAGGACGAGCCGGTCGTCTACGGCGGCTACGACGAAGCGGGTGACTTCGTCGGCTACGCGATGCCGGGCGCCGGACCCGGATTCCAGGACACGATAGCGCTGCTGTACGGCTACATGCCGAGGGAGAGACAGGTCGTCGGAATGGAAATCCTCGAAAGCCGCGAGACGCCGGGGCTGGGCGACAAGATCTACAAGGACGCCGAATTCGTTGCTGAATTCAGCGCTTTATCGGTCGAGCCGGAAATTGTGACAGTGAAGAAAGGCACGGGCGCGCAGCCGAACGAGGTAGACGCGATTACGGGCGCGACGATCTCGGCCAAAGCGGTCGTCAGGATCATCAACGAGACCCATGTCGCTTGGGCCGAACAGCTGCCGGCGCCGGGTACGGAACCGCCGTTGGCCGGCGAGTCGACGGACGACGGAGCGACGCCATGAAGAAGAACGAATCCTATGAAGAATTCGTCAAGGGGATCTGGCGCGACAATCCCGTCTTCGCGCAGGTGCTGGGCATGTGCCCGATGCTCGCCGTCACCAATTCGGCGATCAATGCCATCGCAATGGGCATGGCAAGCATGTTCGTACTGGTGGGATCCAGTTTCCTCGTGTCGATTTTCCGCAACGTGATTCCGAAGCAGGTACGTATCTCCTGTTTCATCATCATCATTGCGACCTTCGTGACGATTGCCGATTACACGCTGCTCGCGCTCGTGCCCAAGGTCCACAAGGAACTCGGCGCCTTCATCCCGCTGATCGTCGCGAACTGCCTCATCCTCGGCCGCCAGGAAGCCTTCGCATCCCGCTATCCCACCCGGCTCGCCGTAATGGACGCGCTGGGTATGGCCGGCGGCTTCCTGCTGGCACTGTTCTCGCTCGGCGCCGTGCGCGAGATCCTGGGCGACGGGGCACTGTTCGGGGTGCGTATCTTCAGCGAGAACTTCGAGCCGTGGATCGTGATGATCCTGCCGCCGGGCGGATTCCTCACGCTCGGCGTGATCCTGTTGTTCTTCAACTGGTTCAAATACAAGAAAGACGAATTCCTGGCGGATGTCGCCGAGGCTGAGAGGAGCGGCAACTGATGGAAAACCTGCCCTGGATCTTCATTAGCGCGCTGTTGGTCAACAACTTCGTACTGACTTACTTCCTCGGCCTGTGCCCGTTCCTGGGTGTTTCCAATTCGCTGGAGACCTCCGCGCGTCTCGGCCTGGCGACGACTTTCGTCATGCTGGTGACCGCTGTCTGCGCGTGGGTACTCAACACCTACGTGCTGATCCACGCTCCCTATTTGCGCCTGATCTGTTTCATCGTCGTTATTGCGAGTACGGTGCAGTTCATCGAGATGCTGATCAAGAAGCTCAGCCCTGCGTTGTTTCGCGCCATGGGTATCTTCCTGCCGCTGATTACGACGAACTGTGCAATCCTGGGCCTTGCGATCTTCGCGACCAATCGCGGCTACGGTTTCGTCGAGGGGATCGTCTATGCGCTCGGTGCCGGGATCGGTTTTACACTCGCGCTGGTCCTGCTGGCCGGCTTGCGGGAGGAATCGGAGCTGTCGAACATCCCGAAACTGATTCAGGGAACCGCGATGAACCTGATCATTGCCGGCGTGCTGTCGATGGCGTTCATGGGATTCGCCGGGCTGTTCAGCTCGTCCTGAGAGGCCGCAATCGCCATGACCAGCTATCTTCTGCCACTGTTCGCCATCGTCGCCCTTTGCGCGGCATGGGCAGTATTTCAGCTCTGGCTGGACAAGCACGATCCCGACGCGAAACGGCGCTCGCTCAAGTGCGGCGCTTGCAGCCGCAAGGACGATTGCGCCGACGCGCCCCGGCGGTAGGCCGGCAATTCACCGCGAGCAGGAAGCGGCTGCGGACTGATTCCCGTCCGGACGATGCCGCTCCGGAGCTCAAAGAACGGCGGATACCGAGGTATCCGCCGCATCGGGTTTGCAATACCTGAGGTATTGCCTGAGGGAGACGGTTGCAGCAGTCCGGTCAACATTGCCAATTCACTCGCATATCGATACGGCGCCCTTAATCCGCATTTGTGTGCGCCGGCTACGTCATCGGGAAACAATTGTCCGACAGCGGCCCGGACGCGGCCATAGAAGCCGCGTCAGCGCAAAGTCAAATTCGGGTCAAAAGTCCGTCCGTCCAGGGACGTTCAGCCATTCAGGCGGTAGCCAAATCCCTTGATATTCTCGATCGGAGTGCCGACGTCGGACGATCGATAGAGCTTGCTTCTCAGCAGGTGGATGTACTGCTTCACGTCATTGGCCGCGGCGCGGTCGCTGTCTGGCCAGAGGTGGGCAATGATTTCGTCGCTCGAGAATACGCGTCCCGGCTCGCTCGCCAGCAAGCGGAGCAGCTTGTATTCCTTGGGCGAGAGGGTAAGCGATGAATCGCCGACGGTCACGGTTTTGCTGCGATCGTCGATATGGATGTCTCCGACATCGAGGCTGGCGCGGTTTTCCTGGGCATCGAGCCTGCGCAGGATCGCCTTTACGCGTGCATCGAGCTCACGTACATCGAAAGGCTTGGTGAGATAGTCGTCCGCGCCCATGGCGAGGCCCCTTACCACGTCTTCCGTATCATCGAGCGCTGTCAGAAGCACCACGGGAACGGCGGAGCTCGCGCGTATCGCTTCGAGTACCGCCCAGCCGTCCAGCCGGGGCAGCCCGACGTCGAGCAGCACAAGTTCCGGCACGCGGGCGCTGAACGCCTTCAGACCCTCGACGCCATCTGCAGCCGCGCTGACCGTGTGCCCCTTGGCTTCGAAATAGGCGCGCAACAATTCCTGGACGGGCTTGTCGTCTTCGATCAGCAGCACTCTCATGGGCTCGCCTCCGGGTCCGGCGACCGCGTTCGCGCTTGTCTGGCCTCATTCTGAAGTTCCGTCATCGCCGATTCAACGGCCACGGGCGCCGGCAGCCGGCCCGCAACGATTTCGCCCCGGAACGCGCCGAGGCTTTGCTCGAGCGCCCGCGCTGCCCGGCTGACGCCCGGGCAACCGAAGGTGCTGCCGGAACCCTTGAGCTGGTGGACCCTGTGACTCAGGATCTCGAACCGTTCGACATCCCCTGGCTCATCCAGCCAGGCCGTCATATCGTCCTCCACCGCCTGCACCTGCTCGGGCAATTGCGCGACGAAGGTCGCGGACAGTCGGGCCAGCTCCATCGCCACGATTTCATCCGGCGTCGTCATGCTCACGATTCCGGTAGTGTTGCCAGATCTGCCCGATCCTGTCGGAAAGCACCAGGGGATCGAACGGCTTGACGATCACGTCGAACACGCCCAGGCGCTTGTAGTGCGCCATATCGACGGCCTGGACCTTGGCGGTGATAAATACCGCAGGGGCGTCGGCGGCGCTGGCCCGCCTGCGCAGCCTGCTTAACGTCGTCGGACCGTCGACATCCGGCATCATTACGTCGAGCAGCAACAGGTCGGGATCGAAGTCGTCGACAACATCCAGCGCATCGGCGCACGAGCCACACGCGGCCACGGTATAGTCACCGACCATCTCCAGCGACATGCTGACGATCTTGCGGATGTCGGCATCGTCTTCGACATACAGGATTCTTTGCAGCGCATCGTTCACCATGACTGCCTCACTCCGCGCGCCTCCAGTTCCGCGCTCGTCACGATACGTTCTGCACCTGCTTCCGTGCTCCAGTGTTGCTGCATCATCGGAAGGTCGAAGTAGAAACGCGTGCGAGCGCCCGGTGCTGAATCGAAGCCTATGCGGCCTCCGAGCCTGTCGATTATCGCCTTCGAGATACTCAGGCCGAGACCGGTACCGCCGCGCTTGCGGTGGTCAGTCGCATCCGCCTGCGCGAACTTCTTGAAGATCTCGCCGTGGAACGACTCGGGGATGCCCGGCCCACTGTCGGTAACGCTAACGCGCCAGTAGCCGTTGTTGTTGACCGTTTCCACGCCAACCACTCCGCCCTCGGGTGAATGCTTGACCGCATTCGACAGGAGATTGGTGAGGACCTGCATCAGGCGATCCTTGTCGCCGAGCACCCTCGCATCCCTCGCCACGTCGTTCACCTCCATGATTACGCCGTACTGCTTTGCATACTCGCGGTTCGCCTCGACCGCATCCATGACCAGTACGCCGAGATCGACCGGCCGAAGATAAAATTTCATTTTTTCCGATTCGATCTTCGCGATACTCAGAATATCGTCGATCAGACGAACGAGCCTCTGGCTGTTGTCCCTGGCGATTCGAATCAGTTCCGCCGACTTCTCCGGCGACTTCGCAGGCACGCCGCTATCCAGCAGTGAGAGAGAACCGTGTATCGACGTCAAAGGCGTTCGCAGCTCGTGGCTCACCGTGGCTATGAACTCGTCCTTCATGCGCTCGGAGGCCTTCAGCTCACTGATATCGAATGTAACGCCGACATAGTGAGTAACCTGACCGCTTACGTCCTGGACCGCATTGATGTTCAGCCACTGCGTGTAGGATTCGCCGTTCTTCCTGCGGTTTATGATTTCCCCCTGCCAGTGCCCGGTACTTCCTATGGAGCGCCACATCGCCTCGTAGAAGTCCCGCGTCTGCATTCCGGATTGCAGGATCCTCGGGTTCTGCCCGATGACTTCGTCCGCGCCGAATCCCGTGATCGCCGTAAACGCCGGGTTGGTTGACTGGATACGGCCGTTGCGGTCCGTGATCATGATGCCTTCGCTGGTGTTTTCAAATACGGTCGCCGCCAGCTGCAGACGTTTTTCGGAACGTTTTCGCTCGGTGACGTCCCGCACGATATGGATGATGATCGGACGGCCTTCGACGCGGATCCTCGTTCCCTCGAGTTCCATCGAGAACTCCGACCCGCCATGGCGCATGCCCGTGAATTCGGAGATGCTGTCGGGCGACTGCTCGCCGGACCGAAAATCTGCCGCTTCGTACAGCGGGCGACATTCGGGCTGAATCAGCCTGCGGAAGT
>JAACFE010000069.1 GCA_009937525.1 Gammaproteobacteria bacterium
CCTGGCCGGTCAAGTCTGGTCACGGCTGTCTCGGCTGCGCCGAAGACAACTTCTGGGACAAGGGCAGTTTCTACAGCCCGGTCACCAACCTGGGCGTTACCGGTAACGTGGAATCGACTGCAGATTCGATCGGTGGCGCGATCGCCGGTGCAGCAGCCATCGGCGTTGCGGCACACGCAGTCGTTTCGGGAATCGCAAAGGCAACCGGCAAGAAGAAGCCACAGGCCAGCGAGGAGGTGAGCAATGGCTAGAGTAACCACACCGAACGGTTTCGAGCTCGACGACAGCGGCCAACGCGTCGTCGTCGACCCGATCTGCCGTATCGAGGGCCACCTTCGAATCGAAGTAAACCTGGACGAGAACAACGTGATTCGTAACGCGGTCTCGACAGGCAACATGTGGCGCGGCCTGGAAATCATCCTGAAGGGCAGGGACCCGCGCGACGCCTGGGCGTTCACGGAACGGATCTGTGGTGTCTGCACCGGTGTGCACGCGCTGCAGTCGGTGCGGGCGGTGGAGGACGCGCTCGGGATCGACATTCCGACCAACGCGAACCACATTCGCAACCTGATGATGCTGTGCCAGTACTCCCACGACCACATCGTGCACTTCTATCACCTGCACGCGCTCGACTGGGTCGACGTCGTCAGCGCGCTGAGCGCGGACCCGAAGGCAACCTCGGAGCTGCAACAGGCGATAAGCCCGTGGCCGAAGTCATCACCCGCCTATTTCAGGGATGTGCAGAACCGGCTGAAACGCTTTGTCGAATCCGGGCAACTCGGCCCGTTCGCCAACGCCTACTGGGGCAGCCCGGCCTACAAGCTGCCGCCCGAGGCGAACCTGATGGCGACGACGCACTACCTGGAGGCCCTGGAATTCCAGAAGGAAGTGGTGAAGATCCACACGATCTTCGGCGGCCGCAACCCGCATCCCAACTGGGTGGTCGGCGGCATGCCGTGTTCGGTCAACGTCGACGATGCCGGGGCGGTGGGCACCGTCAACATGGCCTGGCTCAATATCGTCTCCGACATCATCGACCAGACCATCACGTTCACCGACCAGGTCTACATACCGGACCTCAAGGCGATCGCCTCGTTCTATAAGGACTGGGGTTACGGCGGTGGCCTGTCGGGCAAGAACGTGCTGGCCTACGGCGAGTTCCCGGCGTACGCAAACAACCATACCAACGACAGCCTGATGCTGCCGTCCGGCGCGATCCTCAATGGTGACCTGGGCACGGTGTACGACGTCGATGTGCGCAATCCCGATGAGATCCAGGAATTCGTTGCGCACTCCTGGTACACGTACCCCGACGAGCAGGCGGGGCTGCATCCATGGGACGGCATCACGGAACCGAAGTTCGAGCCCGGCCCGAATTTCAAGGGCACGCGAACCGCGATCGAAGAGCACGACGAATCCGGCAAGTACTCCTGGCTCAAGGCGCCGCGCTGGCGTGGCAACGCGATGGAGGTCGGGCCGCTGGCTCGTTACATCGTCGCTTATGCACGCGGCCGCGAAGACGTCGTGGAACCGGTGAACAAACTGCTCGCCGATCTCGACCTGCCGGTTACCGCGTTGTTCTCGACGCTCGGCCGCACCGCGGCACGCGGGCTCGAGAGTTCGTGGGCGGCGCACAAGATGCGCGAGGTGTTCGACGAGATGATGGCGAACCTGAAACGCGGTGACACTGCGACGGCGAACATGGAGAAATTCGATCCCGCAACCTGGGAAAGCGACGTCAAGGGTGTCGGTTACGGCGAGGCGCCGCGAGGCGCGCTCGGCCACTGGGTCCATATCAAGGATACGAAGATCGAGAGCTACCAGTGCATCGTGCCGTCGACGTGGAATGCGTCGCCGCGCGATCCGGCCGGCAACATCGGCGCTTATGAAGCGGCACTGATGAACACGCCGATGGTCAATCCCGAGCAACCGCTCGAGATCCTGCGGACGATACACAGCTTCGACCCTTGCCTGGCCTGCGCATCGCACGTCATGTCGCATGATGGCAAGGAACTGGCCACGGTCAAGGTCCGATAGGAGGGGTTAGCATGGCTAGTAGCAGAGTAGCGACGGGCAACGATGCGTACACGGGTAACGTATACGTCTTCGAGGTTCCGGTGCGCATCTGGCACTGGATCCACGCAATCGCCATTACCGTGTTGGCCATTACGGGTTACCTGATCGCCAATCCGCTGCCATCAGTGAGCGGCGAGGCAAGCGACAGCTTCCTGATGGGCAACATACGGCTGATCCACTTCAGTGCGGCGATGGTGTTTGCCGTCGGGCTTTTCGTGCGCTTCTACTGGGCGATTGTCGGCAACAGGTATGCGCATGGTTTGTTGATCGTGCCGGTCTGGCGCGGCGAGTTCTGGAAGCGCCTCTGGCACGAAGTGCTGATGTATTCGTTCCTGACGCGCAAGGTTGCAAAGTACCGGGGCCATAACCCGCTGGCGCAGCTCGCGATGTTTATCTTCAACGTGTTGCTCGGGCTGTTCATGGTCTGCACGGGATTCGCGCTTTACAGCCAGGGAACCGGGGCCGGCAGCTGGGCCGATCGCTGGTTCGGCTGGGTGTTCGTCATCGAACCCAGTTCACAGGCGGTGCGCATGTGGCACCTGCTGGGGATGTGGCTGATGGTGTTCTTCATTATCGTGCACATCTACATGGTCATTCGCGCCGACTTCATGGCACGGCAGAACGGCATCAGCGTGATGATCGACGGTATCCGTCGATTCAAGGACGACGGTCCGCGCGATCCGCAATGACGGAGACAGTCCTCAGCCACGCGGACGGGGACCCGGGCGCGTACGAAACCCTGGTCCTCGGCATCGGCAACGTACTCTGGGCTGACTACGCATTCCCGGACGACGTGCGCCTGATGGACGGTGGGACACAGGGCATCTTCCTGCTGCCGTGGGTCTGTAGCGCGAAACGTATGCTGATTCTCGATGCCGTCGATTTCGGCATGGAGCCTGCAACGCTGAAGATGGTGCAGGGCGAGGACGTGCCGTGTTTCATGGGTGCGAAGAAGGTGAGCATGCACCAGGCGGGCTTCCAGGAGGTCCTGTCGTCGGCAACGCTGTCGGGTTCGCTGCCCGAGGAACTCGTGCTGATCGGCGTGCAGCCGGAGCTCCTGAACGACTACGGCGGCAGCCTGACCGCCGGCGTTAAGGCGCGCATCCCGGAGGCCATGGCACTGGCCTGCGAGGTCCTGCGTGGCTGGGGTATCGAGGTCACGGAGCGCGACAAACCTCTCGAGGGCGCGGAGCTGATCGGGCCGGGCGCGCTCGACATGCGTGATTACGAAGAGGGGCGGCCGAGGCTGGAAGGAGAATCACGGTGAGCCATATCCTGATCGACCGATTGATCGACGAGCTGGGCTATGAACGCGTGACGCTCGACAACCACGATGAGTTCGTCGCCGCCGACGGCATGAACGTGCTGTTCTTCCCGGGCGATCCCAAAACCGTCAAGGATGCCACCGATGTGGCGGTCGTATTGCCGGAGCTGGTGGCAGCGTTCGAAGGGCAGCTGAGAGCGGGCGTCGTCACGGACACGTTCGGAGACGGCAAGGTCCTGAAACGGCAGTACGGATTCAGTTACTTTCCCGCGCTGGTCTTCGTGCGCGGGGGAGACTATGTGGGCGTGATCTCCCGGATCCAGGACTGGGCGGACTATCTCGATCAGGTCAGCAAGCTGCTCGTCGCGCCGCCGCGCCGCGCGCCGGGATTCAGCATACCGGTCGTAACGGAGGGCAACGCATGAATATCAGGGACATACCGGTACGCGTCATCGGCCCGGGCAGCCAGCCGACCGGCAGCGATGGCGAGGCCATCACCTACATGGACATGCCGAGCGACATGTCGACGTTCGTCGCCCCCGTCATGCCGGAACCCGAAGACGTGATGCTCATGGACGGCGCGCGCGAGGCGATGGACTGGTTGCGCTCGGCGCTGGATTACTACGAGGCGGGCGGTGAGCCGGTGCTGGCGGACCTCAGCGCGCTCGACGAGGAAAGCAGGGACGTCGTGAACCAGATCCTCGGCGAGGGAGAAGTCAGTATCGTCTGCGACGGACAGGTGCGAGCACGCACGCAGGAATCGGTACTCGCCGGTGTCTGGCGAACGTTCTTCTTCGATCAAGACGATCGCGTGGTCTGTGATCTGCTGGAAGTCGCCGAGACTCCGAAGGTGATCGGCTTCGCCGCCGGATCCAGCGGCGCCGTCGATACCGCGGCGGACGGTGTCGGCGCGGAGCTGGCGAATGCGCTTCCCATCCTCGTCGAGTTGCAGTCGCAACACGACAACTACACGCAAGGTGGTCCGCCGCACTCGATCAACCTGACGCTGCTGCCGTTGTCGGAGCCGGAACTCGAGTTCATCGACCAGCGGCTGGGCCGGGGACCGATCGACATGCTGTCCCGCGCCTACGGCAAGTGCGAGGTCATCAGCACCGAAGCCGCTGACATTTGGTGGGTGCGCTACTACAATTCCATGGGAGTGCTGATTCTGAACACGCTCGAGGTAGTGGACGTGCCCAATGTCGTAAAAGCGGCCCCGGAAGACCTTGCCGATTCGGCAGAGCGCCTCAAGGAGATTCTCGAGCCCTACTGGCCCGAGGTCGCGTGACGGGCCCGGAGGGCGGCGAGGAGCAGTCCCGGCTCGCGGACGACAGCCGTCTCGAGTGCCGGATCTGCTGGTACGTATACGATCCGGCCGAAGGCGATCCTGTCGAGCAGATACCCCCCGGCACACCGTTCCTCGAGCTGCCCGGGCACTGGCGCTGCCCGCAATGCGATGCGGAACCCGGCGCGTTCCTGCCCGTGGAGGAGTGAGATGAGGATCAAGGTTGCGGATCTCGTCGCGCGCTACCGGGCGATCTACCAGGAGCGCATGCGGAACCTGCCGATCGTGAACCCCAGGCTCGAGGTCGAGGCGGTCGGTTTCGAGCAGTGGGAGGACAAGGATCTGGGCGTGCTGATAACCCCCTGGTTCATGAATCTCGTCCTGCTGCCCGATTCGGAGCGGCTCGTGGACCTGCCCCAGGGCGAGCGCGTCGAGTGCCGGTTCCCGTCGGGCCCCTGCGAGCTGACGGTCTACCATGACGAGGACCTGGGCAGCTATCTGGCCGCGGTCCTGTTCCGCACGGTAGCCGACTTCCCGGACCAGGACATCGCGCGAGCCGTTGCCGAAGAGGCGCTGGCGCAAGTGCTCGCGGAGCCAGGCGAAGAGGCAGCCGAAACGGTGAGTCGCCGCGGCCTTCTGACGGGACTGCGGGCGTCCTGATGCATGAATTGTCCGTCTGCCTGTCCCTGCTCCGGGAGGTGGAGCGGATCGCCCGGGAGAACAACGCCGGCCGGGTGACGAAGATCGCCGTGACCGTGGGGCCGCTCTCGGGTGTCGAGCCCGACCTGCTGCAGAATGCCTATCCCCTGGCGGTCGCAGGAACCATCGCCGAAGACGCCGAGTTCCAGATCGAAGTTTCGGACGTCTTCGTGAAGTGCAGCCAGTGCGGCGCGGAATCTCCGGCGAAACCGAATCGCCTGCTGTGCGGAGAGTGCGGGGACTACAGAACGAATCTCGTGAGCGGTGACGAGATGGTCCTGCAGAGCCTGGAACTCGACGATATCGGTTCCGCTACGGCGGGTTGACCGGCGCGGCCCGTTCCCCGTCCTCCCTCGCCAGCGCGAGCTTCAGCCACGGTGGTGCGATCAGGGTCGTCACGATAACCATCAGTGCGACGGCCGCGAAAACCGAATCGTCAATGACGCCGAGCGTCCGTCCGATGGCTGCAAACACGAGGCCTACTTCGCCGCGGGGCACCATGCCGATTCCGACCACCCAGCGCGACTTCGACTGGAATGCACCGAGCCCGCTGGCCAGCTTGCCGACGATGGCGACCACGAGCAGGCCCGCCGCGAGCGTTACGACCGGCCAGGAGAGAAAGGTCTCGAGTTTGACCTGGATGCCGATCAGGATGAAAAAGATCGGCACGAGGATGACCTCGAGCGGCATGATCAGTTCACGGATACTGACCACACGCTCGTCGGCCTCGCCGACGTGTTCGCGGAAATAGCTGTCGTGCAGCACGATGCCGGCGGCAAATGCGCCGATGATCGTCGCCAGTCCGGCGAGGTTGGCCATCCAGGCCAGCAGCATCACGAACAGGTAGGAGGTGAACATCTTGGCCTCGACGATATCGAGCCGTCCGAGGACGCTGGCTGCAAAGCGGACTATGACCGGCCCCAGCGTTCCTGCGGCAATGAGGAATATCGACGAGACGACGATGACGGTCGTGATCTCGGTGATGTTGACGCTGCCGCTGACGATGATGCCCGAGACAACGGCGAGCAGTACGAGCCCGAGTATGTCGTCGCCGACCGCGGCACCGATGATGATGTGACCCTCCCGAGATTTGTCGCGGCCCATTTCCTGCAGCACGTTGGCCGTGATCCCCACGCTGGTGGCGGCCAGCGTCGCCGCGACGAACAGGTCCGAGTTGAGCGCCATGTCGGGCATGAGCAGGCGCGTCACGCCGAAGCCCAGCGCCACCGGCGCGACGACTCCGATGATGGCGACGCGCAGCGAGTCGGCGCCGACGTCGCGCATCTCGTCCAGGTTCGTCTGCAGCCCGACCATGAACAGCATGAATATGACGCCATAGCGCGAGAACGCGTCGACGATCTGCGCAACCTGCATGACCTGCCCGCCATGCGGACCCGTGATGATGCGTACGATCTCGGGCGCACTGTCGGGACCGAAGATGCTGTTCGCGACGACCTCGATGGGCGCCCCCGCAAGCGTCAGGTTGACGACGTCGAATACGCGCGGACCCTCACGAAGTACCGTGATCAGGTCGAAACCGAGATACCAGGCCACGTTGCCGAGCAGGATGCCCATGATCAGCTCGCCGAGCACCGTCGGCTGGCGCAGCTTTCGTGCGGCGACCCGGCCGATGACGGCGAACGCGAGGATACTCGTAACCCCCAGAATCACCGGGGCGATGGGATCGCCATGGGTGATTGGGGCGAGTTCGTTCATGACTTAGCAGATGCGCGGTAGCGGATCGTCCTCGAGTTCTTCGAGGAATCGCTCCCCTCCGAGTGATGTTTCCAGGATGACGCGTTTGTCCTGCGCCGATATGCGGCCGATTCTTGCCGCGTCAGTGCCTTCTTCGAGTCCCCGCCACGCAGCGAGCGCATCGTCGGCCTGGTCGGGCGCGATGACCGCCAGCACCCTGCCTTCGCAGGCAAGGTAGTAAGGATCGTAGCCGAGCATGTCGCAGACCGACTGCACGGGATCACGCACCGGAATCGTCGGCTCGAATCGCACCCCCAGGCCCGTGGCCCTGTGGATCTCGTGCGCAATCGAGGCGATCCCGCCCCGTGTCGGATCCCGCATGAAGCGCAACCCGTCCAAGGCGAGCAGCGGTTCCGTGAGTGCCATCACCGGCCCGGCGTCGGACACGAGGTCGCCACGCAGCCCGAAGTCCTCGCGCGCGAGCATCACCGCGGTGCCGTGATCGCCGACCGGTCCGCTGACGATGATGACGTCGCCGTCTTCGATGCGACCGAGCGACGGTACGACGCCCGGGAGCCGGACTCCGACGCCGGTTGTCGCCAGGTACAGCCCGCCGCCTTCGCCGCGACGCAGAACCTTGGTGTCGCCGGCGGTGATACGAACGCCGGACTCGCGGGCGGCACGCGCCAGGCTCGCCACGATGCGGTCGAGGGCGGCAATTTCGAAGCCCTCCTCGATGAATGCGTTGAGTGTCAGATACAGGGGCCTGGCTCCGGCGACCGCCAGGTCGTTGGTCGTGCCGTGAACGGCCAGCGAGCCGATGTCGCCGCCGGGAAATTCCAGCGGCTGCACGGTGAAGCCGTCGGTCGTGATCAGGACGTCGCCGCCGTTCAGCACGATCGGGACGGCATCCGCCTGCGTGTCGAGCTCGTCCATGCCGAGGTGACGCGCGAAAACCTCCTCGATGAGTTCGCGCATGAAGCGGCCGCCGTTGCCGTGTGCCAGGGAAATGCGATCGTCGTCCATCGTGTTCAGGCTCGGGCCGATCTGGCGGCGACGTGGGCCGCCTGGCCATAGCAAAGCGAGGCATCGTTGCACGGCAGCTGCTCCGGCAGGAGCACGTCGAAGCCGCGTCGCGTGAGACCCTCGATCGCCAGTTCCGCGAGCAGGCGGTTCTGGAAGACGCCACCACACAGGCCGACCTGGTCGATGTCGTGCTCGTAACGGACCCGACAGGCCTGCTGCACGATGAGCTGCGCGAGGCTCGCATGAAAGATCTCGGCGCGCTCCCGCGGGCTGCGCGCCGTGTCCGCGATAATCTCGAGCAGGGGCTCCCAGTTATTCGCCAGCACCCCGTTCCTCTGCCGCGACAGGGACAGGTACACGGGGTGACGGGGGGTGCGGGCCATGGCTTCGAGCTGCATCGGACCCTGCGCCTCGAAGCTGGTGTGGGTCTGGCCGCAGATGAGCGCGGCGGCGGCATCGAAAAGCCGCCCCGCGGCGCTCGTTACCGGTGAATTCAGTTCCCGCCGCCAGGCGAACTCGGCGAGGCCGTCCTCGTCGGGGCAGTCCGGCCAGCGACGGTCGCATTCCCAGTGCAGCGCGGCTGCGCTGCGCCAGGGCTCGCGTCCTGCCCGTTCTCCGCCGGGCAGACGGAACGGCCGCAGGCTGCAAACCCGCCGCCAGACGCCCGCAGAACCCAGCAGGGCTTCGCCGCCCCACAGCGTTCCGTCGTCGCCCAGCCCGACGCCGTCCCATGCAAACATGAGCCATTGGCCGGGGCGCGCGAATTCGGCCGCGACAGCACTGGCATGTGCCTCGTGGTGCCAGACGGTCTCGACGGGCACGGTCTGCCGGCGAGCCCACTGGTGGGTCGTGTACCCGGAATGCGCGTCGCAGACGACCGCCTTCGCCTCCACGCCATAGAGCGCCTGCAGGTCGGCGGCGACCCGCTCGAAGACGGCGAGGCTGCGCGGGCTGTCCATCTCGCCGATGTGCGGCGACACGACGACGCGGTCGTCCCAGCTCAGCGCCAGTGCGCCTTTCATGTGTCCGCCGACGGCGAGTACCGGCTCGGCTTGCCGCCATGGCAAGGTCAGTTCGAGGGGCGCGCAGCCGCGCCCGAGTCGCAACGGCCGCATGCGGCCACCGATGCGACGGTACACGGGGTCGTCCGCCGGCCGCACGATCGGCCGATCGTGGTGCAGGAAGGCGTCCGCAACCGCGTCCAGCCGATGCGCCGCTTCGTCGCTGTCGGTGAGCACCGGTTCCCCGCTGATATTGCCGGAGGTTGCGACCAGCGGGCCGCCGAATGCCCCGAGCAACAACTGGTGCAGGGGGCTGTAGGGCAGGAATGCACCGATCTCGCGCAGCGCGGGCGCGACGTTGTCGGCGAGCGTGCTGCTCGGCCGCCGGGTAACGAGCACGATCGGCCGCACCGGGCTGGCGAGCGACTCCAGTTCTGCGTCGCTGAGTATGGCGTGACGCCGCAGGGCGTCGAGGCCATCCTTGCCGGTAATCGGAAACATCACGGCGAGCGGTTTGTCGGGGCGTTGCTTGCGGCGCCGCAGTTCTGCGACGGCTGCGGCACTGTTCGCGTCGCACATGAGGTGGTAGCCGCCGATGCCTTTGACTGCAACGATGCGCCCGTCACGGAGTGCAGCGATCGCCGCGTCGAGTGCCGCGTCCGACTCCAGCGCCCCGTCCGTTCCCGTGACCTCGAACGACACCCGCGGCCCGCAGGCCGGGCACGCAACGGGCTCCGCGTGGAAACGGCGGTTGCCCGGATCGAGATACTCGCGTTCGCAATCCTCGCAGAGCGGGAAGGACGCCATGCTGGTGTTGTGGCGGTCGTAAGGCAGCGACTCGATCAGCGTGTAACGCGGGCCGCACTGGGTGCAGTTGATGAAGGGGTAGCGGTAGCGGCGATCCCGGGGGTCCTGCAGTTCCCGGCGGCAGTCGTCGCACATGAAGTAGTCAGGGGGCACGAAGATACGCGCATCGGCATCGGCCGAACTGGCGGCGATGAGGAAGCCCTCGTCGTGCCGCGCCTCGATGCGTTCCACGCCGGTCACGACCGGGCGTGACAGGGGCGGGGCCTTGGTAACCAGTTCCGTCTCGAAGCGCCGCAGCACCTCCGCCGGCCCGCTCGCGACAACGTCGACTTCACCGAGGCGGTTCTGCACCTGGCCGACGACGCCGTGCCGGGATGCCAGGCGATAGACGAACGGCCGGAACCCGACCCCCTGCACGTGGCCCGAGAGCGTTATTCGAACGCTTTCCAGCGTCTCACCGGCTTGCTTTACGGCGGGCTCAGCCAACGGACTGCCTCTTCTTGCGGCCTTCCCACTCGTTGTCACGATAGCCCGCGGACCACCAGATCCGGCAGGCGCCTTCGTCGGAGACCATGCAAGGGCCTATCGGCTTGCGCGGCGTGCAAGCGAGGCCGTAAAGGCGGCACTGGTTCGGATACACCTTGCCGAGGACGACGTTCGCGCAGTCGCAACCCGGCGGCATCTCGCCGACCCGTTTGCGTGAGTCATCGGCATAGGAGCGGTAGACGAGCCGCGCGTCGTGGGCGGCATACGCTTCGCGCAGCTCGTAGCCGGACTTCGGAATGATGCCGATGCCGCGCCAGTTGGCATCCACGACCCGCATGACCTCGTCCAGCTGGCCTCGTGCAATCGGGTTGCCGCCGGGCCGCACGACCTCGGGATAGCAGTTGTCGAGGAACAGGCGCCCCTCCTGCCGCTGGCGCAGCACCGAGTACATGGCGGCAAGCAGCGTGTCGGGGCGAAAGCCCGCGACGGCCGCCGGAATGCCGTGCTTCGAGACCACGAACTCCCATTCCTCCGGACCCATTACGGTCGAGACGTGGCCCGGCGCGATCAGAGCGTCGAATCCCGGCGTGCCCGAGTCGAGCAGCATCGCTACCGCCGGCCACGTGAGCCTTCCGGACAACAGCACGAGCAGGTTGTCGGGTACCCCTTCGGCAAGCATTGCAGCCACCGGCGCCGTCGTCGTCTCGAACCCGGCCGCGAAGAAGACCACCTTGCGTGCCGGATCCTGTCTTGCGATCCGAACGGCTTCCGTCGGTGATGCGATCGGACGAACGTCGCCGCCTGCCGCCCGTGCCTGTTCGAGCGAGCGGGGCTCGCTCTTCGGCACGTTGACCGGCACTCTCAGCATGTCGCCGAATGCGATCAGCGTGACGTCTTCATTGAGTGCGAGCTGTATGGCCTCGAACACGTCCTCTTCGGGGCAGATACACACCGGGCATCCGGGACCCGGGACGAGTTCGATCGCATCCGGTATGGCTGTGCGCAGGCCGGCGATCGATATCGCGCGTTCGTGGCCGCCGCACACGTTCATGATGCGCACGGGCTGCTCGAGGTCGAGCCCCTGCAGCGCGTCGAGCCAGAATTCGGCGGAGTGACTCACGCGGCCTCGCTCCGCGCCGCGCCGAGCCACTGCAGCCAGACATCCAGGCCGGCGCCGTTCTTCGACGACACCTCGTATAGCGGCGCCGAGCTCGCGAGATGGCGCAGGTATCGTTCAGCACGCTCCGGGCTGAAGTCGTCGAGTACACCGAGCAGGTCGGATTTCGTGATCAGCACGAGGTCCGCGCCGCGGAACATGACCGGGTACTTGGCGGGCTTGTCGTCGCCTTCGGGGGTCGACAGCAGGGTGACGTTGAGGTGCTGGCCGAGGTCGAAACTGGCCGGGCAGACCAGGTTGCCGACGTTCTCGATAAACACGATATCGACATCATCGAGCGCCAGTTCGTGCAGCGCGGAGTGCACCATGTGAGCGTCGAGATGGCAGGCACTGCCGGTAGTGATCTGTACTGCAGGTACACCCTTGCTGCGGATCCGTTCTGCGTCGTTTTCCGTCTCCAGGTCACCCTCGATGACGGCCACCCGCATACGCCCGTCGAGTGCTTCGATGGTTGCTTCGAGCAGCGACGTCTTGCCGGCACCCGGCGAGGACATCAGGTTTACCGCGAGCACGCCGTGGTGATCGAAATGCTCGCGATTGTGCAGCGCCTGGTGGTCGTTGGCGTCCAGCAGTCCCTTCAGGACTTCCACCGACTCCTTGCCGGAGGCGGTCGTGTGCAGGTGACCGTGTTGCCCCAGCAGATGTTCGTTGCCGGGAGTGATATTACAGCCGCACGTATCACACATCGTCATGCTCCTGGTTTTTGTCGGGGCGTCAGCCGTCAGTTGCGGCCAGTATCTCGTCGAACAACGCCCACGATTCCGCTGCTTCTTCGTCGGATACCTTCTGGATCGCGTAGCCTACGTGCACGAGTATGTTGTCCCCCGGCCTGAGATCTTCGTCCTGCATCATGAACAGGCTGACTTCGCGCTCCACGCCACGTGCTTCGCAGGTACACTGAAACCCGTCGATTCTGGTTATTTTCATTGGGACTGCGAGGCACATACGAAACCCTCCATGCCCCGAGCCGGGCTGTATTGGGAAAGACAATAACAGGTTGATGTTACTTGCTGATTTCAGCGAACGACTGTACGTAATTACGCTTATTCCTGTGAGGGCATTGCGTGTCTAAGGTACAGGGTAGGCGCCGGAGCCCCGGCGCAACACTGTGAGGAGGCATACGATGCGATTCCTTTTTGCCGCGCTTGCGCTCTCAGGTGCCGAGGCAGCCTCTGCCCATACGCGGGACACGGGCTTTCTCAGCAATCTGGGCCACCAGCTTACGTCGTTACACCATGCACCCGCCGCCATGTTTCTGGGTGTCCTGCTGGTGGTACTGGCGCTGGTCGCGATTCGCAACCGAGAGACGCGCTAACGCGGCAGATCGTATTCGCGCCTGCCTATCTCGGCCGGACGGGAAGTAACGGTTAGAATGGCCGTGCTTCCTGTCGAGCCGATGAATGAACGCAGCCTTAGACTGCACAGTAACTCCTGACGACACGCTCGCGGTCACACTGACCGGCGACTGGCTGCTCGACGCCGCGCTCCCTGGCATCGAGCCGGTTACCGAGCGCCTGCGGCAGACGCCGGCGCCTGCCGCCGTCTCCTTCGATACCACCGATCTGGGCGCGTGGGATACCGGCCTTATCGCGAGGCTCGTGTCGATCCGCCGCAGCGCAGAGGCAAACAACGTTCCAATAGACGACAGCGGACTGCCGGAGGGCGCGCGCCAGCTGATCGAGCTGGCGTTCGCCGTAAGGGAGCGCGAGGGTGCTCGGCGCAAAGCCCGCGATATCGGCTTATTCCAGGGCATCGGCGAAAAGACGCTGCGCGTGGTTGGACGCAGCCGGGACCTGCTGGCTTTCGTGGGCGAACTCATGCTGTCCCTTGGTCGCCTGTTCCGCGGCAAGGCGACCTACCTGCGCTCCGACCTTGTGCAATACATCCAGGAAGCCGGTGCCGAAGCCCTGCCGATCGTCAGCCTGATCAGCTTCCTCATCGGCATGATCTTCGCCTTCGTCGGCGTCATGCAGCTACAGAACTTCGGTGCGGGCATCTACACGGCCGATCTCGTGGCCGTGGCCATGGTGCGGGAGATGGCGCCGATCATGACCGCGATCATCATGGCCGGCCGCACGGGTGCGGCTTATGCGGCACAGATCGGTACGATGAAAGTCAACGAGGAGGTCGATGCGCTGACGACGCTTGGCATGGATCCGGTCGACTTCCTGGTAATGCCGCGCGTGATCGCCCTGATCATCATGCTGCCGATGCTGACGTTGTACGGCAGCCTGATGGGCATTCTCGGTGGCACCTTCGTCGGGCTGTCGATGCTCGACGTGAGTCTCGTCCAGTACATTACGCAGACCGTGAATTCCGTGGGCCTGAACAGTCTGCTTGGAGGCTTGTTCAAGAGCGTCGTGTACGGCAGTCTGGTGGCCATTGCGGGGTGCCAGCAGGGACTGGCCTGCGGTAATAGTGCGATGGCGGTCGGCGAGAGCACGACTCGCGCCGTGGTCATGGGGATCGTGCTGATCGTCGTGAGCGCGTCGATACTGACCGTCATCTATATCAACCTGGGGATCTGATTTGCAGGATCACGGCGGACATATCGTCGCACGGGACGTCACGATCGCCTACGGCGATTTCGTCGTGCAGCGCGACCTGAATTTCACCATTAATCGCGGCGACGTCTTCATCATCATGGGCGGTTCGGGCTGCGGCAAGAGCACGCTGCTGAAGGTCATGATCGGCCTGAAAGAGCCGGCGAAGGGCGACATTTTTTACGAGGACACACCGTTCTGGGCGTCGGGCGAGGACGCGCGCGAGGCAATGAAGCGCAAGTTCGGCACCTTGTTCCAGTCGGGCGCGCTGTGGAGTTCGATGACGCTGGCCGAGAACGTGGCACTCGCGCTCAAACAGTACACCTCGCTCGACGTGGCCGAAATTCGCGACGTGGTGGCCTACAAGCTCATGCTGGTCGGGCTATCCGGTTTCGAGGACTACTATCCGAACGAGATTTCCGGGGGCATGAAAAAACGCGCCGGCCTGGCAAGGGCCATGGCACTCGATCCGGACATCCTGTTCTTCGACGAGCCGTCGGCGGGTCTCGATCCGATCAGTGCAAGACTGCTCGATGACCTGATACTGGAGCTGCGAGACAGTCTCGGCACGACGGTCGTCGTCGTTACCCATGAACTGGCCAGTATTTTCGCGATCGGCAACAACTCGGTCTTTCTCGACGCGGACGCGAAGACGCAGCTTGCGACGGGCGACCCTTGCGAACTGCGCGATTCTCATCCGAACGAATTCGTACGCGCGTTCCTCAGGCGCGGTGCACCGGAGGCGAGTGCAGCATGAGCAAGAAGTCCAACCCGGCCGTCATCGGTGCTTTCGTCGTCGGCGCCGTGTCGTTGCTCGCACTCGGCGTCGCGCTCTTCGGTGGCGGCGAGCTGTTCAAGAAACGATTCAACTACGTCGCGTATTTCGAAGAGCAGACCAAGGGCCTGCGGCCGGGCTCGAACGTGATACTGAACGGCGTGCGTGTCGGCTACGTCTCGGAGATCGCGTTGCTGATCGATGAAGACAGGTACGAGACCCTCACGCGCGTGACGCTCGAGATACTGCCGGATACCTACATCCCGGTACGGGACGGAGTGCCGATTGCGGAGGACCTGCGCGACGTCATTCCGCACGAGGAGCTGATCGAAGACGCGGGGCTGCGCGCACAGCTCGAGATAGAGAGTTTCGTGACGGGACAGCTGCTGGTCCGGCTCGATCTGCGGCCGGATACGCCGATAAGCATGACAGGCATAGAGTCGGACTACCCCGAGATTCCGACGATCCGTTCCGATATCCAGGAACTGCTCGCGCGGATGCAGCGGTGGCTGGCGAATATCCGCGACAACGTGGATGTCGATGCACTGGCCGAGGGCGTAACCAATGCGCTCAACGGCATTGCAGCACTGACGAACTCGCCGGATCTTCACGAATCCCTGGCCGGCCTTAGCGAGCTGGTGAACGACGAAGATGTGCAGAAGCTGGGCACGTCGCTGCGGAAAGCGCTCGACGACGTCAGCGATGCGGCGTCCGAGGCTAGCACGCTGTTCAGAAGCGCGGACGAAGAGATCCTCAGCGTTACGGAGGAGCTGCAGCCCGTGCTGGAGCGGCTCGGCGAGACGCTGCTTGCCGCGGAGAAGACACTGGATACGGCACGGCTACAATTGCGCGGCGATTCCGAGCAGGCCTACCAGCTGCGGTCCACGCTCAGAGAAGTCGAGGGCGCGGCAGCAGCGATGCGCGAGTTCTTCGACTATCTCGAGCGCAATCCCGAAGCCCTGATACAGGGAAAACAACCGTGAGGGGGCATCAAGAATGAGTCCAGCAAGTTGCAAAGCGCCCGCCGTTCTTCTCGTAATCACCCTCGGAGGTTGTGGTTCCTCGCCGCCGGTCAACTACTACGATCTCCAGGCCCTGGAAACCGGCTACGCGGCCGATGGTGAGAAATCCATTGCCGTGGGGGTCGGACCGCTGAGCACGCCCGATTACCTGTCGCGTTCGCAGATCGTTATGCGAAAGAGCGACTCGACGGTCTTTTTCGACGATTTCAACCGCTGGGTCGAGCCCGTCGACGACGCGATCTACCGGATCGTCTCCGAGAATATCGACAGCCTAATCGCCGAGGCCGTCGTCGTCGCATTTCCGTATACGCACATTGCGAATCTCGACTACCAGGTCATCGGCCGTATCAGCCGCTTCGATGTCGGCCCGGATGGCAGGGCAGTCATGCAGATTCAGTGGAGCGTAATCGGGCCCGGAGACGCGTTCGTCATCCAGCCGAGACGTGTCCGCTACGAGGCGATCGCGGCGCAGCCGGGGGACTACCCGGCGCTGGCGCGCGCCATGAGTGAAGTTCTGCAGGAATTCAGCCGCGACGTGGCGAATTCCCTCGAACGCGTTATGACCACGGCTGACGACTAGGAGATCGGGGGCGTAGCCCAGTCGGTCGCGAGTGCGCCCTGGTCGAATATGATCTCGCGGTGGCCGCTCCAGGTCAGGCGGATTGCCTCCGGCGTGCCGATACCTGCACCCCGCGGGTCGCCGCAGGGCCCGAACCAGTGATTCTGAGGCGCGCCGGTCGTGCGCGCGCGCATGCCGCAGTAAGTCGTGCCGTTGACGGTCGCGCCGAGCACCTTCTGCTGGAATACCGGGTCCGCGCTCACGACCGCGGCCGTCAGGTGTTGCGAAATGCGCTCGAAAACACCGAGCACGCTGTCGAGGCCGCCGTCGCCGTAGGTGACGACAACCTGGAACGGCCCGAACAGCTCGGTCGTCAGCAGTTCGAAATGCTCGCCGCAGATCGCATCCAGTGGCACCCGAACCGCCGTGGGTTGCCAGGCGCCGTAACAGGCAGGTATCTCGTGCTCCGACAGGGGCTTGCCGCCGAACAGCAATTCGGCGCCCGGCACCGCCAGCGCCGCATCGACGTGGCTCTTTATCTGCTCGTTGGTCCAGGTCAGCACGGGTCCGATACCCAGATCGTCGAGCCTGCGCCTTCCTGCCAGTTCGGCGATCTTCGGCAGCAGGGCCTGCGCCCAGTTGTCGTGCACGAACAGGATGCTCTGGGCCGAGCATTTCTGGCCGGACGCATTGTAGGCGTCCTCGTCCGACTGCCATGCCACGTAATCGAGCCAGGTCTCGTCGTAGTCGGGCCCGATGATCTTCCAGTCGAATCCGGCATCTTCGATGCGTACGGCGCCGTTGACGGTGGCGGCAACCCGTTCCGCAACCTCGCTGGAGCCCGTGAACTGCACCAGCCGGATCACGCCCCTGGCATCGCCTATCAGCTTGCCCATGTTTTCGCCGCGGCAGTGAACCATATCGACGTCGCCCGCGGGCAGGCCGCAGTGGATGAGGAGCCGCAGGAACTGCTCGAAGACGATGCTGACCTTCGAGTCGACCTTGACCAGCGGCCGGTTGCCCATGAACAGGGCTCCCATGACCTGCAGCGCGGGGATCTCGAGCGGGAAATTGAACGGCGCGATCACGGCCACGGGGCCGAACGGCCAGCGGTAACCCCGCGATTCCTGCCCCGTGCGATCGCCCGGATTCGAAAAGCCGCGCGCCAGGAAACGCACGCCGTCGCCGGCGAAGTTCTCGATGAACACCCGGGTAACCTGTACCTCGCCGGCACACTGACCCCAGCTCTTGGGCATGACGCGCTGGATGAGCCGCGTAAAGTAATCGGCAACCTCCTGTTCGGCCATCAGGGCTGCCGCACGCGCGCACACCTGCCCGAGCATTACGTAGCGCTCGGTGTTCTTCATGGGATTGTGCAGGCCGGTCTTGGGGCAGCTCCGCAGGCCGTCGAGGAACGGCGTGAAATCCCGCGTGTCGGGGATCTCGAGGAAGCGATCGCCATTCATCGGATCGACGATGTCGTCACGCAGCTGCTCGACGGAATACCATTGGCCGCCGACCAGGTTCTCCGCGCGGCCGGGATTCTTCCCGGTCATCCCCTCGAACGGATCCACGGTTGCGAATGCAGCTGTTTTGTCCTTCATCGCGAGTCCCTCAGTCGGCGAACTCGATATTGTACGAGCGCCGGCAAAAGAATGTCAGGGGATCGGTTCCAGCCGCCAGAAGCCCGGCGTCTCGCCGGGAACACGATGAAAGCGCCTGCCCTCATCGGCCGCAGCGGTGCCCAGGAGCGCACGCAGGTCCTCGATAACGGCCGGGTTCAGCATGTGGTACAGGTGCCCGGAGATATCCTTGGTGCCGGTCGGCGTCACGTCGATCACGGTCGCATGATCGAGATCGAATTCCTTGGCGACACCGAGCCGCCCCGACGCGTTGACGGTCGTGGACAGCCACAGCACCCGATCGCTGTCCGACATATACACGATGATGTTTGACACCTTTTCCTGTAGCAGGGCCACGCTATCGCTGAAGACGTCGCGCCGCATGTCCGGGGCGACGAAAATCGCACTGTCGAATTTCGGTTCTTCGCCGCGCGCCTTGAGCGCATCGACGATGCCGCGCGACCCCATGCTGTGCGCGACCAGCACGACGCGCTCGTGGCCGACGGTATCAGCGGCCAGCGTCAACAGGTCGTTGAGTTCGTCGACGCTCTGCTCGAGGTCCCTGGCGTCCCCCGCGTAGGTCAGGTAGGAGCTCGACGGCCAGGAAAACAGCAGCATGCTGCCGTCCAGCCCCAGCCGGTGCTGCAGCAGCGCCGCCCTGCGGCAGTTCTTCGCGAAATACTCGCCGTAGCCGTGAACGTAGATAACGAATAGTCCCGGCGCGATCCCGGCAAAGACGGTGTCCAGTGGGCGCGCGTCCACGCGGAGCACGTCGCCCCGGCTGTCGCCGGCCCGGAAACCGACCCGGCAGCTGCCGGCGAGGAGTTCACCGTGGCGGTCGCCGAAGTATTCCCCGCCCGAGCCCGATCGGACGAGTCTGCGGTTGGTCACGAAACGAAGATCGACCACGGCCTCGTGTACGTCCGACGCCTCCCTGAAATCCGTTCCCACGGGTATGCGCGTGGCACACG
>JAACFE010000154.1 GCA_009937525.1 Gammaproteobacteria bacterium
CTCGGCCGTCTCGATAAACTGGTCGTACATCCCCCAGTGCTCCCAGTCCAGGTCGCTGACCCGCCAGGTGGTCTCCGTATCCGACTGCAGCGACTCCAGCCTCTGCTGCTGCTCATCACGGCTCAAGTGCATCCAGAACTTCAGTATGAGCATGCCGTCGTCGGCAAGTGTGCGCTCGAATGTCTGGATTCGCTTGAGCTGGGCCAGATATTCCAGGTCAGTAACTCGCCCGTACACACGATCGAGAAACGGCCTCGAGTAACGAGCCTTCAGATTGAACGCGATCCCGCCGGCGCCGGGCAGGTCTCGCCAGAAGCGCCAGAAAGTCGGCTGTTGCTGATCGGCCTCGGTCGGGGGACCAAAAGCATTGGTCACGATCAGACGGGTATCCATCCAGCCGTGCAGCAGGTTGACGGTGGAGCCCTTGCCTGCGCCGTCAACTCCCGCGAAGTCGATCATAACGCTGAAATCGGCCGTGCGACTGAGCAGAACCTGAGCCTCGAGCAGCCGCCTGCGGATATCCGGGGCACGTGTCTTGTACTCCTTCTTCGAAACTGCCTGCCCGAGTTCGGCCGCCCTGAACATCGCTTGTTATTTTCGTCTCGTCCCTAATCGCGACATAGTCTAACGCTACTGTGCTTCTTCAGCCATCTGTCGTCCCATGGCACTCAGGCTCGGAAGGAACAGATTAGGGCATGCAGAGTGGGATGGGCGCTGCGCGACCAGGCACGCAGCTGCTTACGAACCACACCCCGCTCAGTGACGAGGCTAAGCAATCTGACGGACCGGAACAACAGAACCCCGCCCAGGCGGGGTTCCGTCGGTGTCTTTGCTTTTGCCGCTTCGCTCAGTCGGACGCTACCGCTGGTGCGGCTGACTTCTTCAGCACGGCCATCGACCACGTGATCGGTATCGCGATAAACGTGAGGAAATAGAAGTTCTGTCCCGGCAAAACCACTTGCGGCGCTACAACACCCGCCGCAATGCCAACCATTGGAGGCAGCAGGCCTACAACAGCACCAATCATCATGAGTTGCAGTCCACTGGCCTCGCGCTCGGAGCCGGTCGCGCCGGCGAAGCTGCGATATACCGTAACGAGCGATGCAACCAGGTAGAACACGGCAACGATTCCAACGAACACATTGGTAAAGTTGTTGAGTCCGTCTGTCGCGGCCGGAGTAGCCATTATCCGCCATGCGATGAAAAGTCCGACTGCCAGCCCTGGCACGTACAGCAGACGATTGCCGCCAGCACGCAAGTGCACCAACAGGAAATTCAGAATCGAGGCCACGCCGAGCCACACAAGCAATACTCCCACCGCGGTATCGATGCTGCGCAGCATGGAACTACCGAAATAGGGCCCGGAAATGAACGCGAAGCTGAACAGGAGTCCGGCAAGCGCGAGTGCTTGCGTAGATGCCGTCTGTTTCTGCATGAACGCGCGTAACGTGAATATGATGAAGCAGAACCCGACCAGGAAGTTCGCATGCGCCAGGAATTTGCGTTCGGGCACGAGTTCACCAAAGGTAACGTCGAAAGAGGCGGTGGCGCCGTCACGTTCCACAACAAATTCCCAGGCCTCGCCGACTTCAGGGCGGTCCCGTTGAGCACGCCCGGCTGCATCTTCCACGGCGATACCGCCCAGGCTGACGATCTTGTCGCCCACCTGCAGCCCGCCCGCTTCGGCGGGGCTTCCTGGCAGTACCTGGGTGACCGTATTATCGGGCGCCGTTGCCCAGCCGCCCTGGGCATAATTTCTTACGTCGAGCCAGCCGAGGATTGCGTAGATCGCCACTACCGTGGCGAATACCAGAATCGGTGTCTTGCTGTCACTTGGGTTCATAGCGTAACTCCCAGTTCTTATTATTCAGATAGTCTGTAATCGGACGATCGTACTCCGCAAAAAAGTCATTTCAAACTTGATATTTGGCTCGACCTGGTCTATCGGATCTCAGGCATCTGTAACGCGTATCATCTGCTTCGTTCGAACAGGGTTCGGACACCCATACCTTCACCCAATATAAGAAAAACTCCAGTTCAAGCGCGGGGAGTTCGGTCGACATAGTATTTTTGTCTGGATTCCCGCAAAGTCAGGACTCCTTCCAAACGTGCCACTGTGCAGGCTCACGCATATTCGGAGTTATTCATAATGCCCAAAAGAACACTCGCCATACTCGCTCTCAGCGCAACATTGTCAATGGCCCTTAGTTCGGGATCTGCCGCGCCTCGTACCGAAGCTATCTCCAAAGCAGCACAGTCATTCCTCGATTCGCTCAATGAGGAGCAGTCGACTATGGCTACGATGCCGATGGACACAAATGAAAGAGCGACGTGGTCAAACCTCCCAATCATTATGGTGCGACCGGCTGGCGTGCTCATCAAGGACATGACCGATGAGCAACAACGTGCGGCGCACGCATTGATGCGGGCGACAATGTCGAGTCAGGGCTACGCAAAGTTTGCCGGCATCATGGTGCTTGAAGATCTGCTTCATCAAATGGAAGCGCAAGATGAATCACGCAGCGGCCCGCTCGCCGACGCGTTTCTTGCCACGCGGGACTATGGTAATTACGCATTGAGTATCTTCGGGAATCCCAATGATGTGGACTGGGGGTGGAAAATTGCAGGCCACCACGCCGCTGCAAACTTTACTATTTCGAATGGCCGCATTGCCTTCACGCCGACGTTTCTGGGCAGCAGTCCGATGGAAGTGGAGAGCGGACGATACGCCGGCCTGATGGTGCTTGCACACGAGGGCCAGTACGGTATCGACTTGATGAATTCATTGGACAGTGCTCAGCGGAAGAAAGCGACCATAGCCAACGATGCCGCCGCAGACGTGTTTGAAGGGCCCGGGCGACGCAAGAGCCTCGAGGGATTTGAAGGGCTATCGAGTAAGGACATGACGGAGGAACAGACGCACCTCCTCCATAGACTCGTTGCCGAATATCTGCATAACGCCGACCACGATGCGGCCCACATGCAGATGGCAGCCATTGAGGAGGCGGGCTGGGACAAATTGTGGTTCTCCTGGCGCGGCCCCGTAGACCCGAAGGGTATGTTCTACTACCGCGTGCACGGCCCACGAATCCTGATCGAATACAATCGGCAGAACGCTAACCACGATCACATGATCGTTCGCGACCCGACCAACGATTACGGTGAAGATTGGCTCGGGAAACACTACAAGGAAAGTCACCCGAGCATGGCTGAAGCAATGGAAAATGCTCGCCAGAGTGTCGAAGCTGGATCGGCGAACGGCAAAGAGTAGTTCCACTGCGCGGTCGATCGGGGTCATCGCCGCTATTCGAGATTCCGATACGAGCAATAACTGACATGCTTCCGCTACAACGTTAGTATTGCCGCTTTTGCCCCACAGAGAATCACCACATGATCTCAGCGCCGTATCGTGTAGCATTAGCGGTTGCAACATTACAGCTAACATATGTCGCGTTCGGAGCGGACACTGCCGACCACGCAGATGCCGGCGCCGAGCCGATCGACGATATCGTCGTCACCGCGCGGCGGCGCGAAGAAAACCTGCAGCAGGTCCCTGTCTCCATCACGGCAATGAGCGGCGACCAGCTCGAGGCACGACAGCTCTACGCAATGGATCAGCTGGGTGCCGTCGTGCCGAATCTCCAGTTCGATAAAGCAGCGCCGTCGTCCGGCTCCAGTTCGGTCGGCCAGATCTTCATTCGGGGCATCGGGCAGGCGGACTTCACGCCGGTTACCGATCCCGGTGTCGCGATGTACGTGGACAGCATCTATATCGGCCGCTCGCCCGGCAACGTACTCGACCTGATCGACGTCGAGCGCGTTGAAGTCCTGCGCGGACCGCAGGGGACATTGTTCGGCCGCAATTCCATCGGCGGTGCAATCAAGGTACACAGCCGTCTGCCCAGCTTCACCGACACCACCAACCGCATCGATCTCAGGCTCGGCAATGACGACCTGAAGGCGATGATCTTGCGCTGGAACCTGCCTCTGACAGAATCACTCGCAACCAGTTTCGCGATCGGCCGCCAGCAGCGTGACGGGTATGTGGAGCGGACATTCGACGGCATAAAAACAGGCGACCGCGACCGCTGGTCGGCGCGCGGCGCCTTGCGCTGGGAGCCGAACGACGCGATCGCGGCATCGCTTATCGTCGACTTCACGACCATCGATGAGAATGGCGCGCCCGTGGTTTCCGGCGGCGTCAACGACCGGCAACCGTTTGCAACGTTCGGCAATGCGGTGCTCGAGAGCTGCAACGCCGTGGTCGTCAACTCCGCTTTTGACGCTACGCCTCAGGGCGGACCGCCCACTTTTCCACCGCCCGGTGCGCCAACCGGTAGCGCACCCGGCTGCTACGGGCC
>JAACFE010000155.1 GCA_009937525.1 Gammaproteobacteria bacterium
GTCAGGAACTGCGCAAGCACCGCGGTGATGACCATCGGGATCGGCGGGCACCCAGGAACGTTGACGATCGGCTTGTCCTTGACGAGGTCGCTCACCGAGACTGCCCCTGTTGGATTCGGGTTCGCACCGGGAATGCCGCCGAACGCCGCGCAACTGCCTATCGCAACAACCGCGGCAGCTCCCTCGACGGTTTCCATGAGCATGTCGTAATTGCTGATTCCGGCGATCGTCGAGTAACCCGGATTGCCCATCGGGATCGAGCCGTCCACGAGCACGAGATACTGACCCATGTTCTCCTGCATTGCGGCGTGGCGGGCCGCTTCGGCTGCCTCGCCCGACGCGGCTTGCAGCGTGTGATGGTAGTCGAGCGAGATGCTGTCGAAGATCAGGCCTTCGAGGGTGGGCGAGGACGAGCGCGTCAGCGATTCGGTACAACCTGTGCACTCCTGGAAAGACAGCCAGATGACCGAGGGTCGTCGCGCCTGTTCGAGAGCATTTGCGATACGGGGCACCATCGCGGGTGGCAGCGCGAGCAGCGACGCGGTCGCCGCACAGTACTTCATGAAGCCGCGCCGCGAAACGCCCCGTGCCTGCAGGATTTCACCCAGGGTCGGTATGGTTTTCACTTGCCTGCCTCCTTGTTGAACTCGGACCCGGAGTTCTCGAAGCTGTCGCGCAACTTCGCGCGACCGGCGCCGATGTCGGCGTCCTGGGACATCAGGATCTCCGGGCTGCGTGTTATTTCGATGTACCGTCCGACGAGTTCGCCTTCGGTATTACGGTGCTCGACCCACCAGACGCCCGGGTAGGCGGTCTCGCGAATGAGGCTCCTGCCGAGCGCGTCGAGTTCGGCGCTCAATTCGCCGCGTCCCAGCGCGTTTTCGAGTTCTTCGAGTTCGCCGGGCGCAAACGGCAGACTTGCCAGGTCGATGACCGTCGGCTCGTCGTCGCCGAGAAGGCGATCGAGCGCGTGGATGATCTCGTTCAGCAGTGGTCTTACGTTGCCCCGGCTGTACGGAATCGTCGAGCGAATCGGGTCTTTCGAGTTCATTGGGTAGCCTCCGATGCGGAGCGGGCGCGCCAGTCGAGCACGAGGTCGCGGATCCTCGCGGTGGCGGATGGAATGGCGGCCGCGACTTTTTGCGTGGGTTCCGTACCCCAGTCCACCTGTTCGGGCTCGATACCGACGAGGGCCCGGTTCGCGGGCAGATCGCCACACAGGCGCAAGGCATCGAGAATGTCGGAGAGGCCGAGTTCGTGGACGCTGCCGTGGTGATTGCGCAGGTGCCGGTCCATCTCCTCGCCCTCGAGAACCGTCACCGTGCCGGGCGGCTTGCCGAGGCGCATGGCATCGACGGCGACCAGGCCGTGCAGGTTGCAGAGGCTATCCATCAGCGCAAGGCCGACCGTCCCCGCGTCCAGGCAGCGCACGCCACCGTCCGCATGATGCTCCTCGTAGTGGCGGAGGGCATGGATACCCACGCCGTCGTCCTGCAAAAGATTGTTACCGATCCCGACGACCGCGATCGAATCCATGCGGGGGTGCCCCAGGAAACTCTATTAGAAAATGCTAATGAGTGTGCTTCGGTGCGCCTATACTGGTTTTTACGCACAGAGCGCGGAGAGACCGAAGCCATGACCTACAAGACCAGCCTGCTGTTGCTCGTATCTGGCCTCTGGACAGTGACTACGGCCTGCGCGGAGCCGGCGCGTCAATGCCCACCCGCTGACGGCGTGGCCCTGCAGGTTCTGGGCTCGGGCGGGCCGATCGCGGACGATGGCCGGGCATCGACCGGCTACATCGTCTGGATCGACGGGCGCTCCCGAGTGCTGGTCGATGCCGGCGGTGGGACGTTTCTACGATTCGGCGAAGCCGAAGCCAGCTTCGTCGACATGGATTTCGTGGGCCTCAGCCACTTCCATACCGACCACTCGGCCGATTTTCCGGCACTCCTGAAATCCGGCAATTTCTCGGGGCGCGAAGAGCCGCTTCCCGTGGCCGGCCCAGGGCCCGGTGGGCCCTTCCCGGGACTCGGCGCCTGGCTCGACAGCATGCTTGCCGCCCGGTCGGGCGCGTACGGCTACCTGTCGGGCTATCTCGACGGCAGTGGCCGGCTCGTAAAACTTTTGCAGACGGAGGTCGCACCCGACACGGAAGAACCCGTTCGGGTGCTCGATGGCGAGATAACCATCGATGCGCTACCCGTGCCGCACGCGATCGTGCCCGCGCTGGGTTACCGCGTGACTGTCGGCGACGTTTCCATCGTTTTCGCTAGCGATCAGAACGGCAGTTCCGAGGCGTTCACCGCCTTCGCGAAGGATGCGACGCTGCTCGTCATGCACCTGCCGATACCGGAAGGCGCGACTGGCGCCGCGATAAAGCTCCATGCACGGCCGAGCGACGTTGCCCGGGTTGCGCGGGAGGCGGGCGCAGGGACCCTGGTCCTCAGCCACTTTATGGCCAGGAGCCTGGCCGACCTCGACGTCAATGTCGGTATCGTCCGTACAGGATTCGAAGGCGAGGTCGTGGTCGCGAGCGACCTCGCGTGCATGCCGGTCCCCGATCAGTCCTGACGGGCGAGGAAGCTTGCGTAGGCGCTGACGTATTTCGCCGCATTGTCGGCCGAGATAAGCACTGCGCGGCCGCTCTTCGTCGTGTCGCCGTGCAGCGCTGCGTGCAAAACGGCGCCGGTCGTCGGTCCCACCATGACGCCGTCGCGGCGTGCCACCTCGATGGCGGCGCTGAATGCCTCGTCATCGGTGACCGCGACGAGGTCGTCGAGCAGGTTGGGGTCGAGGATCTTCGGGTAATGTTCGTCCGGCAGCCCGGTGATGCGCTTGATGCCGGACAGTGAGTGCTGCCGGCTCGCGGGCTCCACGCCGATGATGCGGATATCCGGGTTCTGCTCTTTGAGGAAGCGGCCGACGCCGCTGATCGTGCCACCCGTGCCGATGCTGGCGTAGAAAGCGTCGATCTTCCCCTCGGTCTGCTGCCAGATTTCCGGTCCCGTCGTGCGGTAGTGGGCTTCCACGTTGAGCTCGTTTTCGTACTGGTTCGGGCTCACATAGCGTCCGCCGTAGGCCTCGCTCTCGACCATGCTCTTGACGACGCCGCGGGCCCCTTCGGTCGGAAACAGCGGGCATAGCTCGTCCTCGACCTCGATCAGCTCGGCGCCGAGAAAACGCAACAATGCTTTCTTTTCTTCCGGCGTGCCGTCGGGGACCGCGATCTCGATCGGCAGGTTGCGTGCATTCGCCATCGCGGCCAGCGCGATGCCCGTATTGCCGGCAGATGGCTCGACGAGCACCTGCTCCGGACCGAGCTGCAGGCCGTTCAGCATGAAGAGCGCGGTACGGTCCTTGATTGACCCGAAGGGATTCATGCCCTCGAGCTTGAGCAGTATCTCGTAGTCCGGGTGCGGGTTCATCCGCGAACTCAGGCGGACCATCGGCGTCGGGTTGTCCGGGTTCGGCGCCAGGTCGACGATACTGTCGTAAACGCGCCGGTGGCCGTCAGCCGGCCTGACCAGCCCGGGATGCAGCTCGGTGACCGTCGCAGCGGCGGCGGAAGGGGATCGCTGTTGATGTGTGTAACTGCTCATTGCGCCGAGTCTAGCGGCGCGCCGCGAGCAGGCAACGAAACCCCAAGACGGATTCGCTATGCACTTATTCCATCAGGTTATAAATACTCACTCATATCAGCGACGTTCAGAGACTAGGTGTAATGGCTGAATGTCGACTTCAGCTCATCGATGGTGAACGTTGCCGTGCGCTCCGCGGATTCACCGCCGATTTCCAGCGTCCACGATGCGGGATCGATGCCCGGCATTGCGGGTTCGCGGCCGTTGTTGCGGACAAACAGGTATTTGCCTGGCGTGACGCGATCGTCCAGCAGGTGTGCCGGCGTTTCCGCGTTGATCGGCCGGTCGTTCAGGACGATGAGGCCTTCCTTGCCCGGGATCACGAATGGCTCGTCGGACTGGGCCAGCGCCGCGGGAATCAGGCCGCGCGGCATGAGGTGAGCGAAAGGAATGGACGCGCCGACGGCGGCGGACATTGCGGCGAGCCCGCCTTTGGTGAGGAATCCCCTGCGAGTCAAGGGGTCGCTCTTGCGGCCCCAGGCGAGTTCGTCGGCAGCGATCGGATCGTCGCTATACAGCTCGTGAATTCCGCGTTTCTTCTGCGACACCGGTGTCCTCCGCGTTCCGGTTCCGAGGCCTCAGCTTTGTTCGGGTCTGACGGGACGCCGATTCAACGATCGGCGCCCGGTGAGTCCAGGGGTTTATGCCGCGGTGTGCTTGATGAGGAACCGGTATACCTTGTCGTCTTGCGACTGCTCGAC
>JAACFE010000070.1 GCA_009937525.1 Gammaproteobacteria bacterium
CCTACCCGGAATTCACGTCAGCGGAATAGGGTCATAATACGGGCCCTGCGATTTGCCATAAACGGAGTTTCGCGGGGCCCCCGATCCCCCACCAGAAGAAGTAAAACCCCCCTTGAAAGCAAGGACTTGGCGGGCCCCCGGGCCCGCTTTTTTACGCCCTCAAAAAATGAGACGCGGTGCACCCACTGGCTGTGAACGCAATCACGGCAGTTTTGCCGCTGGCATGGTCTAATGCGTTTATTGTTCAATGCTATGCAGAGCGTGGACTCTACACGGAAGGTAAGCCATGAATCGCAAATTTCTTGTACTCGTTCTTTCCGCCGCGGCCTTGACCACGAGTGCCGTCGCGGGGGAGATCTACAAGTACGTCGACGAACAAGGCAACATCCATTACGTAGACCGCCCGACCGGCGAGTCCGGCGAAGAACGCATGGACGTTATCTACTCGGGCACCAGCACCGCCGCGGTAAGCGCGCAGGTCAAGCGCCGTCAGGACTACATGGAAGCCCTCGACGAAGCGCGTAGCGAAACGGAGAGCCGGCGTGAGGCAGAAGCACAGGCGCGTGCCGAAATGGAAGCGCGTGCCGCGAAGTGCCAGGAGAGCCGAACCCGACTCGAGTCCTACCTGCAGGCACACAGGCTCTATCGCCAGGACGACTCGGGCGAACGTGAGTACCTCAACGACGAACAGATACTCGAGGCGCGACGCAAGGCTGAAGAGGCCATCCAGAAACACTGCTCGTAGGAAGACTGCTCGTCGAGCAAAGCTCCGCACCCGGCGCTACAATCCGGACTCAGTTCGTGAGGAGCGCCAGGTTTGGCCGTAGCCCCAAGGTCCAGCAATTCCCCCCAGTCCGGATCCCAGGTATATCTGCCTGATTTCTGTGCGACCGGCACGGTATTCGTCATCGTTATCGTCGCGGCGCTGGTGGCCATCGTACTGACGCTCGCCGGTAACACCGAATCCGGGCGATTCCTCTTCGAACTCTCCAAGACCGCCCTGTTCGTGCTGTGGCTTGCACTGCTCGGCTGTGCACTCATGTGCGTGCTGCGCAGCCGGCTCGAGGGTGCAGGCAAGACCCGGGCATTCGTGTTCGGGTTCCTGATCCTGCTCGCGATGTGCCTGTTACTGGCCGAGATCGCGTATCAGCTAACCCGCATCTTTGCCGAATCCGTAATCATTCACGACTCACACGCGGGGTTCCTGTTCCGCACCTTCATGGTGAGCGCCATCGTTATCGCGCTCGGCATGCGCTACCTGTATGTGTCCAGCGAATGGCGGCGCAGCATCGTGCTGGAGGCCCAGGCGCGAATCAGCGCGCTGCAGGCGCTCATCCGCCCGCACTTCCTGTTCAACAGCATGAACACGATAGCCTCGCTCACGCGCACGGATCCCCGGCAAGCCGAAGAGGCTGTCGAGGATCTCTCCGATCTGCTGCGCGCGAACCTGAGCACGGCGAAGAATCGTACGTCGCTGAAACAGGAACTCGAGACGGCGGCCATCTACCAGCGCATCGAGAAGTTGCGTCTCGGCGACCGGCTTCGGGTGCGCTGGGATGTCCAGGACCTGCCGATGCGCGCGCTTATTCCCAGCCTCACGATTCAACCGTTGCTGGAAAACGCGATCTACCACGGCATCGAACTGTTGCCCGAGGGCGGCGACGTGACCGTCACGGGCAAGCGTGACGGCAGCGACCTGGTCATAGCCATGTCGAACCCCGTTGCGAGCGGCACGGAGCGCTCGAAGGGCGGCAACAAGATGGCGATGAACAACATCCGCCAGCGATTCGAGCTCGCGTACGGCAACCGCGCCTCTGTCGAGGTCTCCGATGAGCGCGACCGGTTTACAGTGAGCCTGAGATTCCCTCTCGAGGAGAGAGAGGCGTGACGCACCCATGAAGGTCCTGATCGTTGATGACGAAAAGCCCGCGCGCGACCGGCTGCGGCAACTGATCGAGGATTTCGACGAGTACGACGTGGTCGCGGAGGCAGGCAACGGCGAGGAAGCCGTGAGACTCGCTGCCGAGACGACCCCGGACATCGTATTGCTTGATATTCGCATGCCCGGTCTCGACGGCATCGAGGCGGCGCATCACCTGAACAAGCTCGATTCGCCGCCAGCCATCGTCTTCGCCACGGCGTACGACCAGTACGCGATCGACGCCTTCGATGCGCGCGCCATCGGTTACGTGCTGAAGCCGGTGCGTCGCGAGCGCCTCGCGGGCGCGCTGGAGCAGGCGGCGAGACTCGCCACGAGCACGCTCGCCGAGGTTGCCGCCGCTTCCCACATGGAATCTCGCCGGCGACACGTCTGTTCGACGTCCCAGGGCCAGCTGAAGCTCATCCCCGTCGAGGATGTGTACTACTTCCAGGCCGACCAGAAATACGTCTGCGTGCACCACGCCGGCGGCAGGGATCTGATCGACGATTCCCTGAAATCCCTGGAAGAAGAGTTCGCCGATGATTTCGTGCGAATTCATCGGGGCGCAGTCGTGGCGGTGGACAAGATCGAACGGCTCGCGAAGACCACGGACGGCAAGCACCACGTCGTATTGCGCGACGGCTCGCAAGAACCGGAAAACGAGTTGATAATCAGCCGTCGGCACCTCGCGGATGTCCGCCGGCGCCTCAAGGGAGGTTGAAAACCATTGTTGATACGAATCGCCACACGCAAGAGTGCGCTCGCCCTCTGGCAAGCCGAGCACGTCGCAGAGCGGCTGCGGCAACTCGATGAAATCGACACCGTGGAACTCGTGCCGCTGTCCACCCGCGGCGACGAGATCCTCGACCGCAGCCTGCAGAAGATCGGCGGGAAGGGTCTTTTCATCAAGGAGCTCGAGGTCGCGATGCAGCAGGGCGATGCGGACATCGCCGTGCACTCGATGAAGGACGTGCCGGCCGAAATGCCGGAGGGGTTTTGTGTGGCCGCCGTGCTGGATCGTGCCAATCACGCGGATGCGTTCGTTTCAAGTCACTATGACTCTCTCGACGCGCTCCCCGCATCGGCACGCGTTGGCAGTTCGAGCCTCAGGCGCCAGGCCCAGCTGCGGATGATGCGGCCCGACCTGGTCATCGAGCCGCTGCGCGGCAACGTCAACACGCGGCTCGCCAAACTCGAAGCCGGTGACTACGACGCCATCATTCTGGCCGCAGCCGGACTCGAGCGGCTCGGGCTGCAGCAGCACATTCGCCAGCAGTTCGCGACGGAGCAGATGCTGCCGGCGGCTGCCCAGGGTGTCATTGGCATCGAATGCCTGGCGGATCGCGCTGACCTCCGCAGCGTGCTCGGGAAGCTCGAGCATGCGGAAACCGCCAGGACGACGGCGGCCGAGCGAGCAGTTTCGCTGACCTTGCAGGCGAATTGCCAGTCGCCCGTCGCCACGTTTGCGACGATTGCCGGCGACCGGTTGCAGCTGACCGCACTCGTCGCGCTGCCGGACGGCAGCCAATCACTCCGGGATTCGCTCGAAGGCCCGGCTGGAGATGCGGAACGAATCGGCAGGCAACTCGCAGCATTGCTGCTCGAGCAGGGCGCAGGCGAACTGCTCGAACAGGCGGCTGCAGCGGATGGCTGACGCCCGCCTCGACGGCGTCAGCGTGCTCGTCACGCGCCCCGCCGGGCAATCCGGGGAACTGGTCTCTGCGATCGAGGCGGCGGGCGGCCGCAGCATCATCTTTCCGGTTATCGAAATCGTGCCCCGCAGCCCCCAGGACATCGCGTCCGACCTGGCCGGGCTGCCGGACCCGGACATCGTGGTATTCGTCAGCCGCAACGCCGTCGAACACGGGCTGGCCTGGTCGGGGGACGGCGCTATAGCCGCGGTCGGCCCGGCAACCGCTGCCGCGATCGAAGCAGCGGCCCGCGTCGTCGACATCCGCCCGGCAAGCGGTTTCGACAGCGAAAGCCTGCTCGCGGAACCGGCGCTCACCGAGGTGCGGGGCAAGACGATACGTATCATTCGCGGCATTGGCGGGCGAGAGCTGCTGGCACGGACGCTGCGCGATCGAGGCGCAAGCGTGGACTACCTGGAGGTGTATGCCCGACATGCGCCCAACTACCCGGAGACGGAAATCGCGAGCGTCGTGCGGGAGCTGGAAGCTGGCGATATCGCAGTCGTGGTCATGAGCGTGGAGTCGTTCCACAACCTGGTGGCACTGCTGCCGGTATCCGGTCGCAGGGCATTGGCAAAAGCGCGACTGGTTACGCCGGCGGCTCGTGTGATAAAAGAGGTGTCAGACCGCCTGCCCGGCTGTCCGACCACACTTGCGGACGGGCCGGGCGCAGACGAGATCGTGCGTGCAATCGCGACCCTCGCGCCTCACAGTTCCGGACAGAACTCATGAGCGAAGAAACCAAAGCAAAGGAATCGGCGGAGGCCGGGACCGAGGAATCCGTGTCGGCCGAAGCGCCCGACGAAGAACCGCAGGCGGACAGCCCGGCGCCCGACGAGCAGGCCGAACCTGAGCAACGGCCGGCCGCCGATGAGCAAGTCGAACCCGATCAGCGGCCGGCACCCGACGAACGCGCTGAGCGACCGGCGCCCGCCGCGAAGCCTGCACGCGTGACGTCGCCGGTCGCCTGGCTGGCGTTGTTCCTGTCCCTGCTGACGCTGGCCGCTGTCGGTTACGTGATCGTCGAGGACCGCCGCACGCGCGCGGCCGAGGAAGCGAGCAGCCAGTCGATAGAGCGCCTGGCCGGCCGTGTCGAGGAATCTCGCGAATCCCTGTCGGGCCTGGACGAAAGCCTCGAGGATCTTGTATCGAGCGATGAGGCCCTGGCGTCGCGCATCGCCGGCCTGCAGGACGAACAGGAGCGGCGGGCGGATATCCTGGAATCTCTGCCGGGGCGCATGTCGAACGTCGAGAATTCCGTCGCCGCATTGCAGGGCGCGTCCGCGGGGGCGCGCGACACATGGTTGCTCGCGGAAGCCGAGTACTACATGCAGATCGCCAATGCGCAGCTGCAGCTCGGCAACAATCCGCGGCTCGCGATGCTGGCGCTCGAGATGGCCGACGAGCGCGTCGTGCAGATGGCGAACCCGGCACTGACCGACGTGAGGCGCGCCCTCGCCGACGAACTGGCCGCACTCGAGGCCATGGAGAAGCCGGACCTGCAGGGCGCGACGCTGACGCTCGCAAGCCTCGCACGCGTGGTCGATTCGCTGCCGTTACGGGTGGCCGGAAGCACCATGGGCAGGGGCGAAAGTACTTCGGATGAAGAACTGGGCGCCACCGGCCGTGCCTGGGCCTCGGTCAAGGACGCCATGTCCGGACTCGTCAAGGTAACGCCGCCCGACGAGGAAACCCGCGCCCTGCTCACGCCCGATGCTGCGCGCCTGATCCGCAGCAATCTCGCCCTGCAGCTGCAAGCCGCCAGGCTGGCGTTGCTGCGTGGCGAACAGGCCATTTTCGAACAGAGTCTCGAGGATGCCGATGCCCTGCTCGAACAGTACTTCGACAGCGGCAGCGCACAGGTCGCAAGCGCGCGGGACACAATTGCCGAGATTCGCGACAGCATGGTCGCGGTGGCCGCTCCGGATATTTCCGACTCGCTGCGGCTGATACGGCAGTTCCGGGTGCTGTCCGAGAACGCGCAATGAAATTCAGCATCATCGTCGTCATTGCGATTCTCGTCTTCGCATTCGCGGCGCATTTCCTGCTGCAGGACCCCGGGTACGTGGCAATCAATTTCCGCGGCTATCTGGTCGAGATGTCCGTACCGGTCCTGCTCGGCATCGCTATCGTGCTCGTGGTCGCCGTCTGGGCGGTCCGCAAACTCATCATCGCACCCCGCCTGATCGGCGAAGCCGCCGGCCGCTACCGCTCAGGGCGTGCCGGTCAGAAGCTGATGCGCGGCATGATCGAAGTCGCCGAAGGCAATTTCGCCCGCGGCGAAAAGCTCCTGGCCCGCGCGGCCAGCACGAGCGACGCGCCGCTTTTCAACTACCTGCAGGCGGCGCGGGCCGCACACCTGCAGGGCAACGACCAGCGTCGCGACGAGTGGCTGAAGCTCGCCTACGAACACACCCCGGCGGCGACCAACGCAGTGCTCCTGACGCAGGCCGAGCTGCAGCTCGACCGCGAGCAATACGAGCAGGCCCTGGCGACGCTGCGGCGAATCGAAGAGAACTCGCGTGATCACAGCTACGCACTCGGCCTGCTGGGCAAGCTCTACTACCGGCTCGAGGACTGGGACAACCTGGACAAGCTGCTGCCGCGTCTGAAAGCACAGGGGCGCATCACGGCCGACACGATCCGCAAATGGACGGTCCGCGTGCACCGCGAACACCTCGAGCGTGCGCAGGATGGCGACGCGCTGCAGGCGGCGTGGAAGAACGTGCCCAGAAACCTGCGTCCCGATCTCGACCTGCTCGAGACCTATTTCTCGGCGCTGATCAGGATCGGCAGCCACGAGCAGGCCGAGAAGGAGCTCGCGGCTGCACTGAAGAAGGAATGGCGCGGGCCGCTGGTGCGCCTGTTCGGCCTCGTCGAAGGGCCCGACGCGTCGAAACAGCTCAAGCGAGCCGAAGGATGGCTGGCGGTTCATCCCGAAGACCCCGACCTGCTGCTCACCGCGGCGCGGCTGTGTCTTCGCAACGAACTGTGGGGCAAGGCCAGAAGCTACCTCGAAACCGTCATAGCCCTGCGGCCGACGCCCGAGGCTTACCAGGATTACGGCCGGCTGCTGAACAGGCTTGGCGAAGGCGACGCAGCCGCGGACGCTTTTCGCGACGGGCTCGGGCTCGTCGCCGAATCCCCGAAAACCGCCATCCCGCACCTGAAGACGGTCCGCAAGTGAGCACGCTGTTCGTAGGTGCCGGGTACACGGGTGCCCGCGTTGTCCAGCGTTTGCCGGATGTTATTGCACTCGGCCGCTCCCGATCCGGGACCGAACGGCTCGATCTCGACCGCGACGAGCGACTGCAAATCGAACTGCCGCAGGAATACACGGTTATCTATTCGGTACCGCCTGCACCGGACCAGCCGGGCGATCCCAGGCTCGGCCGTTTCCTTGCGCTGCTGCCGCAGCCGCCGTCCCGCTTGGTCTACCTCAGTACGACAGGCGTCTACGGGAACCGGGACGGCGAGCGTGTTGACGAGAGCAGCGAACCACGGCCCGAGTCCGCCCGCGCGGAACGCCGGCTCGCGGCGGAACGGATGCTGGCGGACTGGTGCACCGGCCGGCACACGACCGCGGTGGTACTTCGCGTTCCGGGCATCTACGGGCCGGGTCGCCTGGGCACGGACCATATTCGCGAGGCGATGCCGGTGCTCGAGGAAGACGACGCGAACCCGGGCAACCGCATTCACGTCGACGATCTCGCCACCTGCTGTATCGCCGCGCTGTCTCCCGGCGTGCCCGACGGCATCTATAACGTGGGCGATGGCGATCACCGCTCCGGCACCTGGTTCGCGAACGAGGTCGCTCGACAGGCCGGGTTACCGCCACCGCCGACGATCAGCCTGGAAGAGGCTCGGAAGACCTTTTCGCCGATGCGGCTGTCGTTCCTCAGGGAATCCCGAATCGTCGATACGACGAAGATGCGTGAGGTCCTCGGCGTAACCCCGAAATACGCCGACGCCGCCGACGGCATCGCGGCCAGCCTCGCGGAAGAAGCGACCCTGTAGGAGCGGTTCCCGAACCGCGACCCCGCCTTGGCCTCAAGGCGGGCCGCTCCGATACCTTTTCTCGTCATGGCTCGCCGCGCTACGCGCGGCTGCGCTTTACTTCCTCGAAAAGGCAATCCTCGCGGCCCGTCCGGTGGTTACGCCGGCGATCATCGCTCTGACTGCGAAGGGCGGTCCGGGGCGTTTGTCGACCGAAGTAAAGCGCAGCGCAGCGAGCCATGAGGGAGACAAATGCCCCGGCCGCCCGCCGGGACAATAGCGATCGCGGTTCGGGGACCGCTCCTGCAGGATGGATCAGGGCTGGCTGCGTTTGCTCCGGAGCCAGGCCGTCAGCGGCTCCCACTCCTCCCAGTCGGGCCAGGCGAGATATTCCGGGAGTTCGAAGATCCCGAGGCCGCGAGTGTAGGCGCGAACGTAGTTCTGGGCTTCACGCAGCGCCGCGATGTACGGCACGCGAACCTTCGTCAGGTACTCGTCGAGGTCACCCCAGATCAGGGTGTTGTCGCGCACGCGATTCGCGACGGTTCCGATCTTCGCCTGCTTGCGCTGGATCTTGCCGACGCTCTTCAGCTCTTCGATGAACGTGGTAGTGGCCTGCATGTCGATTGTCGACGGCAGCACCGGGACAATAAGGGTCTCCGCGTGCTTGACCAGTTCCGCCAGTTCCTTGCCGTGCGAGCGTGCCGGAGCATCGACGACAACGATATCCGCGGAACGTGGAACGCGCCGGAAGCCGTCTTCGAACGCGGCCACGCCCACGATTTCCGCGCGGTCCGCGGGCCGCCGTTTCAGCCAGTCGAGGCTCGACCGCTGCGGGTCGTAATCGGCTAGCGCGACGGACGCGCCTTCCGTGGCAAAGTAAGATGCAATATTCGTCGCGAGAGTGCTCTTGCCGCAGCCACCCTTCGCATTCAGAACCATTATGTGCCGCATTATTCTCCCCAGGGGCTTTATGAAAGTATGTTGTTATCGGGCATTTCGAGGGGTTATGTAAACTACAGGCAGAAAGCGTAAAAGTCCATCAGGGAAAACGTGGAACTCGACTATTTGATAATGCACGGTGCCGGCAACCGGATACTCGTCGTCGACGCCCGGGAAAGCGACGTGGAACCGCCATCTGTCGACGAGTTGCGCCGCCTGGCGGACCCGACGACGGGCCCGGGTTTCGACCAGCTCATGTGGGTGACCTCTGCGCGCGACAGCAGCCTCGACGCGGGCTATCGCATCTTCAACGCCGACGGCTCCGAGGTCCGCCAGTGCGGCAATGGCGTCCGCTGCGTCGCGTGGATGCTCGCTCGCGAATCCGGCGAGGGAGGGAACCTGCGCCTCGACAGCCCGTCCGGAATCGTCGATGCAAGGACGGAAGCGGACGGACGCATCACCGTCAGCATGGGTCCTCCGGAATTGGAGCCGTCCCGCATACCGTTCGCGGCCGACGCCAGGGCGGACCGTTACCTGCTGTCCGTGGACGGCGAAGAGTACGACGTGTCCGTGCTGTCCATGGGCAACCCGCACTGCGTGCTCCAGGTCGCCGAAACACGCGCCGCCGATGTCGAGCGCCTCGGACCGCTGATCGAAACACACGAGCGATTTCCCGAACGCACGAATGTCGGGTTCATGGCGATTCGCGGCCGCAAGGCTATCGACCTCCGCGTCCACGAACGGGGCGTCGGCGAGACGCTCGCCTGCGGCACCGGTGCCTGCGCCGCGGTCGTGGCCGGGCAGCGTCTCGGCTACCTGGACGACGCCGTGACCGTCAGTCTGCCCGGGGGGCAACTCATGGTAAGCTGGCGCGGCGGTGGCGAGACGGTCTGGCTGACCGGGAATGCCGAGTTAATCAGTGAGGGAAGCATCGATCTATGAGCACACAAGCGAAGCCGGAATACGTGGAAGAAGCTTTGTCCGAACAGGCGGTCTGCGACTACCTCGTGGCACACCCCGACTTTTTCGAACGCAACGCGAAGGTCCTCGGCAAGCTGCGTATTCCCCATGAGGCCGGCGGCACCGTATCGCTCGTGGAGCGCCAGGTTTCGATGCTTCGCCAGAAGGAAGTCAGGCTCGAACGCCAGCTCAAGGAGCTCATCCAGGTGGCACGCGACAATGAAGCGCTCGCCGCAAAGATCCACGAGCTCGGTATCCACCTGATGGCGGCCGACGGCCTGAACACCACTGTCGGCGCGATCGAGGAAGCCATGCGCGCCGGTTTCGACGCCGACCAGGCCGTGCTCGTGCTGTTCGGCAACCCGGACAGTTTCGATGATGTGAACGCCGGGCGGTTCTTCCGCGTCCTCCAGCGGGAGGACGAGGCGTTGCTCCCGTTCGCCACCTTCCTCAAGGGCAGCGGCCCCCGTTGCGGGCAGGTACGTGATGCACAACGCAAGTTCCTGTTCAGGGCCGACGCCGAGGACATCGGGTCGGTCGCGCTCGTACCGCTGGGCAACAAGGCGAGCATCGGCTTCCTCGCCGTCGGCAGCATCGACTCGAAGCGCTTTCACCCGGGCATGAGCATAGATTTCCTGACTCGCGTTGGGGAGCTCATATCCGGCGCGCTGAATCGATACTGATTCGGCGCCGTGAACGCCGCCGAAGCCGACTGGATCGACGCTTTCGTCCGCCACCTCGAATTCGAGCGCCGGCTGTCGAAGGAGACCTGCAAGCATTACCGGCGGGATATCGACACGCTGCAGAGCTGGTGCGACGAGACCGGCATCGGCCGATGGTCGGATCTCGACGGCGAGCACCTGCGCAGCTATTCCGCGGCCTGTTTTCGGCGGGGGCTCTCGGCGCGAAGCATCCAGCGACGGCTATCCGCGGCGCGCACGTTCTTCCGCTACCTGCTGCGCGAAAAGCACGTCAGGTGTAACCCGGTGCAGTCTGTCTCGGCACCCCGCGGCGCGAAGCGCCTGCCCGAGAATCTCGATGCGGACCGCATGGCACGGCTCCTCGAGATCCCCGGGGACGGCCCGCTCGTCGACCGTGACCGTGCGATCCTCGAACTCCTGTACTCGTCCGGGCTTCGCCTCGCCGAACTCACCGATCTGAATCTCGGCGACGTCGACATGCAGGACGCAACGGTCCGCGTCACGGGCAAGGGCAACAAGGACCGCATAGTGCCGGTCGGCTCCCGGGCGATGCAGGCGCTTGCCCGCTGGCAGGAAACCCGCGGCGCGCTGGCGGCTCCGGACGAGCGGGCATTGTTCGTCAGCAACCGGGGCACGCGCCTGAGCCGGCGCAGCGTGCAGGCACGCGTGGATCACTGGGCCAGGCGCCAGGGCATCGACGTCAAGGTCTATCCGCACCTGTTCCGGCATTCCTTCGCCACGCACCTGCTCGAGTCGAGTCACGACCTTCGCGGCGTACAGGAGCTCCTGGGACACGCCAATATCTCGACGACCCAGATCTATACTCACCTTGACTTCCAGCACCTCGCCCAGATATACGACAAAACGCATCCGCGCGCGCGGGCCAAGAACAAGCCATAGCCGCGCACACAACCGCCCGTCCTGCCGGGCGATCACCCGGGAAAAGCATCATGGAACAGTTTCGTGGGACCACCATCGTCTCGGTGCGCCGCAATGGCAAGGTCGCGATGGCCGGCGATGGACAGGTCAGCATGGGTAATACCATCATGAAGGGCAATGCGCGCAAGGTACGCCTTCTCGCCGGTGGCAAGGTCATCGCCGGTTTTGCCGGCGGCACCGCGGATGCCTTTACCCTGTTCGAACTGTTCGAGGCGAAACTCGAACAGTACGGCAACCTGACGCGAGCCGCGATCGAGCTCGCCAAGGACTGGCGCACCGACCGGCGGCTCCGCCGACTCGAGGCGCTGCTGTGCGTGGCTAACGAAGAGGCGTCACTGATCATCTCCGGCAACGGCGACGTGATCGAACCCGAGGACGACCTCATGGCCATCGGTTCCGGTGGCCCCTTCGCGCAGGCTGCGGCCAAGGCGCTGCTCGACAACACGGAACTCGGCGCGCGCGACATCGTCGAGAAGGCGCTGGAGATTGCCGCCGATATCTGCGTCTACACCAACCGGAGCATCGTCGCGGAGGAGCTCGGCTGATGTCTCAGATGACACCGCGCGAGATCGTCCAGGAGCTGGACAAGCACATCATCGGCCAGGATGAAGCCAAGCGCGCCGTTGCTATCGCGCTTCGCAATCGCTGGCGTCGCGTCCAGGTCGATGAGCCCCTGCGCAGCGAAATAACGCCGAAGAACATCCTGATGATCGGTCCCACCGGCGTGGGCAAGACCGAGATTTCGCGGCGCCTCGCCCGGCTGGCGAAGGCGCCCTTCATCAAGGTCGAAGCGACGAAGTTCACCGAAATCGGTTACGTCGGGCGCGAAGTCGACAGCATCGTCCGTGATCTGATGGACGTTGCCGTCAAGATGACGCGCGAGGAAGCCAAGTCCAAGGTCCGGCACCGCGCCGAGGATGCCGCGGAAGAACGCGTGCTCGATGCACTGTTGCCGCCTGCGTCGCCATCCGTCGGTTTCACGGCCGACAGCGAAACGGCTTCTCGGGACAGCGATACGCGGCAGAAATTCCGCAAGATGCTGCGCGAAGGCAAGCTCGAAGACCGCGAGATCGAAATCGAGGTCCAGGCCATGCCCGTGGGCGTGGAAATCATGGCGCCGCCCGGCATGGAGGAGATGACCAGCCAGCTGCAGGGCATGTTCCAGAACCTCGGCGGAAACCGTCGCCGTACGCGCAAGCTCAAGATCAGGGAGGCGCTCAAGCAGCTGTCCGATGAAGAAGCCGCGAAGATGGTCGACGAGGAGGAACTCAAGGCACAGGCACTCGAGGCCGTCGAACAGCACGGTATCGTCTTCCTCGATGAACTCGACAAGGTCGCCCGACGCTCCGAGACGCATGGCGCCGATGTCTCCCGTGAAGGGGTGCAGCGGGACCTGCTGCCGCTCGTCGAAGGCTCCACGGTCAACACCAAGTACGGGATGGTGAGGACGGATCACATCCTGTTCATCGCCTCGGGCGCCTTCCACGTATCCAAGCCCTCCGATCTGATCCCGGAGCTCCAGGGGCGCTTCCCGATCCGCGTCGAACTCAAGTCCCTGACGACCGACGATTTCGTCCGCATCCTCACCGAGCCCGACGCTTCGCTGACCGACCAGTACGGCGCCCTGCTGGCAACCGAGGAGGTGCAGCTCGAATTCACCGAGAACGGCGTTCGGCGCATCGCGGAAGTCGCGTTCCAGGTCAACGAGAACACCGAGAACATCGGTGCTCGCCGGTTGCACACGGTCATGGAACGGCTCCTGGAAACGGTATCATTCGAGGCGTCCGACAAGAGCGGTTCGCACGTTCAGATCGACGCCGCTTACGTCGATGAGCACCTTGCGGAACTCTCGAAGGATGAAGATCTGAGCAGGTATATTCTTTGATGGGTTTGTTGTAGGAGCGGTTCCTGAACCGCGAATTCATAGCCCGGTCGCGCTTCAAGAAGCGCTCCTACAGGGCAGGAAAGGACTGACTATGATTGTGCCGACGGAAATTCGCCTGAAAAAAGAGCCGCGATTGCTGGAAGTCAGCTTCGATGACGGCAGCATTTTCGAGTACACCTTCGAGTATCTGCGTGTGCACTCACCGAGCGCGGAGGTTCGGGGCCACGGGCCCGGCCAGGAGACGCTGCAGCACGGCAAGGAAAATGTCGAAATCCTCAATATCGAGCCCGTGGGGCACTACGCGGTTCGCCTGGTATTCGACGACGGCCACGACACCGGGCTCTACAGCTGGGAATACCTCTACGAACTCGGCCGGGACATGCAGGCAAACTGGCTGCGCTACCTCGACCGGCTCGAGGCGGCAGGGTATGCTCGCCAGAAACAATAGCGATATCCCGCCATGGCGCCCAACACGGACAGCCCCGACAAACCCGTCGAGACCACCCATTTCGGCTACAAGGACGTACACGTCGACGAGAAAGCCGATCTCGTAAGAGGCGTCTTTGACTCGGTCGCAAACCGTTACGACATCATGAACGACCTGATGTCCGGCGGCATGCACCGTCTCTGGAAGCGATACACCATCCAGCACGCGAATGCGCGGCCGGGGCAGATCATCCTCGATCTTGCCGGCGGTACCGGCGACCTTGCCCGGGAATTTGCGCGTATCGTCGGCGAACGGGGGCATGTCGTGCTTGCCGATATCAACGCCGCGATGCTCGAGCACGGCCGGCGTCGGCTCGTCGACGCGGGTATCGCCGGTAACGTCGAACTGGCACAGGTCGACGCCGAGGCCCTGCCGTTTGCGAGCAATACCTTCGACCGTGTCTCCATCGCCTTCGGGCTGCGCAACGTGACCGACAAGGAGGCTGCGCTCGCCGAGATGCACCGGGTGCTGAAGCCGGGCGGCAAGGTGCTGATACTCGAATTCTCGCGGCCGTCGAGCGCGATCAAGCCCGCCTACGATCTTTATTCGTTCAAGGTACTGCCCCTGCTGGGCAGGCTGGTCGCCAGGGACCCGGACAGTTACCAGTATCTTGCGGAGTCCATCCGCATGCATCCCGACCAGGAGACCCTGCTCGGCATGATGCAGGACGCCGGTTTCGAACGCTGCCGCTACAACAACCTGACGGCCGGCATCGTGGCGCTTCATACCGGCTACAAAATCTGACAACGCGATGAACCCCCTGGAAGCCCTGCTGCAACCGATCGCGCGCGTGCTCAACCGCAACATCCGCGAGTCGACCCGGGCGAGCGAGCTGTGCGAACGGCTCGACGGCAAGCTCATCGCGATCCGGGTGCGCGATACCGCACTGTCGGCCTGGTTCGAGGTCGGCAGGGATGCCCTGTACCTCACCATGAACCATGATGGCGATCCGGACGTCGTCATCACGGGCTCGCTGGTAGCGCTTGCGCTGATGGCCGGCGAGGACTCGATACGCGACGGCTCGCTGGACCTGACCGGCGATGCCGCAACCGCGCAGGCCTTCCAGCAGTTGCTCACGCACGCGAGGCCGGACATCGAGGAAGAGCTGTCCGGCGTCATCGGAGACACCGCGGCGCACGGGCTGGGTGAGTTTGCGAGGGCGGTCAGTCAGTGGGCCCGCCAGACGAGCTCGATCATGGGCGAGAACATTCGCGAATACCTGCAGGAGGAGAGCCGCGACGTGCCGAGCCGTTACGAGGTCGAACGCTTCTCGAAGCGCGTCAACGAGCTGCGCGACGACGTCGACCGGCTGGCGGCGAGAATCAGCCGCCTCGGGAACACCCCGTGATGATGCGGCGCCAGACTTTCTTCAGGCTGATCCGCATCCAGCGGATCCTGGTCAGGCACGGTCTCGACGAATTTATCTCCGCGACGCACCTGTTGCGCCCGCTGCGCTTCTTCTTCTACCTCGCACCGCGGAGCCGCGACCGCAGCGCGCCGCAAGGCGAGCGCATCCGCCTCGCGCTCGAGGAACTCGGGCCGATATTCGTCAAGTTCGGCCAGGCGATCTCGACCCGCCGCGACCTGCTGCCTCCGGATATCGCCAATGAACTGGCCAAGCTGCAGGATGCCGTGCCGCCGTTCCCGACCGAGCAGGCGATCGCCGTACTGGAGTCCGCCTACGGAAAACCCATCGACGCGGTTTTCAGCCGCTTCGACCGGGAGCCGCTGGCCGCCGCATCGATCGCCCAGGTGCACACGGCGGAGTTGCCGGACGGCACCGACGTCGTCGTCAAGGTCCTGCGCCCCGGGGTTCGCGAGAAGATCGAGCAGGATCTCGAGGTCATGCGGACGATCGCGGCGCTCGCTGCGAGGTACTGGGAACACGGCAAGCGCCTCAAGCCACAGGAGGTCGTGTCCGAGTACGAAGAGACCATCATCGACGAACTGGACCTGATGCGTGAGGCCGGCAACGCCGCACAGCTGAAGCGCAACTTCGAGGATTCGGAGATGCTCCACGTGCCCGAGATCTACTGGGACTACTGCCGCCCCGAGGTGCTGGTCCAGGAGCGCATCCACGGCATCCCGATCAGCGACATGGAGGCGCTCAAGGCCGCCGGCACCAACATCGAGAAGCTCGCCGAGAACGGCGTGGAAATATTCTTCACCCAGGTCTTCCGGCACAACTTCTTCCATGCCGACATGCACCCCGGCAACATCTTCGTGAACGTCGAGGATCCGGAGAATCCGAAATATGCGGCCGTCGACTTCGGCATCGTCGGCACGCTGAACCCGGAGGACAAGCAGTACCTGGCCGAGAACTTCCTCGCGTTCTTCGAACGCGACTACTACCGGATCGCCAAGCTCCATCTCGACTCGGGCTGGGTCCCGGACGACGCACGCATCGACCAGCTCGAAACCGCCGTGCGTACCGTCTGCGAACCGATCTTCAACAAGCCGCTCTCGGAGATCTCCTTCGCCCAGGTGCTCATGCGCCTGTTCCGTGTTGCACAGCGCTTCAACGTGGAGATCCAGCCGCAGCTGATCCTGTTGCACAAGACCCTGTTCAATATCGAGGGCCTCGGCCGCGAGCTGTACCCCGAACTCGACATCTTCAAGACAGCGAGGCCGGTGCTGAAGCAATGGATGGACGAACAGGTCGGCGCGCGCGCAATGATCGACGACCTCC
>JAACFE010000156.1 GCA_009937525.1 Gammaproteobacteria bacterium
CGCTATTTCCAGGACGCGACGGAAGAACTGGAGAAGCTGGTGCCCGAGGGTATCGAGGGCCGCGTGGCGTACAAGGGCAGCCTGATCGCGATCGTGCACCAGCTCATCGGCGGCGTGCGCGCGGCCATGGGCTATACGGGCAGCAGCACGATCGAGGAGATGCGCAGCAAGCCGCAGTTCGTCCGCATCACCGGGGCCGGCATGAAAGAGAGCCACGTCCACGACGTGACGATCACCAAGGAAGCCCCGAACTACCGGACCAACTGACCGTCGGCAAGACACCCATGAGCCAGCCCGCAAGCGTTACCAAGATCCCGCGCAAGGACATCCATGCGCACCGGCTGCTGATTCTCGACTTCGGCAGCCAGTACACGCAGCTGATCGCGCGCCGCGTTCGAGAACGTGGCGTCTACTCCGAAATTCATCCCTGGGACATGGACGACGACGCCATCGCGGCGTTCCGCCCGTCCGGAATTATTCTGTCCGGCGGCCCCGAGTCGGTGAACCTCGAGGACCCGCCGCGCGTGTCGCGCACGGTCTTCGAACTCGGCGTGCCGGTCCTCGGCATCTGCTACGGCATGCAGACCATGGCGGCCGAGCTGGGCGGCAAGGTCGAGGCCTCGGCGCACCGCGAGTTCGGTTACGCGGAGATCGAGCCGGGCGATTCCGGGTTGCTCGGTGGACTCAGCGACACCGAGAGCGGTCCGCCGCTACTCAAGGTCTGGATGAGCCATGGCGACCGCGTCGAGGCCCTGCCGCCGGGATTCGAGGCGACGGCCAGCAGCAGAAACTCGCCGCTGGCGGCCATGGAGGATCGCAAGCGGCGATTCTACGGCGTGCAGTTTCACCCGGAAGTCACGCACACGCTGCAGGGCCAGGCGATCATGGAGCGTTTCGTCCACGACATTTGCGGCTGCCCGAGTGACTGGACTCCCGGCAACATTGTCGCCGACTCGATCGCCCGGGTGCGCGAGCAGGTCGGGGGCGGCAAGGTACTGCTGGGTCTGTCAGGCGGCGTCGATTCGTCAGTGGTGGCGGCGTTGCTGCACGAAGCCATTGGCGATCAGCTGACTTGTGTTTTCGTCGATCACGGCCTGCTGCGTCACAACGAAGGCGACCAGGTCATGGACACGTTTGCCGACCACCTGGGGGTTCGGGTGATACGCGTTGACGCGGCCGATCGCTTCTTTGCCGCGCTGGAAGGCGTCAGCGATCCCGAGAAGAAACGCAAGATCATTGGCGGCGAGTTCATCGAAGTGTTCGACGAGGAGGCGCACAAGCTCGAAGGCATAGAGTGGCTCGCCCAGGGCACCATTTATCCGGATGTGATCGAGTCGGCCGGCGCGTCGACGGGCAAGGCCCACGTCATCAAGTCGCATCACAACGTCGGCGGTCTGCCGGAGGACATGCGCATGTCGCTGGTCGAGCCGTTGCGCGAACTTTTCAAGGACGAGGTCCGCAAGATCGGGCTCGAGCTCGGGCTCCCGCACGAGATGGTGTACAGGCACCCGTTCCCGGGTCCCGGACTCGGGGTACGCATACTCGGCGAAGTAAAGCGGGAATATGTCGAGAAACTGCAGCTCGCAGACGATATCTTTATCGAGGAACTGCGCAGGAATGATCTCTACGACCAGGTCAGCCAGGCATTTGCCGTGTTTCTGCCGGTGAAATCGGTGGGCGTGATGGGCGACGGACGCCGCTACGACTACGTCATCGCTTTGCGTGCGGTGGAGACGATCGACTTCATGACCGCGCGGTGGGCCAGGCTGCCTTACGATTTTCTCGAGGCGGTAAGCCTGCGCATCATCAACGAGGTGCAGGGCATTTCCCGCGTGACCTACGACATCTCCGGCAAGCCGCCGGCGACGATCGAGTGGGAGTAGATGACTGCCTGGCCGGAGACCGATCTCGGCCATATGCGCGCGGCGCTCGCCGAGGCGAAGATCGCCGCTGAAGAGGGTGAGGTTCCGGTTGGCGCTGTCGTCGTGGCGGGTGGCAAGATCGTTGCCCGGGGTCACAACCGCAGCGAGGCCGACAATGATCCGAGTGCGCACGCGGAGATCGTCGCGCTCAGGGAAGCCGCGCGGAGGGCAGCAAACTACCGGCTCACGGACGCCACGCTCTATGTCACCCTGGAACCCTGCGCCATGTGCATGGGTGCGCTGGTGCAGGCTCGTATCGAGCGTCTCGTATTCGGTGCCTACGATCCCAAAGCCGGCGCAGCGGGAAGTGCGATCGACCTGTCGGACAGCCCGTCCTTCAACCATCGCTTCGAGATCAACGGCGGCGTGCTCGCGGAGGAGTGTGGGCAGGTCCTGAAATCGTTCTTTGAATCGAAAAGAAGCCTGTAGGAGGGCCTCTTCGTGCGACCCATCGCGGTTCGAGAACCGCTCCTACAATGCTATTGGAGCTGTAGGATCGGGCCTGGGCCTGTGACCGTCAGGTCTCGGTGATCTCGCGTTCGTCTTTCAGTACGTCGGGTTCCGGCGCAGCTTCCTCGGGAAGCTCTCCCTCCACAGGAATTTCCGGTTCCTCGTTCGCGGTGAGCCACTTCAGGATGTTGTAGTAGCTGCGAATGTTGTTGACGTAAAGGACGGGTTCCCAGCCGCGTGCGTAACCGTAGGGTACTTTCGTGTACCACTTGCGTTGCGCGAGCAGCGGCAGCGCATTCGAAATATCGACCCACGTGTCCGGGTCACCGCCCTGCCATTCGACGATCATGCGAGCGTCCTTGAGGTGGTTGAAGCCCACGTTGTATGCCGCCAGCGCCATCCAGGTTCGGTCCGGTTCGTCGACCGTGTCCGCGACGCGTTCCGTCTGTCGCACGTAGTACTGGGCGCCACCGAAGATGCTGTTCCTCGGGTCCACGCGATCATCGATACCGAGATAGGCGGCGGTGTCCTCGGTGAGCATCATGATGCCGCGGACGCCGGTCGGCGAGACGGCGCCGGAGCGCCAGTGGGACTCCTGGTAGCCGATGGCGGCAAGCAGGCGCCAGTCGACGCCCCACTCGGAGCCGGCATCCTCGAACATCCGGCGGTAGCGGGGCAGCCGACTTTCATAGTGCCGGATGAAGTTACGTGTACCGACGTAATCGAACTTCTTCGTGTGCCCGTAGTAGCGATCCTGCACGCGCGCGAGGTAACCCTCACGGTCCGCGTTGATCAGGAAGCGGTCGGCACGGGCCAGCAGGCCGTCGCCGGTGCCCTTCGGGAACGCCCATGCGATCGGGTCGCCGAGCTCTAGATCGAGCGCCACCCGCAGGTCCGGATGGAAGTGCCGCTGGATGTTGAATTCCGTACTGTCCGCGATCGTGAAGTCGACCTCTTCATTCGCGACCTTGGCGAGCAGGTCGGTCACTTCGGCATCGGCATTTTCAGTCCAATCCAGATCCGGGTAATCGACGGACAGCGCCTGCAGCATGTCCGCGTGGCTACTGCCGGCCATGACTTCGATCGGGCGGCCGATCACGTCGTCGATGCCGCGGGGTTTTCCGGTGCCGAGCTTGTAGATGAGATGCATATCGACCATCTGGTAGGGATGCCCGAAGTGCAGGTACTCGCGCCGTGATTCCGTTATCGAAAGACCGGCAGCGGCCATGTGCGCCTTGCCCGAGTTCAGGTACGGGACGATCTCCGAAATGCTGTCGACCCTGTGGATGACGAGTTCGACACCCAGACCATCGGCAAATTCGCGCACCAGGTCGAACTCGGGACCAGAGGGTCCGTCGGGACCTTCGGTGTAGGACACGGGGCTGTCGCGGGTAACCACGCGCAGTTCGCCGACGTCCAATACCTGATCAAGGATTGGAGGCGGTGACGAACAGGTGCCGATCAATGCCGCCAGAGTTATGTACAGCAACAGGCGCAAGGGCAATCTCCGTGTTGCATCGATTATTGGTTGGACCGGATGGACAGGCAGTGTTTCCCCCGCTGCGCTGTCGCCGGTCTGGCGCTGTGGGGTGATTTTACCGTTTTTGTCGTGGTCCATGCTGTTAAAGTTTGTGACACCTGCGTACAATCCCGACCCCGCAACGCAGCATCGGAGAGGTGCCGGAGTGGTCGAACGGGCTTGACTCGACAAACCGGCGCAGCCGGTTTGGACGCCGAAGGCGCCCCGAAGGGGCGAGGAGCGAAGCGACGAGTCAAATCAGGTGTGCGATGCCCGCAGGGCATCTTGCCGAATGAAAATACGGAATTGAGGAGAGGTGCCGGAGTGGTCGAACGGGCTTGACTCGAAATCAAGTGTACGGTTTACCCGTACCGTGGGTTCGAATCCCACCCTCTCCGCCAGCAAGTCAGGCCTTCGAGTAGTCTCCGATCAGAGACTGTCGAAGGCC
>JAACFE010000012.1 GCA_009937525.1 Gammaproteobacteria bacterium
TCCTGTGGTCTTTCCCCGGCGGTAGCGGTGGCTGGCTCGCGATCAACCCGGCCGACGGCACCAACCTGCAGGAGTTCCAGAAGGTCATCCAGAACGAGATCGTGTCAGGCGTCCCCGACATGTTCAGTTTCACCTTGCGCCGCAGCCTGTTCGGCGGCTTCGAGAGTTCGAACAGTGTCGAGATGCGGCTTGCCTCTATCGACATCGACGGTCTGAAACCAGCAGTCGCCAGGGCCATGCAGCTGATTCCGGAGCACATGCCGGGCGCGTCGGCGCAGCCCCAGCCGGATCCGTTCGCGGAGGCCAACGAGCTACGCTTCATCCCCGACGACGTCCGTCTTGCCGAGGTCGGCTGGAACCGCCAGGACCTCACGCGCGTCATTATGGAGCTCGGCCAGGGAGTATGGCTGGGCGAGTACTTCACCGGTCGCGAGCGTGTCGACATCTACCTGAAGACCACGCGCTTCGAGACGCCCGAGGATATGGCCGCGCTGCCTGTCGCCACCCCGGCGGGTGGCCTGGTTCCACTCGGTGAACTCGCGTCGATCTCGATCGCGCCGTCGCCGGCCATGATTGCGCGCGTCAACCGCGCCCGCGTCTACAGCGTCATCGTCAATCCGCCGGAGGGCATGTCGCTCGAGGCGCTGGTCAAGGAGCTGAAGACGGAGATCGAGCCCGAGCTTCGCAAGCTCATGCCGTCCGACGGCACCATCCAGTACGCCGGCAGCGTGCAGGACCTGGAACGGGCCATCGGAACGCTGGGCGCGAACTTCCTGACCGCGATCGGCCTGCTGGTCCTGATCATGGCGGGTCTGTTCCGATCGTTGAAGGATGCCGTGCTTATCGTCATCTCGATTCCCCTCGCGGCCGTTGGCGGCGTGTTTGTCATCACCATCGTCAACCAGATCAATTTCCAGCCGCTCGATCTGCTCGGCATGATCGGCTTCATCATCCTCCTCGGACTCGTCGTCAACAACGCGATTTTGCTCGTCGCGCAGACGCGTGCCGCCGAGGCCGCTGGTCTCGATCGCAGAGACGCAGTGCACCAGGCATTGCGGTACCGGTTGCGGCCGATATTCATGAGCACGCTGACGAGTTTGTTCGGCATGTTGCCACTGCTGGTCGTTCCGGGCGCCGGCAGTGAAATCTATCGCGGCATGGCGGCGGCGATCGTCGGGGGCATGGCGGTATCGACCCTGTTCACGCTGTTGCTGCTGCCGAGCCTGTTGCAACTGACAGCAGGTATACGCGAAGCTCGCGTGGCGCCCGACGTGGTTGCGGCCGACTGAGAATGCAATGGAGAGCAGGCGGGTGACAGCCAGGACTTTCGATCGACCAGCACGATACCTCATGGCATCTCTGCTCGCACTGGGTGTTGCCGGGCCGGCCGCGGGCCAGGATGATGCCTTTACGTTCCCGCCGGCCCGGGTCGAAGTCGCAACCGCCGATTTGCGCGAGATGGCGCCGTCGGTCGATGTGTCGGGCACCGTTGTCAGTTTGAACGATTCGCGCATTGCCAGTGAGATCGAGGGTGTTCTCACCTGGCTCGCCGATGTGGGCGCCGATGTCGATGCCGGTGATCTCATTGCGCGTATCGACCCACGGCTTATCCGGATCGAGGTCAAGCGCGCAGAGGCTAACGTGGCCAGGCTCCAGTCCGACTTCGAGTATCGACAGCGTCAACTCGAGCGCACCGAGGAACTCGCGGCCAAGAACAGTGCGTCGAAAACCCTGCTCGACGAGGCACGGGCTCAGCGCGACCAGGCGCAACATTCGCTGACCGATGCGAGTGCGGCCCTGGAACTCGCGCGGGCGAATCTCGCACGTACGGAGATCCGCGCCCCGTTTGCAGGCCACGTAACGGCGCGGCTGGCGTCCGTCGGCGAGTTCGTAAACGTGGGCGAAGACGTACTCCGGCTCGTGGATACGCACCGCATCGAGATATCGCTGCCGGCAACGATTACGTTGGCCCGCCATATAAAACCCGGCATGAGCGTCCCTGTCAGGAGCGGGGATATCGAGCGCGAGCACGCTGTCAGGACGGTCGTGCCGGTCGGCGACGCCGTATCGCGCATGGTCGAGGTTCGGCTGAGCGCCGGCGGCAGCGATTGGCTCGTCGGCACGCCGGTTCAGGTTAGCCTTCCGAGCGATACCGCCATATCGACGGTGGCGGTGCCTCGCGATGCTCTCGTCGAACGGGGCCGTCAAACGTACGTTTACAAAGTGAATGCCGATGGCGCGGCGGAGCAGGTTACCGTAGAGATCAGCACGGTTGTCGGACTTTGGGTCGGCGTTGCCGGCGGCATTTCGGCGGGCGACCGCATCATCGTGCGCGGCGCGGAACGGCTCTCCCCCGGCCAGGCCGTCGAGATCATCGAGTAAAAAGTTATTGTCCCGTAAAGACGGCGACGGGCTCGCCGAGCACGTCCATATCCGGTTCGATGCCGAGGCCCGGCTCGTCCGATGCCTGCATCCGGCCCGCGACGCGCTGCGGCGCCCCCGTTGCGTTACGAACCGTGACGTAGCTGTTGAAGTCGGTCGCGGAGAATCTCAGGGTCTCCGGCGTCGAATGCGCCAGGTGCGCGATCGCCGCGGTGATGATGTCGCCGCCCCAGCTGTCCTCGATGGTCATGGGCAGGTTCAGCGTCACGCACAGGTCGCGGATCTGGCGCGCCTTCGTCAACCCGCCGACCTTGGAGATCTTCAGGTTGATGACATCCATCGCACCGTCGTGATGGCCGCGCATCAGCGCTTCGATGTCCGTGATGTTCTCGTCGAGGATGAACGGCAGGGCTGTTTTCCGCCGGACGGTCAGGCAATGCTCATATGAACGGCACGGCTGCTCGATGTAGACATCCCGGTCGCGGACCGCGTCGACGACACGGAGCGCGTCGTCGACCCGCCAGCCGGTGTTCGCATCGGCCACCAGAATCTCGCCATCCGTCAGCACATCGGCCGCTGCGTGAATGCGCTCGATATCGTCCGTGGGCTCGCCACCGACCTTTAGCTGGAACTTGGTATAACCATCGGCGCGATGACTCGCAACGTTCTCCGCCATCTCGTCGGCCGGCCGCTGGCTGATTGCGCGATACAGTGCAACGCTCTCGCCAAACTTGCCGCCGAACAGGTCGCATACCGGCTTTCCGCAGACCTTGCCGAGCAGGTCCCAGCATGCCATGTCGATTGCGGACTTGACGTACGGGTGACCGAGCAACGCCCGGTCCATGAGTTGGTTGATCGGACCGATCGCGGTCGGGTCCTGCCCGACGATGCTGGCAGACAACTCCGCGATCCCCGCGCGCGCGCCCGGCCCGAAGGCCGGCAGGTAAAAGGGCCCGAGCGGACAGACTTCGCCGAAGCCGGACAGGCCACCGTCAGTCACCAGCTCGACGACGGTGCTGTCGAATACCTCGACGTACTTGCCTTCAGACCAGGAATACCGGCCTTCGACGAGAGGCAGGTCCACCTGGTAGATACGGATCTCTGAAATCTTCACGACGTGTTGCCTTTCTATCCCTCGTATTCGATGAGCAGGTCCTTGGCGTCGAGCTGTTCGCCGATCCGCGCAAGCACCCGCTTTATAGTCCCATCACGTTCTGCCTTGATCGAGGTCTCCATCTTCATGGCCTCCATCGTCAGCAGTGTATCGCCCCGCCGCACTTGCTGACCAACCTCGGCCGAGATTGTCGAGATGACCCCGGGCATCGGCGCGCCGACGTGATTCGCATTGGCGCTATCGGCCTTCTCGTTCTCATGGTGCGCCGATTCCGAGCTGCGATCCTGGATCAGCACCGAGCTGGGTTGACCGTTCGCCTCGAAGAATACGCGACGATAGCCGCGATCGTCCGTGTCGGCCATCGTCAGGTAACGAATCACCACTTTGCGTCCGTCGTGCATCGTCGTGACGATTTCCTCCTCCGGGCGCATGCCGTAAAAGTAGACGTGCGTGGGCAGTACGCTGACGTCTCCGAATTCCTCACGGTGACGACGGTACTCGGTGAACACCTTCGGATACATGAGGTAGGACGCCAGGTCGAAGTCGGTCACCGGGTGCTCATGACCCTCATCGAGCATGCGGCGCTCGTCCTCGAGGTCCACCGCGGACAGCAGGGAACCGGGACGGACGGTGATCGGCTCGCGTTCTTTCAACACCTTCTTCTGCAGCGCCTGCGGGAAGCCCCCGGGCGGCTGGCCGAGTTCGCCGGCGAACAGGGACACGACGGACTCCGGAAACGCGATGTCGGTATCGGGATCGAGGACATCCTCGATGCTGGTGTCCGAGGTCACCATCATCAGCGCCATGTCGCCGACGACCTTCGACGACGGCGTTACCTTGACGATATCGCCGAACGCCATGTTGACGTCCGCATAGGCGCGCGCGACCTCGTGCCATCGGCTGGCGAGCCCCAGGGACGCGGCCTGCTCCTTGAGGTTCGTAAACTGCCCGCCCGGCATTTCGTGCAGGTAGACCTCTGACGCGCCGGAGCGGATATCGGGTTCGAACGCCGCATATTGTTCTCGCACCTGCTCCCAGTAATCGCTGATGAGTCGCACGTTCGCAAGATTGACGCCCGGGTCGTGGTCCGTATTTTCGAGCGCAGCGACGATCGCGCCGAGGCAAGGCTGCGACGTCAGGCCGCTCATCGAATCCATCGCCGCATCGAACGCGTCGACGCCCTCCTCCACCGCCGCCAGCACGGTCGCCGCGGCGGCGCCACTGGTGTCGTGCGTGTGGAAGTGGATCGGCAGACCGACTTCCTGCTTGAGCTCCCGGATCAGTTTTCGCGCGGCAGCCGGTTTCAGCAGCCCGGCCATGTCCTTGATGCCGAGGACATGCGCGCCGGCCGCCTCCAGCTCCTTTGCCAGATCGATGTAATAGCGCAGGTCGTACTTCGTGCGCATAGGGTCGAGGATATCGCCCGTGTAACAGATCGCGGCTTCGGCGATCTTGCCCGTCTCGCAAACCGCGTCGATCGCGACGCGCATATTCTCGACCCAGTTCAGACAGTCGAATATACGGAATACATCCACGCCGGCGTCGGCCGACTGCTGCACGAAAAAACGCACCACGTTGTCGGGGTAGTTCGTATACCCGACCCCGTTCGAGGCGCGCAGCAGCATCTGCTGCATCAGGTTGGGCATCGCGGCCGACAGGTCGGCGAGCCGCTGCCAGGGGTCCTCGTTGAGGAATCGCATGGCCACGTCGAACGTGGCGCCACCCCAGGATTCCACCGAGAACAGCTGCGGCATCAGCTGCGCATAGTGCGGCGCGATTCGCAGCATGTCCGCCGAACGCATGCGGGTCGCCATGAGCGACTGGTGCGCATCGCGGAAGGTCGTGTCCGTGATCAGCGGAATCTTGCTCGACTTCATGTGCTCGGCGACCGCTTCGGGACCGTCCGAGTCGAGAATCTGGCGCATGCCTTTGGCCGGGGGCTGCAGCTCGATCTTCGGCGCGGCCGGCTGCTTCAGTGCCTTCGGCATCTTGCGGCCGGCAACCTGGGCATTCCCGTTCACCATGACCTCGCCGATGTAATGCAGCAGCTGCGCACCGTGGCTGCTGTCCGGTTTCATATCCAGCAGTTCCGGCGATTCGTCGACGAAGCGGGTGTTGTAATCACCCTTGATGAAACGCGAGTCCGATATGAGTGCATCCAGGAACGCGAGGTTCGTTTCGACGCCGCGCACCCGGAACTCGCTCAGCCCGCGGAGCATGCGGTCCGTCGCCTCCGTCTCGGAAACGCCGGACGCCGTGATCTTCACGAGCAGGCTGTCGTAGTGACGGCCGATGACGGCGCCGGAGTAAGCCGTACCGGCATCGAGGCGGATGCCGGGCCCCGCCGGGCTGCGATAGGCGACGATATGGCCGTAGTCGGGGATGAAACTGTTGCGCGGATCCTCCGTCGTCACGCGGCACTGGATCGCCGCTCCGCGCATCCGGATGTCCTGTTGCGCGGGGATGCCAGACGAATCGACGTCGCCGATCCGTCCGCCCGCGGCAATGCGAATCTGCGACTTGACCAGGTCGAGCCCGGTGATCTGTTCGGTGACCGTGTGCTCGACCTGGATGCGCGGATTGACTTCGATGAAATAGAACTCGCCCGTTTCCACGTCCTGCAGGAACTCGACGGTGCCCGCATTGCAGTAATGGACGGACCGCGCGAGCCGCACGGCCGCGGAGCAGATCTCGTCGCGCTCCGCTTCCGACAGGTACGGGGCGGGCGCCCGCTCCACGATCTTCTGGTGCCGCCGCTGCACCGTGCAATCGCGTTCGAACAGGTGCACGACCTGGCCGTGTGAGTCGCCCATGATCTGCACTTCGACGTGACGGGCATTGCGCACGAGTTTCTCGAGGTAGACCTCGTCGTTGCCGAACGCCGCCTGGGCTTCCCGCCGGGCGGCAGCGACTTGTTCGAGAAGGTCGGACCCGCTCTCGATGACGCGCATCCCGCGGCCGCCGCCGCCCCAGCTCGCCTTGAGCATGAGCGGATACCCGACCTCGTTGGCGAGCCTCGCAATCTCGGCCTCATCGTACGGCAGCGGGTCCGTTGCCGGCATCACCGGCACGTCGGCCTCGATCGCCAGCCTGCGTGCTTCGACCTTGTTGCCCAGCCGTCGCATTATCTCGGGGGGTGGACCGATGAACGTGATGCCGGACTCCGCGCAGAGGTGTGCGAAGTCGGGATTCTCCGACAGGAAACCGTAGCCGGGGTGAATCGCATCGGAGCCCGACAATTTCGCGACCCGGATGATGTCCTCCATGTCGAGGTACGCCTCGACCGGCCCCTTGCCCTCGCCGACCCGGTACGACTCCCGCGTATTGAAACGGTGCAGGGTCAGGCGATCCTCGGCCGAGTAGATGCCGACGGACGGGATGTGCAGCTCGTGCGCCGCGCGAAACACGCGAATCGCTATCTCGCTGCGGTTGGCGACGAGGATTTTGTTGAACATTCTTGTAGTGGCGGGGCTTCGCTGCCCTCAGACTGCCACACTCACCGCTGCTGGCAACAGTTACGAACGAGACAATACTCTACGGCAGCTCCGCGAGCATCTTCTCGGCCGATTCGCGGATCGACGCACTGCCACCAACCTGCGTTGCCTTCGTAAGCGCCAACCTCGCCTGTTCCGTGTTGCCGAGCTGGCTATTCACGAATCCGAGTGTCAACCAGATCCTCTGGTGTTCGGCATCCACGGCCACACCGTCGTTGAGCTTGCGCAGGGCCTCGTCCGTCCGGCCGATATAAAACAGCGTAAGCCCGAGGTTGTTATAGATCTCCGCATCGTTCGGGCTGTATGCCAACAGCTGTTCATACAGCTGGGCAGCCTGTGCATATTGCCTGTTGGAGAAAAACTCTTCGGCCCGGCGATAGATTTCAGCCGGGTCGCTGGGCGTGGGCTCGACGATTCCCGGCGAACTCAGCCGCGAAATGTCCGTTGGCGTGATACCGCGGGACCAGGACGTTGCCGCCGCCGCCCCTGTCGGTGGGTGGCCGCTCACGACCTCCGCATCCTGCAGATAGTATTCCCGCGTAAACGCGAAAACCGTCAGTCCGAAGAAGACCTGGAAGATGACGAGAAACGTCCAGAAGCGCGTGTCACGAGTCATGGATTCCGCTGATATGAAGCCTCGATGTGCGGAATATACACGATCCCCGAGGATCCGACGCCCTTGCGGCCTGGACCCTGGAAGACGGGCGATGCCCGTCTCAGTCAATCAGCCGGCTAGTGAACCTCTGCCGGATTGTGCCGATTCAGAATCTCCAGAACCTCGGCCCTCGTCGCATCCGGGACGAGCACGCGAATCTTCCGGTGATCCCTGTCGATCTTGATCTTTTCGCTCGGAATGCCGGTCGAGATCAGATCGTCTTCGACATTTGTAATTGCTCTGACGTCTTTGAAGGTTGCTACCAATGCTTCGGTCATAGCACTTCTCCTGTTGCGCCGGCTGCGCAGCCAAGCACAGGCCTGCTCACCGCCGGCACCATTCCGATATTGATGCGAATGAGGGATTTTCAAGCTACCGATGGCCTCCCGTTCCTCGCCTGTCTTTCGCCGGAAATACGCAATGCGTAGACTGGCCTCCCTTTTTCGACTGTCCGGGCGAATCAGCGTTGTTACTCAGGCCCCACTTCAGCCGCAAGACCATGGCCGAACTCCTGCGGCTTGCCCTGCCGATGGTGGTATCACAGGGCACGTTTGCCGTGATGATCTTCACCGACCGTTACTTCATGTCGCAGATCGACCCCGTGCACATGGCGGCGGCGCTGGGTGGCGGCGTGGCATCGTTCTTTTCGTTCTGTTTTTTCATCGGCCTGCTCGCCTATGCGAACGCTCTCGCCGCGCAGTACCTGGGAGCGGGTGAACCGGAGAAATGCCCGAAAGTCGTCACCCAGGGCATGATCATCACGGTGATGAGTGCACCGTTCCTGACGCTGATCACCTTCCTGGTCGCCGGTATTTTCGAGGGCATGGGGCACGAGCCGGAACAGGTGGAACTGGAGAGGACCTACTACCTGATACTGATGGCCGGCGTGCTCATCACGCTCGCCAAGACCTGCATCTCGTCGTATTTCGCCGGCATCGGCCGCACCCACGTCGTCATGATCTGCGACTTATTCGGGCTGGTCGTAAACGTACCGCTCTGCTACGTGATGGTATTCGGAAAACTCGGGTTTCCGGCTCTCGGGATCGTCGGTGCCGGCGTTTCCACCGTCATCGCTACGATTCTCGCTTTCGCGCTGTTCGTCGCGTTCTACTTCCGCAAGGAGCACCGCGACACATTCGCTGTCTTGCGCTCCTTTTCGCTGGATCTCGGGATCCTGCGCCGATTCTGGCGGCTCGGCTTTCCGTCGGGCCTCGAAATGTTCCTCAACGTCGCAGCGTTCAACCTGTTCCTGCTCATGTTCCAGTCCTACGGCATTGCCGAGGGCGCCTCCGCAGCCATCGTCTTCAACTGGGACATTCTCTCCTTCGTCCCGATGATCGGGCTGAACGTTGCCGTGATCAGCCTGATTGGCCGCTTCGTCGGCGCGCGGGATATGGCGCGCGTCAACGAGGTCATAACCGCCGCGTTTACGGTCGCCCTCGCGTATTCCGCGGTGCTCGCGGTCACCTACATCACGTATCGCTATCCGCTCGTCGAGGTATTCGCACCACCGAGTGGTGACTTTTCTGCCATCCGGGAACTGTCCGCGTTCATGATGATCGGCCTCTCCACCTACGTGATGGCCGACGCGGTAATACTGGTGTCCGGCGGTGTGTTGAGGGGCGCCGGAGACACTCGCTGGCTGATGATCGCCTCGGTGTCCTTACACTGGGCAATGCTCGTCGCCCAGTTCTTCATCATCCGGGTGTTCGGGTTCAGCCCCAGGGTGTCGTGGCTCGCGTTTGCTGCCCTGGTCTTCTCGATCGCCCTGGTTTACGCGCTGAGACTGAGGAGCGGGCGCTGGCGCGACCCGGAGGCCCTGGAAATGGTAATGGCCGAGTAGAAGAGCCCGGGGACAGCGACTCGAGGTGCCCGGCACCTGCAGTCACTGTCCCCAATGAGGGGGTTACCCTCCGGCCGCGAGCGTTTCCTCGATCCAGTGATCGACGCGCCGTTCGAGCACCGCGAGCGGCAACTCGCCGCCGGTGAGTATCGTGTCGTGGAACGCGCGAATATCGAAGCGATCGCCCAGGGCTTCCTCGGCCCGGGCACGCAGCTGCTGGATCTTGGTCATGCCGACTTTGTAGGACGTCGCCTGGCCTGGCAGCACGATATAACGCCGAACTTCCGACTGCACGCTCGCAAGCGGTTCAGCCGAGTTCTGCATCATGAAGTCGACGGCTTCCTGCTCGGTCCAGCCCTTGCTGTGCAGGCCCGTGTCGACGACCAGCCGTAATGCGCGCCACATCTCGCTCGACAGGCGGCCGAAGTTCGAATACGGGTCTTCGTAAGCGCCCATCTCCAGCGCGAGCAGCTCGGCGTATAGCCCCCAGCCCTCGCCGTACGCGCCGAAGCCCGCTTGCCGGCGGAACGTCGGCACGTCCTCGAGTTCCAGCGCGATCGAGTTCTGCATGTGGTGGCCCGGGTTGCCTTCGTGATACGCCACCACCTCGAGCTGCGGCAGCGGCATCGAACCCATGTCCGAGAGGTGCATGTAGTAGATTCCGGGCCGCGAGCCGTCCGGCGTGCCTGGCATATAGTGCTGCGCACCGCCGTCTTCCTCGCGATAAGGCTCGACCCGCTTCACCACGAGATCTGCTTTGGGCAGCACTCCGAAGTAGTCGGGCAGGCGCTCGTTGATGAACGCGAGCTTCTCTTCGACCTCGGCGATAAAGGCCTGGCGACCCTCGTCGGTGTTGGGCTTGTAGAACTGCGGGTCGTCACGGATGAACGTGAAGAATTCCTGCAGGTCGCCCTCGAAACCGACTTCGCGTCTGATGGCGTCCATTTCTCCACGCAGGCGCGCCACCTCGGCCAGCCCCAGGTCGTGGATCTCGTCCGCGGTCAGGTTGGTCGTCGTGTACGTTGCGAGCAGCTGGTCGTAGTAAGCCTCGCCATTGGGCTGAGCCGCAACGCCGGACGGTTCTTCGGCCGTATTTTCGAAGTCAGACTCCACCCACGCGATCAGGCGTTCGTACGCCGCCCTGAAATCGCCGAGCAGCACCTCGCGTGCCGAATCCCTGTAGGCATCTGCCTCTTCGGGCGTGACTGCGGCGGACTCGACGAGCGCGCCGACCTTGCGGTTCACGTCGCCCCAGATCGCAGAATCGTCGCCTTCGCCGAAGGGCGCCCCGGTGATCACAGCGCGGGATTGCTGCAGTACCCCTTCGTAGGCGAATCGCGGCGGCCGGACACCGTTCTGCGCATATTTTTGCGCGCGGTCGATGAGCTGGTTCAGGGCACGCGCCGTTGCACCGAGCCGCTTGATATAGGCCTCAATGTCAGACGGCTCGTCGACACGGTGAAAGTTCCCCATGAACGTCGGGATCATCGCATGCGGTCCGAAGAAATGGGTAAAAACGTAATCGTTGCCGCGGTAGGCTTGACTGGCCGCCGCGTTCTCGTACTGGTATTTCCAGATGTCGTAGGACATCTGTGCGTCGGGCGTCAGGGCCGCATAGTCGAATTCGCGTTCCATGGTTTCGACCGTCTTGCGCTGCCATTCGAGGCGCTCGTCTTCGGCGTCCTCGGACATGTCATCGATATCATCGTAGCGCTCCTTGCGGCCGAGCATCGTGAGTCGGAACGGGCTCATCTGAAGCTGCTCTTCGAACCGCGCCTCGAACCATTCATTGAGCCGTTCGGTTTCTGTCTGTGCCGGCTCGGCGGCCGCCGTTGCCGGCGCTTCAGCCGGCGCGGCCTCGGGCTCCGGGGCCTGCCTCCCGCAGGCAGACAGGCACAGCAGTACTGCGAATGACAAAGTCAGTTTCTTCATGATGACCTCGAGACGGGATGCGAAAGCCGCGCATTGTAACGTGTCTCGCCGGGTCCAGGTCATTGATTCCAGTTGGCGCATCGGAGCCACTCGACCGAAATCATGGATTTGTCAACGCGATATCAAGTAATTCGGCATTCCTCGGCCTACGGTGATCGTACGGCCAAGGCGTTCTCTACCGGGGCGGCCAGGCCACTGTCTCTTAATCAGAACTAGAGGGGAGAGATCATGAAATTGACAAAGAGTCTCGGCACAGCGGCAGGGCTGGCCATTACTTCGGCTGCCTTGATGAGCGTGCCCTCTGCAGACGCATCCAACGGTATCCAGTTCAGCGAATCAGGCGTTTCGGGCAGCATGTACGTCGATTGCCTGGGTGAGTTTATCGACTTCGAGGAACATATCCGTATTGCCTACCACGAGTTCGTGACGCCGTCCGGCAACTACCACCTGATCGACAGCTGGACGTTCACACTCACCGCGACGGGCGCCAGCACGGGACGCGAGTGGGCGGGCGTTCTGCCGTGGCCTGGCCGGATCAATGCCGGGCACGCCGAGGTAGTCCAATTCAATGTCCAGGGGGTCATACGGGCGATAACGAAACACACGCCAAGCTTCTTCTGGGGCCAGACCTACAAAACGACCGTGAACGCCAACGGTGAACTGGTCGTCGAGAGAGGCTCGTTCGATGAATTCAACATCCGCTGCAACGGCAAGAAGTAAACAACGAAGCCGTGTCGCACGGCAGGATAATGGCCCCGCCACAGCGCGGGGCCTTTCTTCTTATTAGCTACCGGTGGTGGCCGGGGGCCGCCCCCATGGTCTGGGAGAGGTAGGCGTCTCGTTGCCGGGCGAGTTCGCCAAGGTGCGCATCGACCAGGCCACGGAACTCGGGCAGGTCGTGCAGCACGGCGAATCGCGGATCACGCGGCAGCAGCGCTGCTGACTGCCGGATCCAGCCCACTGGAGATTCTCGCAGTTCCTGCATGGCGGCGGCCGCGTCACGCTGCAATGCATGTGCCGCCGCTACCCAGAGGTGCTGGTAGGAACGCGGCCTGCCAATACGATCGATAACCGATTGTGCCAGCCGGTCCGCGGCGTATTGATCTTCGTTGGCGGCATAGGCCGACGCAATGAGCAAAGTCTCGGCAATACTGCCATTCACTGGCGCTTCGGGATCCACGAGCTCCGGGTAGGCCTCCTCGAGACGCGCCAGGAATCGCCCCGCTTGCCCGGCCTCGATATCAAAGATGCCCATTATCATCAGCGCGTCGGTGTCTCTCGGGGATAGCTCCAACGCCTCCCGCACCAGCGATCGCGCGGACGTGTCGTCGCCTGTCGCCAGGTAATGGGTCGCCATCTCGCGCAAGATGGATCGCCCGGGGGGCAAGGCAGCGGCCGCCTCATTGAAATATCGTTCCGCCAGATCGTCTATACCGAGCGTGCTTGCCAGCTCGCCTGCGCGGGTCAGCGTCCTCGGTGTCGGGTCGCGTTCGATGAGCATCTTTCGATCGAGTTTCGCAAGGGCCTCGTCGAACCGGCCCATCCCGAGCGACAGCATCGCCGACCACGAATCATAAATCTCCTCGTCTCTCGGCTTCAGCTCCGCGGCTATCGCATAATGGTGTGCTGCTTGATCATGGTTCTCCATGAGCCAGTGACTCGTTCCCAGGCGCGCCTGCGCCAGGGCGTCGAGGGGATCGAGCGCGACGGCAAGCTGGTGAACCTGCAGCGCCTGCTCATAGCGGCCGGCCGGCCGCAGGACGATGCCGAGGTTCGCGAGCGCGGCAGGGTTTCCAGGATCCAGTTCGAGGGCTTTCTCGAAGTGTTCGATGGCGTCGTCGAGGTTGCCGAACTCCCGTTTGAACCGGCCGAGCGTAACGTGGATGCCGGGCAGGTCGGGATTGATTGCCAGCGCTTTCTCGATGAAAGGTGCTGCAATTGCCCATGCGTCTACGACCGTCTTCTGCCCGTTCCAGACGGGGTACACCTCGATCCCGGCGAGCGCATTCCAGGCCTGCGCGAATCCCGGATCCAGTTCGACGGCACGAAGCAACGCCTGCCTTCTGACCTCATAGGCTTCGGCATCGAAAGCAGCGAGATAAGACTCGAATGCATCGAGACTGGCCGTCGTCTGACGGACGTATCTGGCATCGGTGGAAAACCGGAACCGCGTGACGATCTCCTGGGCGACGCCCTGCACGACGTCGAACTCTGCGTTGCTATCGATTACGAATTCGCGGCTCCAGAGCAGTTCGCCGGCGGGCGCCGTACGAAGATCGACAAGCACACGCCTTGCCGTTCCTATTGTTTGCACGCTGCCACCCAGCAGGTACTGGGCATCCACGCGCCCGGCATGATCGAGTGCATCGCCTCCGGGCTGCTCGCGCTCGAATGCCGACGTTCTGCCTATCAGGGTCAGGCCGGGCAGCGTGGCAAGGCGATGCTGGATTTCCCGGCCAAGGCCTTCGGCAAAAACGTGCTGATCATGCGCATCCGATAGATCATCCAGGGGATAGACGACCAGGCGCAGTTCATCACCCGGCAGTGAGGCCAGGTCATCGGGCGGCGGAGCCAGGGTCGACCACAATGTCATGCCAATCAGACAGGCCCCCGCAACGATCCCGGCGAACGCGAAGCCACTATCATTGCGCGCCCTGGTCTGCGCTGCCGGCTGGATCGGCCAGTTCAGACGATAGCCGCGCTTGGGCAGCGTCTCGATTGCAGGTTCCTCCATCCGGGCTGCGGCAGAGAGCTTTTTCCGAAGCTGGTAGATGCACCGCGACAACGCAAAATCGGTGACAACGACATCACCCCAGACGTCCTTCATCAGGGTATCGCGTTCGACGATCTGGCCGGGCTCTTGCGCAAGCCGCAGTAGGACGGCCATCACCCTGGGGTCGAGACTCTGCTCGCTAACGGGACCGCGTATCTTGCCGGTATCAGGATCGACGTCGACCGGACCCAGGCGAAAGCGGCTCCCCCGCCTGTCCTTCAATGGTCCGACGATCTGTGGTCCCGACGTCATTCTCGTTACGCTTCGTTATTTTGTCGGTCCGGTCAGTATACTACTCTCGGTCCCGGCGTCCCCTTCTCACCGACCGGAAGAGCACGCGGTTATTGACATAATTCGAACAGGGGCTGTTTGTGTGGTTCGCTGCGGACAGGGGATTCGAACCCGAATTCCAGGGCCCGGCAATAGAAGTCACTGTCTCCTAACTGTCGTCATCTTTGCGCTCCTCCGATTCGGCCGCCTGCGTCTCGGCCTCGACGTCTTCGAGCGTCGGCGGGACCCAGCCGCGATCGAGGCGGCTCCCGAATGCCGCGCTGTTGCCACGCATGGCCTGCTCATAGCGCTCGAGGAACTTCTTCGTCTTTTCGACGTATTCGGCGTTTTCGTGCGCCGGAATATCGGGGTCATACACGGATGCCAGTTCGTACATCTGCTCCCGGTCGTTCAGGACGAACCCCCGGACCTGGCGCTCCGCGTCGTACGGATGGACGCCCAGCGCTTCCAGCGCCGAACGCCCTGCGCGCAGCGAGCTGTCGAAGGTCTCACGAATGATGTCCCTTGCACCCGCGTTCCAGAGTTCGTAGACATGGTGACGGTCGATGGCGCGCACGACGATATAGACGTGCGGGTAGTTCTCCGACACGTAGCGCACCAGTTCGGTCGCCTTCTCACGCTCGTCGATGGCGATCACGAGCATCTTCGCCTCTTCGATACCGGCCGCGTGCAGCAGGTCGGGCCGCATCGCATCCCCGAAATAGACCTTGATACCGAACTTGCGCAGTATCTCCAGCTGCTCCGACTGGTAGTCGAGTACCACGGTCTTGAAGCCGGCGGATAACAGGATGCGATTGACGATGCCGCCATAGCGGCCGTGACCGGCGACGATTACGCTGCCCTGCTCCTCGATTTCGTCCGCTTCCCGGCCCTGCGTCTGGGCGAAGCGCGGCGCGATGAGCTTGTCGTAAACAATGAAGAGCAGCGGTGTCAGCAACATCGAGAGCGTCACGACCAGCAGCAGCTGCCGGGCCAGCGCCGCCGGAATGACCGAGTTCGCCACGGTGAACGACAGCAAGACGAAACCGAATTCACCGGCCTGGGCAAGCCCGAGCGTGAACAGCCAGCGATGGGCGCCCGTGATGCCGAAGATCCTGGCAAGTGCATACAGGATCGCCGCCTTGAGCACGATCAGGCCGAGCGTCATTGCGAGGATTAGGCCGAGATTGCTGAACAGAAGATCGAATCGGATAGCGGCGCCGACCGTGATGAAGAACAGGCCGAGCAACAGTCCCTTGAACGGGTCGATGTCGCTCTCGAGTTCGTGACGGTACTCGCTGTTTGCGAGGACGACGCCTGCGAGAAAGGTGCCCAGCGCCGGCGACAGCCCGACGACGATCATCAACAAAGCGATGCCGATAACGAGCAGCAACGCGAAAGCAGTGAACAGTTCGCGCAGGCGGGCGATGGCGATGAAACGAAACACCGGACGTGTCAGGTAGCTGCCGCCGACCACGACGAGGCCGATCGCACCGGCGGTCACGAGCGCCCGTTGCCAGCCGTCGAGCCGATCGACCAGGCTCAGGCTGCCGTGGTCACCTTCGCCGCCGTGCTCCGCCGACGCGACGGCCATGTCCGCAAGTTCCGGCAACGCAAGCAGCGGAATGAAGGCGAGCATCGGGATGACGGCGATGTCCTGGAACAGCAGCACCGAGAAGCTCGACTGACCGCCATCGCTCTTCATCAGGCCCTTTTCGTTCAGCGTCTGCAGCACGATCGCCGTCGAGGACAATGACAGGACGAGACCTATCGCCAGCGCAATCGACCACGGTTGTCCCAGCAGCATCGCGATACCCGTGATGGCCGCCGCCGTCACGGTCACCTGCAGACCACCGAGCCCGAGCAGCCTGTCCCGCATCGACCACAGCATGCGGGGCTCGAGTTCGAGGCCGACGAGGAACAGCATCATGACGACACCGAATTCGGCAAAGTGCTGGATGCTGACGACATCGACGTGCAGCTGCTGCAGGAGCGGACTGATCGCAATACCCGCGATGAGGTAACCCAGCACGGATCCCAGCCCGAGTCGGGAGGCGATGGGGACCGCGATCACGCCCGCAACGAGGAAGAGGAATGCCAGCAGCAGGAATCCGTCCATGATCAGACCTCCGCGGCCATCGGAAGGCTATCGAAATGGACCACGTCCATCGCCGCTGCTGCCGTGAAATCGTAGCGGTCGTCCCGGATGGCTTCGAGCAGCCGGACGTAGCCTTCGACATGCGGTTCGACGAGCCCGGCGGACGGCGCCTTCAGCGACGAGTACAGCACGTACGGTGCGGCAAATTGCATATTGCAAAGCCGCGCAGTCTGCTCCAGCGGCGTCAGGAACGTGCGGATCGGGTAGTGCTGGAAACCCTCGTTCCGATAAGCGTCCTCCGGCCCGGCCGCGGTCACCGCCAGCATCATCCGTTTACCCGCGAGCTTGTCGCCATCGGCACCATAGGCGAAGCCGTGCTCCAGGACGAGGTCCTCCCACTCCTTGACGATCGACGGCGTCGAGTACCAGAACAGCGGAAACTGGAACAGGACGACATCGTGATCCAGCAGGCGTTGCTGCTCCACGTTGACATCGATATCGAAGCGCGGATAGTCGCGATAGAGGTCGACGAAGGTGATGCCGTCGACGGCACCCGCCGCGCGGGCCATGTATTTATTGACGTGCGAGTGCTTGTGCCCCGGGTGTGCGTAGTAGACGATCAAGCCGGCCATCTCGCGGAGTCTAAACGAATGAGTACGTCCGCGCCCCTCGACACAATAGTGGACCAGTGACTTCAGGTGCCAGGCACCTGAAGTCACTGTCCCTTAATCTATTTGCTGCTTGTGCGGAGCTCGACGCGCCGGCTTTGAGCCAGGCCGTTGGCCGACATATCGGATGCGCCTGGATGTGATTCGCCGTAACCGCGTGTGGTCAGCCGCGCCGATTCGACGCCCGCCCTTTCGAGGTGGTCGCGCACGGCTTCGGCGCGACTCTCGGAGAGCTTCATGTTGTAGCTCTCGGGCCCGCGTGAATCCGCGTAGCCCACAATCTCGACCTGCACGTCGGGATTGCGCCGGAGCGTAGCTGCCGACTCATCGAGCAAGCGTTTCGCGGTCGCGAGGAGCACGGCGGAGTCAAATCCGAAGTAGACGCTCTTCAGCTTGACGATCTCGCAACCCCTGGCGTCGACCTTGACGCCTGCAGGAGTGCCCGGACACTGATCCCGGTCGTTGGCAACGCCATCCCCGTCGCTGTCCACCGGGGCGGCAGCTACAACGCCGCGATCGGTGTCCGGTTCCGCAGCGGCTGCCATGGCAGCGGCAGGCTTGCCGCCGAAGTTGTACTGGAGGCCGAGCGAGAATATTCCATCCGTCAGGGAATTGTCGCTGTCGAACGTGTGCCGGAGGCGCGCTTCGGTCCGCAGTGACCAGGGGCTGTCTCCGAAACGAATTTTCAGTCCGAGGCCACCCGTTGCCGTTGCGTTATTGGCCGTCGAGTCCGCGGGTGGGGATCCGCCGAAGTCCGGCGTACCAACATCGGCCTGCAGGTAACCGACGCCGCCGATGACATAAGGGGAGAACAGGCTGTCCGGCAGGAAATTGCCGATGACGTTGAAACCGAGCTCCAAGTGCTCCTGCCCCGGGAAGCCGTCAATGTCATGATAGCCGAACAGGCCTTCGAGCCAGAGGTGCTCGCCCATTTCCTTGCCGACCTGGATCTGCCCGCCGGAAACGGAATCGTCGATCAGACGATCACCGTCGTCGTTGGTATAGACGATCGACGGCGACACGTACCATTCGCCCTCTTCCGCCTGCGCAATGAACGATGCCGCAAGAAATACGATAAGGATAGTTAGCGTGGATAGTCTGCTCACGTCACTAAATGTCATTTGAGAATCAGAGGGTTAATGTAGACCGGCTTGTCGAAAAGAACTGTGAAGTAAGTCACGAGCCGCCCACGGAATATGTAAAAAGATACATGAATGCCAGGGAGGTCACAAAGCGTAATCTCAGGCTGCGCAACGACCATTCGTAGATGCCGTATCGTTCTGCAGGCTTTCCTGATGATCCTAAGGCTTCATATGCTCTGCCAGTAAAGCCCTGACCTGGTCCCTTTCTTCCGGAGACAGATGTCCCTGGACGTCGTGTACATCCGGCGGCAGATGGGCACCGGACTCGCCGTGCCACCAGAGGATCGGAATGAAGATGGCGTCTCCCGGCCGACGGTGACACGCCGCTAGCGCTGCAGCTCTCCGAAGCGGTCGCTCCCGGTTTGGCGATTTGCCACTTTGCCTGTATTTTCGGGCGCATGATCAGGATGCCTCCGGGCCAATTCGCGCCTCTGTTGCTGCTCTGGCTCTCCATGTCAGTCTGCGAGGCCGACGTCGTGCCGCAGAAAGACCCGCCCGTGCAGTACCCGGCCGCCAACCTCGAGGAGGATACCTATCAACCAGGCCCGAATTGGCAACTGGTGTGGTCGGACGAGTTCGAGGGCGAGACGCTCGATCCCGCCAAGTGGAAACGCCAGGTCGTCGAAGCCGGACGTTTCAACCGGGAGTGGCAGCGATACACGGACAGCCGCAGCAACGCGTATATCGACAACGGCTGCCTCGTCATCAAGGCGATTCACGAGAGCGATACGCATGGACCGGACCAGTACACATCGGCCCGGCTGCATACCCTGCCGGAGAACGGCTGGACATACGGCAAGATCGCTGCCCGCATACAGCTACCGTATGGACACGGCATCTGGCCGGCCTTCTGGATGCTGGGCGCCAATATCGACGAAAACGGTGGCGATACGCCCTGGCCGCAATCGGGCGAGATCGACATCCTCGAAATGTACGGCTCGAGAGACAACGCCGTGGTCGAAGCCAACATCCACTACGCCGGCACGTCAGGACGCCACGCAAGCATGGGCGCCGTTGGCACCAGGCTGGAACAGGGCAAGTTTGCCGACAACTTTCATGTATTCGAGATCGAGTGGGACGCGGATCGGTTCCAGTGGTTCGTCGACGGCCGGCAATTTGCGTCGACACCGATTGCCGGTGACGAGTTCTCGGAATTTCACAAACCGTTCTTCATTCTGTTGAACATCGCGGTCGGCGGCAGAAGCGCCGGTCCGGCTGACGACACGACACGATTCCCGCAGACCATGTATGTCGACTGGGTGCGGGTCTACCAGTAAGCATGGGAGATCGTCATCATTACCACTGATCCATCGACCACACCTTCACCGACGTCCTACGAGGCGCCTGCCTGGGCCGGAGCGATGCGCCGCTTCACCGACTACCTCGTCGTCGATTTCCTGGGGGGGCCAAGGCCTTGGAAGCTGGCCTGGGTGATCAACTTCCAGAAAGCGGGGACATTCTTCTTTCTGCTTGCCCTGATCTCTTACTACGGCAATACCACCGCCGCCGCCTGGATCTACACGGCCATGCAGGGCGGCTACGGGCTGGTGTGGATTCTCAAGGACATGGCGTTCCCGGACCCGAACTGGCAGCGGCGCGTAACCATCGGCGGCGGGATCAACGCGTTCCTGGGAGTGCTGGGCTGGTACTGGGTATTCGGCTGGCTGTTGGTATCCGGCGTGTCGCAGCCCGATTACCCGCTGCCCGATTTTGCCTGGTACTGTCTGTGCATCAGCCTGTGCATTACGGGCTCGGCCATCATGATTGCGGCGGACGCGCAGAAGTACTTCACGTTGCGGCTGCAGCGAGGATTGATTACCGACGGCGTGCACCGCTACGTGCGCCATCCCAATTACCTCGGCGAGATGATGATCTACGGCAGTTTCGCGATGATGGTCTGGCACTGGCTGCCCGTCGTGGTTCTCGCGTGGGTCTGGCTCGGGCTGTTCGGCGTCAACATGATCATGAAAGAAGCCAGCATGTCACGCTACCCCGAGTGGGCGGCGTACAAGAAGCGCACCTGGTGGCTGATACCGCTCGTGCTCTAGACATCTCGGGTTTACTGTCCCCGCTCTGGTCTATTTCTGCAGCTCTTCCCGAACCAGGTTCGCGAGTTGTTCCTGCCCGAAACTGGGCAACTGCCGCCCATTGACGAAGTATTCCGGCGTCGCCACGACTTTCAGGACTTTCGAGTCCTGCATGTCCTTGTCCATGCGCTGCTGCACTTCTGCCGAATTCATGTCAGCCTGAAGCTGCTCCATGTCGAGGCCAACGCCGGCAAGTGCGGGAAGGACGCGGTCACGCTGCACAACGTGATTGGTCACCCACTGTCGCTGCGATGACAGCAGGGTTTCCAGCGTCTCCCAGTACTTGTCCTGGTTGCGGCTCGCCTCGAGGACCCTGACCGCGTAGTCGACACCGTCATGGAACGGGACGTGACGAATCGACAGCCGGATGCCGTCAGGAACTTCGGCCATCCAGCCCTTGACCATCGGATAGAACAACGCGCAGGTTCCGCAAGCCGGATCGAGAAACTCGACGATATGTACCTTGGCGTCCGGCGGCCCGAGCGTGGGCGCGTGTTCGCTTGCAAGCGCTGCCTGGCGCGCCTGGTCCTCATCCTGCGACGGCTGGGGGTCACCACACGCGGAAAAGAACGCTGCTGCCGCCAGGATGCCGACTGCCGAGGCAACGAGACGGGTGGGACCGTTGGCTTTCTTCGTGTTTCTGTTGTGCTTGCCGATGTCTTTGATCATGACGCCTCACTGATGAGTTGGAACGGCCGTGGGAGTGAACCGAGGTTACTATCCCACGGATTTTAGTGCGGTGAAAAACCGAACCACTGCGGGAAGACCACGAGGATCGCCAGAACGATCATCTGCAGGATGATGAACGGCGCGACGCCGTAGTAGATATCGGTGGTCCGGATATTGGCCGGCGCAACGCCTTTGAGGTAGAACAGGCTGAAGCCGAATGGCGGTGTCAGGAACGAGGTCTGCAGGTTCATGGCAATCAGGATCGCATACCAGACCGGATTGATGCCCAGGGCGGCGGCGATGGGCACCAGGATCGGCACGACGATGTAGGAAATCTCGACAAAATCGATGAAGAATCCCAGCGCCAAGATGACCAGCATGGAGAGGATCAGAAAGCCCCACTCCTCCCCCGGCAGGCTCGTCATGAATTCCTCGACGATCCAGTCGCCGCCAGTGTAGGTAAACACCATCGAGAACGCGGTTGCGCCGATCAGGATCGCGAACACCATGGCCGTAATCTTGACGGTCTCGAGCGAACTCTCCCAGACCATGCGGATCGAGAACCGGCCGTAAAGTGCTGCGAGGAGGATGGCGCCGACGCCGCCTACTGAGGACGATTCGGTCGGTGTCGCCACGCCGGTCAGGATCGAGCCGAGCACCAGGACGATCAACACGAGCGGCGGGACGACCGCCTTCAGCGCAAACCATACCTGTTGCCGCTTCGATCCTGTCGCCTCTTCGAGCCGGATGGGCGGCGCGAGGTCCTTTTTCAGCAGCGTGATAATGACGATGTAGACGACGTAGAAGCCCACCAGCGACAGGCCCGGCCAGAGCGCCGCCCTGAACAGATCGCCGACCGGCTCCTGGAACACGTCGCCCAGGATAATAAGAATAATAGACGGTGGAATGATCTGGCCGAGAGTCCCTGCCGCACAGATCGTCCCGGTGGCCAGACGCTTGTCGTACGCGTATTTGAGCATGACCGGGAGGGAGATAACGCCCATCGCCACGACGCTGGCGCCAACGACACCGGTGGAGGCCGCCAGCAAGGCCCCGACCAGGATCGTCGAAATGGCGATGCCGCCACGGATCTCCCCGAACAGGAACCCCATCGATTCGAGCAGGCGTTCGGCGAGATCGGATTTCTGAAGCACGATGCCCATAAAAATGAACAGCGGGATGGCCATCAGGATCGTGTTATTCATGATGGACCAGATGCGATGTGGCATCAGCGCAAAGATCTCCGGCCCCTCCGCCAGCAGGCCGAAAAAGACTGCAACCCCGCCGAAGGTAAACGCCACGGGAAATCCGACCAGCAGCAACAGCAGCGCAAAGGCGAACATGACCAGCCCGATCATCGAGCGGCGCTCCCATCGATCAGAAGCCGGAACCCCCGCGACACTACAGGGCCTCCTTTGGTCGATCCTGCGGTGCCACGATGCCCAGGATGATGTTGAGGTTATGAATGATGAACCCGACAGCCGAGACGACGAGAAACAGGAATGAAGCCGGGATGACCAGCTTGATCAGCCAGCGATGCGACAAACCACCCGGGTCACCGCTGACCTCGCCCGAGGAATAGGCCTCCTGAACGTACCACACCGAACCTTCGATGATCAGCACGCTCAGTGGCAGCAGGAACAGGACGGTGCCGGCAATATTGACGATGGCCTTCTTGCGCGGCGAAAAACGATCGTACAGGACGTCCACGCGCACGTGTGCGTCTTCCTTGAGTCCGTAGGCGATGCCGAACAGGAACACCATCGCGAACAGGTGCCACTCCGTTTCCTGCAGGGCGATGGAACCGGTGCTGAAGAAATAGCGCATGATCGCGTCGTAGAAGACGTTGACCAGCATGAGCAGGTTGAGAACGCCCGCGATCCACCCCATCACGTCGGAGAAGCGATCGAACAGTGTCTCAAGCCTCAGGAGCATTCGGTGCCCTTACGTCAGGACAGGAGACTCCCGGCCGAAGCCGGGAGTCTAAACGGGACTATTCGAGATTGTCCTTGAGATAGGCGTAGTCGGAGATCTCGGTCCACTTGCGCGCCATCTTCATATAGGCGGCTTGTGATTCGTAGATTTCCTTGAACATGGGATCGGCGGCTGCGCTTTCCGCCAGCAGTTCCTGGTTGACACGCTTCATCTCGGCAATGATTTCGGGCGGGAAGGTGCGGATCTTGACGTCCGGATACTGTTCCTCGATCGACGCCCAGTTGACCGCGCTTTCGTGGTAGGACATCGCATACATATCGTAGGCCGCGTATTGCATGGCAGTGACGAGGATCGCCTGCAGATGCGCGGGCAGGCTATCGAACGCTTCCTTGTTAACCATGAACTGCAGCTCGGTCGCAGGCTCGTGCCAGCCGGTGTAGTAATAAGGCGCGATCTTCTGGAAGCCCATGTTGAGATCGAGCGACGGGCCGACCCATTCCAGGGCATCGATGGTGCCGCGCTCCAGCGCCGTGTAGAGCTCGCCCGGCGCAATGTTCGTCACCACGACACCAAGCTTGGAGAGGACCTCGCCGGCAAAGCCGGGGATACGCATCTTGAGACCATTCAGGTCGTCGAGCGTGTTGATTTCCTTGCGGAACCAGCCGCCCATCTGGTTGCCGGTGTTGCCGCCGGGGAAGGAATAAACGTCCTGCTTGTCATAGACCTTCTTCATCAGGTCCATGCCGCCGCCATAGTAGAACCAGGCATATTGTTCCGGGGCGATCATGCCGAAGGGCATGGTCGAGAAGAACATGGTGCTGGTGTCCTTGCCCTTCCAGTAGTACGAGGCCGAGTGGCCCATCTCGTACTGGCCGGCCTTGACCATGTCCAGGATGCCGAACGCCGCCTTGTGCTTGTTAGCCGAGTCGATCCGGATTTCCAGTTCACCTCCGGACATCTCCTTTACCATGTCGGCCATCTTGATGACCGCATCGCCAAAAATAGGAAAACCCGTTCCCCAGGTCTGCGCCAGCTTCCATACGATGGTTTCCTTCTCAACTTCGCTTTCCGCCGGCGCAGCTGCCTGCTGCGGCTGTTGTTGCTGTTGTTCACCACAGGCCGCCAGTGCCAGCAGAGAACCGAGCGCCACCAGGCCGGCGAGCGGTTTCATAGAATGCTTCAGCTGTTTCATTGCTTTTCTTCATGTCAGTCTAGAAGGAGCAGAAATTCTAACCGTTTCGGAGGCGAAAAGGGTCTCACAGGGCTACCGATGGCTCGCGGAAGGTACAATTCCGGATTTGAAAAGCGATTAGTATCAGTCCCGGAGGGGCAACATGAGCAAGATCGGCTACAAAGCCCTGGTCGAAGCAGCCGAGGCGCGAATACGAACTATTTCGGTCGAAGAAGCGATCGACAAGCTGGGCTCCGGCGACGTGGTCTTCGTCGACCTGCGTGACGTCAGGGAGCTGAAACGTGAAGGCGGCATACCCGGTGCGTTTCACTGTCCGCGCGGCCTGCTCGAATTCTGGATCGACCCGGAAAGCCCCTACCACCATGCTGTGTTTGCGGAACCAAAGGAGTTCGTCTTCTTCTGCAACCTTGGCTGGCGTTCCGCGCTTGCGGCGGACATCGCCCAGCAGATGGGGCTCGAGACCTGTCACATCGACGGCGGTTTCAAAGCCTGGAAAGCGTTCGGCGGGGAGGTCACGCAGGGGAAGAAATGATACGCCGCGACAGCCCATCGCCCTGGCCCGAGGCCCAGGATGCAACGGTCGTGTTCGTGCTCGATGCCCGGGACGAATTCGAGGCCGGCCTGTTGCGGAACTGGGTCGAGTCGCGGCGGCACGAAGACGGTTCCAGTACCCGATATTCCTTTGTCGAGCTCCCGAAGGGCCGTGCCGATGACTGGATCGCCCACATACCGCAACAAAGCGATGCCGTCTGGCTGCAGCCGCTGCGCGTCGCGTGGCTGCCCGCACCGGACAGGCACCGTGACCGTCCGCTGCTGGACTTCTTTCACGGGCGCATCGCCGAACCCGGCAGAGCACGGCGGCGGTGGCTTGCAAAACATCGGCCCGAGAGGCTCGCCTGGATCGTCGGCGACGGCGCATGGCTCGATGAAATGCGCGATCGGCAGAACGAGGCCGGTATCGACAGTGACGAGTTTGCCGGGTTTGTCGCCAACCAGGCTTTGATCGCCCTGGAGCGCGCTGAGCGAATCTTTCGCGGTGCGCGATACAAGGTACCCCGAATCCTGCCCGGCGAGGTTTTTGCGAATACCGACTTCCGGAACCTGATGGCAAATATCGCACAGCAGCGCGATCGTTCGGTGCAGGACATGCTCGCTCAGGCGGAACGCTACCTGCGCGAGATGGCGGCAACGCAGACTCCGTTCACGCTCGAAATGATCAATGCGCTGTACCGATGGGCCTGCCGCAGCCACCATGATTCGACGATCGATGTCGATGAGGCGCAGCTGCAGCGGGTCTCGGAAACGATGGCGACGCGTCCAGTCATCTTCCTGATCAGTCACAAGTCGATGCTCGACACGATGGCGCTGTCGCTGGTGCTGTTCGATGCCAACCTGCCGCTGCCGCTGACCTTCGGAGGCATTAACCTGAACACGCCCGGCCTCGGTGCCTTCGCCCGACGCAGCGGCATCATCTTCCTGAGACGTTCGTTCCAGGACAACGAGATCTACAAGGCGACGTTCCGCCGCTACATCGACTACCTGATCGAGAAGCGGTTTTCGCTGCTCTGGGCGCTGGAAGGTACGCGCTCGCGCACCGGCAAGCTGCTGCCGCCGCGCTTCGGCCTTTTCAACTACGTCTTCGAATCGATCCAGCGGACGACGCTCTACGACGTGACCTTCATTCCCGTCAGCGTCGCTTACGACCAGATCACCGAAGTCGAGGATTACTCAATCGAGCAGCGGGGCCAGAAAAAGAAGCCGGAGGGACTGACCTGGCCGCTGCGATTCCTGCGACGCGGCCGGCCACGCGGCCAGATTCACCTGCGCTTCGGCGAGGGAGTGACTGTCAGGAAACTGGCCGACCCCGCCGAACTCGAGGCCGGAATCGACGAGCATCGCAAGCAGATCCTGGTCGCAACTCTGGCGTTCGAGGTCGCCATCCGCATGAACGCCGCGACGCCGATCACGGCAACGGCGATCATCACGCTGATCCTGCTCGCCGCCGGCAACCGCGCACAGAGCCTCACCGAGATCCAGACGCTCGCCCGCGCCGGCGCTGCACTGATCCGCCGCCGGCATCTCGAGATCGTCGGGCGTTCACAGTTCCAGGATGCCGATGCGCTGCTCGCGACGCTCGCCGAGCTCCACGAGACCGGCATCGTCAGCTACCTGGACGAAGGCACCGAGCGCCTCTACACCATCAGCCCCGACCAGCACCTGAACGCCGCCTATTACCGCAACACGGCGATCCACTACTTCATACTCGATGCGTTCGTCGAGATCGCGCTGCTCGACGCGGCTACCGACACCGACGATCCGGTTGAAGCCTTCTTCGCCCGGACAAGCGAACTCAGGGAACTCTTCAAGTTCGAGTTCTATTTTCCGCGGCGGGCTGACTATCGGCCGGAGATCGAGGAGCGCGTGCGTGAGCGGTTCGGGGACTGGGAAGACATCCTGGAACGCGACGCGGCGGGCGTCCGGGATGCGCTGAATGACGTGCCGCTACTCGTCGCCCACGGCGTGCTGCGTTCCTTCGTCGATGCCTACCGCATCGTCGCAAACGTACTCACGAATGCCGGCGCCGACGCCGTTGACGACGAGAGTGATTTCCTCGCGCAATGCCTGAAGACGGGAAAACAGCAGCTGCTGCAGCGGCGCGTATTCTCGGCCGAGTCGATCTCGAAATCGCTCTACCAGACCGGCCTGCAACTCGCCGACTACAGGGGACTGCTTGCGGCCAACCGGGAAGCGGCGCGGCGCGACTTCCACCAGGAGTTCCGCCGCATCACGGATCGGCTGGACGAGATACTTGCGATCACGCTCGCCAAGGGCGAGGACGCGGTATCCCGGGGACAGTGACTCTTGGTGACAGGCAATTGGAGTCACTGTCCCGCATCAACGCAATCAACGCGCGCGCTGTATCGTGCCGGTCAGGACGCCGGACCAGGACCCGAATGCCGGAAACAGCGGCCCGTCAGAGACAAACGGCCCTAACAGATCAAATCCGTCGAAATCAGATTCGACGCTCCCTTCCGCATTCTCGAATCGGCCTGTACCACCGATGATGTGGCCTTTAACGTAGCCCTCATAGTAGGTTTCACCGGGCGAGCCGGGGTATATACAAAGATAGCCATCATCAAAAAGCACGAACAGCTGGCTGTAGTCCTTGAACGTCGCGATCGAACGAGCGAATTCCATCCCAACCAGGACCCCAGACGCGCACGCCGAAGCGTACTCCGGGATATTTGCGAAGGGCGAAAACTTCGAGATCACCTTCACCTCCATTACCCCGAAACTGCCTTTCGCAGCTGCATCGGAGATGACTATGGTGTCCGGAAAGTTAATAAGATCGACAGTATCGTAAACGACGCCCGCATACTCGATCTTCAGCTTTGCATCTCCGGCTTGTGCCGGCGCCAGAATGAACGCACAGAACGCAAGCAGGAGTATTCGCAGGCAAGTCTTCATTTCGTTTACTCCTGTTGGTTGATAAACAACGCCAGGCCGCCTGCGGCGCTGCGGCTGCACGCTCTGAGTGGTTGCAGGACTCGCTCGCGGCGCGAGCCGAAACGGCAACCAGCCTGGCTGCCCGGGCCCGTGGCGCCGTTGGTCGTTGCCTGCCCAAGTCATGCAGCGCCGGCACCACCGAACCCGCTCACGTATATGCGCCCGGCGCAGCCATTTTTGAATTGCTAATGCTGCGAATTGTTTTCCGGGGTGTGCGCCACAATATTGCTAATGTAATTGGAAGGGGCGCGTCTGGATCTGGTCCGGATCCAGGAACATGTCGGCACACTCTCGCCGGCTGGCGCCTCATCGGGCATCGAAAGCCGGCTCGCGCGATCCTCGCGCGGGATCCGGTGATCCTTCGCTGTACGAGCTGTCAGCCCGGGCCGTACATCTGGTCGGGCGCAAGAACCTCGGGAAAGCGGTCCCGCAACTGGCGCCGCGCCGAGTAACAGAGATGGCAGTGGTCGGCGTAACGCCCTTCGTGAGGCAATCCGTAACGCCGCACAACCTCGGCCGGGCCGCCGGCGAGCAGGGGTCCGACGATCGGGTGCTCATCGGGATCGTAGTCGTTCATGATCTCGGGCAACGGTCGCTGCAACAGGTTGCCGATGCAGATCCCCTGGCAAACATGCAGGTAACCGAAGGGATCGACGTGTACGCGTCCGGGTGCGCGCAGGTCCTCCCAGGGACAGCGATCGAACTGCTCCCAGGGCTTTGCCGCGACACGAGACGCAAGTCTTTCGGCAGCGCGGCCGCGGAACAGCACGGCCGACTCGCCGGCCGGCAGCTTGCCAAATGAACCGGCAACGCCGGTAGCTTCGGGTTCCGCCACGCTGATGAAGTCTACCGGCATGCCGAGCCTGCGTGCCGCCTCGCGAGCGACATCAGGACAGGTCACGCCGTCCTTTTTGCCGTGATAGGCGTCGCTACTGATAGAAAGATCCTCGATGTGTCCGACGAAAGGCTGTAACTGCCTCTCGGCCTCGGCTTCAGAGGTCGCCCAGTAGGCGTTAGTGACGATACCGACCCTGAATCCGGACTCCCGCGCCCGGCGCACACCGCTGACGAGCGTGTCGTAATAGAGAAACGGTTCCCCGCCTTCGAAGTAGATCCACTCTATGGTGCCGAGCGCCCTGGCCTCACCGAGGATGTGCTCGATGGTTTCCAGGGACATCGTGCCGGTCTGCGACGGTCCGCCCCACACGAAACAGTGGTCACACTCGTAATTGCACTCGTACGTCAGCAACAGGTGCAGGCCGGTGAGAGGCCTCGATTGGCCCGATCCACTCACGGCCCCAGTCCCCAGACGACCAGGAAAACGCTCAGGCTGACGGCCGCCAGGCTGGTAACCACGAATCCGAGCAGCGTGCCAACAGGTAACGCCGCCTGCTGCCGCGCTCTGACGGTCAGCACCAGCGCCAGCACGCCCGAGAGCCCCGCAAGCACTCCGGCCCAGGCACCGAGCGCCGCCCAGCCCACCATGCCGAAGATCAGCAGCATCTCGGACAGCTTATAGCTGACGCCCGCTGCGGCCCCGAAGATTCCGAGCGCCGCGGTACCGAATGCCGCCGCGGCCCACGCTGCAAGGCGCGCACCCTCCGCGGGTACCGGCTGCCGTTTCTCCACGCGCCGCACGAGGGGCGCGAACGTCAGCACGAAGAAGCCGAGAACCACGCCAAGCACGCTTGCACCGGCCCAGAAAGCCACCTTCGGCAGATCTTCCTTGTTTTCCATCGCCAGTACCACGAATCGCGCAGCAGCCGAGCTGCGATACAAAGGACCGATAAACTCGGGAACCTCCATCTCGTCGACACAACTCAGGTCCGGTTCGGCCGTCGGGTCGTCGTAGAATTTGTTGAGGAAATCACCGGCGCACTCCACCGATCGCGATGGCCCGTGCCCGGCATACGGAAACTCGACGTAGGTGCCGTTCGTAAAGCCCGGCTCGATCACGTGTGCCAGGGGCGGCGGCGTAATCGGGTCCATGTCGCCCTCGACGAGCAACGTCGGTATGTCCGTCTGCACCGGAGCGTATTGTTCCTGTGGCCGCGGCGGCGCGCCGAGATCGATACAGCTCTGCGCCTGCGCCTCCGCATCACCTTCGACCGAAAAGGCATCGGTAAGAATCGGGAATTCCTCCCGGTCCGCCGCAATCGATCCGATCGCCGCCTCACGGTACCCGTCGTTACACATGATCGCGTCGTACATGCCCTGGCTGATGCCGTAGAAATCGCCCCCCGGCGCCACGGCAATTGCCTTGAACAGATCTTCATCGCGACTCTCGATCGCATCCGCCCAGGCATGAATGATCGCCGGCAGCACCGCGTAATTCGACTGCTCGTAAAACAGCATGAACGGCAGGAAGGCGGCGATATTGCTGAAGAAATAGGCCTTTCCCGTCGGGTAGCTTTCGGTGTCCTTGACGTCGACGACGATGGGATCGTCCATCGTGGCACGCGCGGCATCACGCACGCGTTCGCCGAGATCCGGGAAGCTCTTCGAGCAGCCCGTGTCGGCCTCGCACAGCTCGTCGAGCTTCGCGAGATCGCGGTCGTACCAGTTGATCATGCGCCAGGAGAAGACGTCCGCCCTCGCGTCGAGCGGCACGATCGCATCGAGTACGACGGCGAGGATGCCCTCCGGGTCTTCCTTGATGTATGCCTGGCCCAGCAACGTGCCGTAGGAGATGCCCCAGACGTTCCACTTGTCGAACCCGAGCGCCATGCGGAGCGCTTTCACGTCACGCGCATTCTCGATCGTGTTGTAGGCCGTGATATCGACGCCCGCGGCCATCGCATTGCGTGCACAATCCTCGGCGGCGATACGCGATGCCTCGGCACTCTTCTCGAACGAGTCGACGTTGCCGACTTCAGGATTACGCGAGAAGTAGGTCTCGCAGAAATCACCGGAATTGGCGATACCACGCTGCTCCAGTATGTAGAGGTCACGATGCTTGCGTATGCCGTGGTCCTTGAAACGCCCGACATAGTACTCGGCTGAAGCGCCAGGGCCGCCCGTGAGGTAGATGATGGGGTCGTCACGCTTGCCGGGTGCTAGCCCCGAGTCTTCCTCGTCGTCCTTTTCCTCCTCTTCCTCGTCGTCCCAGGTCGAGGCCAGCTTGATGAAATGCAGCTCGATAAAGCGCGAGTCCGGGTCTTCACGATTCTCCGGCACCTGCAAGAGTCCGCACTCGATATCGCCCGCCTCGTAGTCGATGCGTCCTTTGAACGGGCACACGAGCGTATCGATGCGATAGCTGTCACGCGCGAAGAGGTCCGGCGCATCGACACTTGCATCGTCGACGGTGGTCTGGGCATGCGCAGCGGCGGCAAGCAACAGGGAAAGGATAAAGAAGGATCTTTCCACGGCCGGTCTCCGGCTTGTCGTTTATTCGGCCAATCTAGCACGTGCGGAACCCAGTGCAATGCCTTGCCCCGCGCAATCACGGTAGAATCGCCTTTCCCGTGGGCACTCTGACTTATCGAATCAAGGCATGACGTATTCCCCGATCCGCGGCGTGCTGGTGCCGCTGCTGACCCCGTTTGACGGCGATATGACCGTCGCGACGGATCTGTACGTCGCGCACGCGAAAACCTTGCTCGACCAGGGTTGCGCCGGGCTGGTACCGTTCGGCACCACCGGTGAGGCGCTGTCGGTCGGCGTCGACGAACGTATCGCAGCCGTTCGCGCGCTCGTCGACGGAGGTATCGATCCGGCGGTGATGATCCCGGGGACGGGGCTCTCGAACGTCGCCGACACGGCGCGGCTTTCGCGCGCCTGCCTCGACATGGGGTGTTCAGGCGTAATGACGCTGCCGCCCTTCTACTATAAAGGTGTTAGCGAAGAGGGTTTGCACAGGCACTTCGTGCAGCTGCTCCGGGCAATCGGTGACGATGCACGCATCTTTCTCTATCACATCCCGCCAATCGCGATCGTCGGCATCCCTGTGAGACTTGCGGCGCGCCTGCACGCCGAGTTCCCGGAACACATTGTCGGTATCAAGGACAGCTCCGGCGACTGGGACACCACGCGCGCACTGCTCGACATCGACGGACTCGTCGTCTACCCGGGTTCCGAGCTGCCCCTGATCGAAGCGCTCGAACGCGGCGCACCCGGCTGTATCTCGGCGACGGCCAATCTCAACGGTGCGGCCATCGCGAGAGTCATCGCCGCGTATTCCGACGGCGATGACGAACGCGCGCGTGAGCTGCACGAGGACGTGAAGCGGTTTCGCCTGCTCATACAGGACTACGCCCCGATCCCCGCGCAGAAACGGCTGCTCGCGCTCGTGACCGGTGATGCTCGCTGGGCCAACGTGCGGCCGCCACTGGTGGAGATGCCCGAAACGCAGGGCTTCGAATTGCTCGAGACACTGCGCCGCGAGTTCGAATTCGGAAATCCCGGGAGTGCGCCCGGCTGACGCCGCCGTAGATCAGAGCACGAAGTACGTGTACCCGACGTAGGCGATCGCGGCCAGGGTCGCGGCGATCACTGCGTACGGCAGCTGCGTCAGCGCGTGCTCCATGACGTTGATGCCGCTGCTCTGAGCCGAGAGCACCGTTGCGTCGCCGTAGAAACAGGCGTGGCTGCCGAAGGAACTCGCCGACAGCAGCGCACCGATCGTGAGCGCGGTCGGGACGTCCATCGCAGCGCCGAGCGGCATGACGATCGGGATCGCGATGGCGAACACGCCCCACGACGAACCCGTTGCAAACGACACCAGCGCCATCGTCAGGAACACGATGACCGGGTACAGGAGTGGTGACATCAGCGGCTGCACGGACTCGATGACGTACTGCGGCAGCCCGAGCTGGTCGTTGACGGTCTTGAACATGAAAGCGACGACGACGATAGCGAGCGGCGGAATCATGATCTTGAAACCGTCGAGCACCGCGTCGAGGGCTGCGTAAGCGCCGAGCAGCTTCATCATGACTACCAGCGGTATCGTCACCGCCAGCGTCGCAATGATGCCGCGCAACAGGTCGATATCGAAGTACCAGGAGAAGCCGATCAGCGCCAGCAGGGGCACGAGAAAGACCCATATGTTGCTGCGCGGCTGCCCGTTTTCATCAACCGGCCCGTCGACGACCTCGATCTGATCGACCGGTTCGATGGCAATGATTCCCTTGTGTGCCAGTTCCTCGGCGGCCCGCATCGGGCCGATCAGCGGGAACCGCCCCGTCGCGACGAGCGGCACCAGCAGCAGCGCGATGATCGGATAGAACATGAAGGGGATACCGGAGATGTACATCATCATCCCCTCGCCGACCGCTGCGCTGCCGGTCGTCTCGAGCACCGCGGCGAAGAACACGGCCCACGTGGAGATAGGCACAAGCACACAGGTCGGCGCCGCGGTCGAGTCCACGACGTAAGACAGCATCGCCCGCGATACCTTGAACCTGTCGGTGACTTTCTTCATCGAGTTGCCGATCGCGATCGCGTTCAGGTAGTCGTCGATAAACAGAACCATGCCGAGGAACCAGGTGACCAGCATGGACTTGTTACGTGTGTTGGCGTGCTCGGCCATCTTGCGCGCAAAGGCCGAAGCGCCGCCCGTCTTGATCAGGATATAGATCAGGCTGCCCATGAGCCCGCAGACCATGATGACCCAGCCGATGGTCTCGTCCTGCATGACCTCGAGCATGATTTCCGAAAACGTGCTCACGGCACTGGTCGGATCGAGCAGCAGGATGCCGATGACGACGCCGGTGAGGAGCGCGGCGACGGGCCGGTGCGTAAGCACCGCGGTCGTAATGACGACAACGGTCGGCAGAAGACTCAACAGGCCGTAATGGTCCACAGACACCCCCCGGAGTGATTTCCGGCATTGTATGCCGCCTACCATTTAATTTGGATATATCCGGCTGCCAAGTCACGATAGACTTTCTTTCCCTCGACCGCGCGACAGAGCGCCCGAACAGGAAGAACTGGAGTCACAGATGACTTACAAGACCCCGATAAAAGATATTCGTTTTGCTCTCGAAAATGTCGCAGGCTTCGGTGCCCTCGAGGAAACCGGCGCATTCGAGGACCTGTCGGATGATCTCGTCGAGGCCATCCTCGAAGAAATGGGTCGATTCTGTGACGAAATCATCGCGCCCCTGAACGTGGAGAGCGATAAACACGGCGCGGCCCTGGTGGATGGCGTGGTGCGCGCGACACCCGGCTTCAAGGAAGCGTATGCACAGTACGTCGAAGGCGGCTGGAATGCGCTGGCGTGCCCCGTCGACTTCGGCGGCCAGGATCTGCCGACGACCCTCGCCGTCGTGCTTATCGACGCACTGAATGCGGCCTGTATGTCATTTGCCATCGGCACCAGCCTGACTACCGGTGCGGTAAAGGCCCTCAAGGCGGCCGCGACCGACGAACAGAAAGCCCTGTACCTCGAGAAACTGGTGTCCGGTGAGTGGACGGGAACGATGAACCTGACCGAGTCGCAGGCCGGTTCCGACCTGTCCGACATCAAGACGAAAGCCGAGCCGATGGGCGACGGGCGCTACAGGATCACCGGGCAGAAGATCTATATCACTTACGGCGATCATGACCTCACGGAGAACATCGTGCATCTCGTCCTCGCGCGACTCCCGGATGCACCGGAAGGGACGGCAGGGATATCGATGTTCGTGGTCCCGAAGTACCGCGTAAACGACGACGGCTCGATCGGTGAACCGAACGATGTTCAATGTGTCGGCCTGGAGGAGAAGCTCGGCCTGCACGGCAGCCCGACCTGCACTATGGCATTCGGCGATTCCGGCGACTGCTACGGGACGCTGCTCGGCGAGGAGAACAAGGGGCTGCGCAACATGTTCATTATGATGAACTCGGCGCGGCTCGACGTCGGCATGCAGGGCGTCGGCGTGGCGGAACGAAGCTTCCAGCACGCACTCGCCTATGCGCAGGAACGCCGCCAGGGTCGCAAGCCCGGTGTGAAGACGGGCAAACAGGTGCCGATATACGAGCACCCCGACGTGCGGCGCATGCTGTACGCCATGAAATCGCTGGTCGAGGCCTCGCGAGGAATCTGTTACGCGAATGCCGTTGCCTACGATCTGGCGAGGACAGCATCGGACGATGGCAAGCGCAAGGAAGCATCGGCGCTCGAGGGTCTGCTGACACCGATATCGAAAGCCTGGAGCACGGACCGCGCCAACGAGATCGCATCCATCGGCGTTCAGGTTCTCGGCGGCATGGGTTACGTCGAGGAAGGCGGCGCGGCGCAGTTCATGCGCGATGCCCGCATCGCCGCGATCTACGAAGGCACGAACGGCATACAGGCGATCGACCTCGTCGGCCGCAAGCTGCAGGGCGACGGCGGTGCGGCGGCGAAACGCTTCATCGAGATGGCTCGTGATACGGCGCAGCAGGCAGCAAGCCAGGACCGTGACCAGATCCGGAGCATCGGTGCCCGGCTGGCTGCCGCGGCCGATCAGCTCGAGGCATCCACGAACTGGCTGCTCGAGGCCGGCCTCGAGGACCAGGAGCACCTGCTCGCCGCGGCAACCCCTTACCTGAAACAGTTCGGCAACGTGGCTGGCGGCTGCTATCTCGCGCGTGGCGCACTCGCCGCCGCCGCGGCCATCGATGCCGGGGCCGGAGACAAGGCCTATCTGCAGTCGAAAATCGGCATCGCGGATTTCTACGCGGACAATTACCTGTCCGAGTCGGAAGCGTTGACGACGGCCGTGACCGCCGGCGCGAGCAAGCTCGCAGTCATCGACCCGGAATTGCTGAGCCAGTAGAGGAACGTTGGAGACGCTCACGATCACCGGGCGGCCGGCCGGTCATCTCGCAAGTGATCCGGCACGCGAAAGGCACATGACCGGGCAACGACGCAGTGATGTTGATCGGTCGTAACCGGTTCCAGCGGCATCGAGAACATGAAACGCTTTCTTCCGGTTCTCATCATCTTCGCCGCCGTCTACCTGTACCAGGAATTCGGTGTTCCAAACCATCAACAGGGTCCGGAGACGACGCCGGCCTCCGCCGGTCTGTCGGAGGCCGGCACCTCGTATCGCGACGGCCACCAGGTCCGTGGCTCCGGCACGGTAGTCCGTATACTCTCCGACGACAATGACGGCAGCCGGCATCAACGCTTCATCCTCCGGCTCGCAAACGGCAGGACACTGCTGATCGCGCACAACATCGACCTGGCACCACGGATCGATGGAATTCGCGAGGGTGACACGGTGGAGTTCTACGGTGAATTCGCCTCCAATTCGAAGGGTGGCGTGATCCACTGGACGCATCACGACCCGCAGGGACGGCATCCCGACGGGTGGCTGCGACATGGAGGCCGTACGTACAGGTGATCGATTGACCGGAAAAACGAGATGAGGGTGCAATGGATAACCTATACCTCGTCAGCAACCCGGTGCGGGTCATGCGATCCTCGGGAACGGTGATCTTCGTTGAGCTATCACTCGGCTATGATGTCCCGCGCCACGAGATCGTCTCACCCAACTTCATGAATACTCGAAACTTCGATGCCAGCGAGCGCTTCATCCCGGACGTGGAAGCGCTGACCGAAGCCGTCGGCACGGGCGCGTCGACCGATGCGCTGGTATTCGACAAGGCCGAGGAAGCCGCGTCCGTCACGAAACTCCGCGAGAAACTGGAAGCAGCCCAGGAGCGAATCAAGGTGTGCAGGGAACTGGCCGACGACAAGAACAAACCGGATGCGGCCGACGCCGCGGCAGCCGAGATCGAGACGCTGGAGAAGAAGATCGAACGGCTGATGGCACTGATCGACCGCAAGGAAGCGAAGATCTCGGAGGAATAACCCGCGGCGCAGACGCTACCTCTGCTCCCGCTCCCGCAGTTCGAGAATGTTTTCCAATTCCGCGTGAAATCTCGCGTCCGACGGGCTGAACAGGAGCGCGCGCCAATCTCGAGCCCCAGGTACTCTGCCCGGGCGTTGCCAGACAGAAGCGGCACGACCGCCTCCGCGTAAATTTCGGCAACCTCTTCGGTACCGATCGACGGCGCGTACACGTTAAAGCCAAGAGCGTCGTTGGAGTACACGTCCGGATCCGGGTTGTCTTCGAATGCATCGCTGCGCCATTCGACACCGAGGGCGATATCCAACGCACCGGCCCAGGTGTCGACCGGTGACCCCGACACGAAGAAGCTGGCGAGCTTTTGCGTTCTTTCCCACACGTTCTCGAAGTCGGGTAATCGAATGAATTTCGCGCCCTCCTGCGAGAGGTTACCCTCGCCAAAAAGGTTCAGCGGTACGCAGCCGTCGCTCTGGTCGTAGCACGCATTGGTCAGGGGATCGACGAGTAACCCCTGCTGCAGGCGGGAGATCGAAATCACGTTACGCCAGTACTCTGTAGCTTTGGCTTCGGTGTACATGACCCAGCCGTCATAGCTCCAGCCATCCCCGAATTCGCCCTTGACGCCGGTGACCAGGCGTAAAGTATCGCGCTCGGACTCGATGATGCGCGGGCCCGTCTCGAGCATGCGCCTGCCCATCACGAAGCAGGCCGTGTCGGGGGCGCAGGCATAGTTGTCGGTGAATACCTGCCGCGCTTCGGCTGTCAGGACCGGATTGTTCGACGTCCGACCGAAGCTCGGGAAGACCTGCGGCATCTGGTTGAGCGTTTCTTCGATCGTCGATTGGCCCGAGAAGTTGATATCGTCCCTGTCGAGCGTCGTCACCGGGCTCGGCGTGACGAAGTCACGCCGCATGATGCGCGAGCCGGTCACGACGATCTCTTCGATTGCTTCGTCGCCTTTGACGAGAGACGTGTCGTCCTGTGCGAACGCACAGGGCGCCGACAACGGCCCTCCTGCCAGAGCCATCAGCAAGGCTACTCTGGAAACTGCGGAAAACCGTGGGCTGGATGGACACGGACATGTGTCCATCGGGGAGTTCTCTTGTACCTTCATTCTCGCACCTCCCTTGTGGGCATCCCTGTTCGGGACGCCCATTCCCCCGGAGGAACGGTCGAAGGTTTGAAGCGCCGGATGCCCGAGCACTGGTACCGGTCAGACACCGGCTCTCAGCAACGGCTGTTACCTCCTCGTAGGTCGATGATTACGCCTGCATTTCGATGCCGCAACACGGAGTTTCCGAGGACTTTTCGGCCGGTGCAGCTCAGACTTCCAGCATGCCCAGCTTGCGGCGCTCTGCATTGGCGCGGCGGATCACCTCGTCTTCCAGCTCTTTGAACCGCGCATCGTTGCGATACCGGTTGAACGGAGCTGTGTAGAAACCCGCGGTGCAAACGAGGCCCGTATCAATCGTCCTGCGCATGCTGCTCAGCATCGCTTCGACGTCGCCAGTCAGCGCAGCGTACTCAGCCTTGTTCCACCAGTAGAACATGTTGTTCGCACCGTAGTCGGCCTGCTTGCCCAGGATCTCCCGAATATCGGCGAGCACGCGCTCCGCCTCCTCGACCCGGTCCGTTGCCAGCAAGGCGTACGCGACGTTGGTCATGTGCGTTGCTCCCCAGAGCTGGTTCGGACGCGGCTGGTCCTCGAGCCAGTCTTTACCGTCACCCGCGAGCGCTTCGAGGAATGCCAACAGTTCTTCAGGGCGTTCACGTATCAGCATCCAGTCGCCGATACCACTTAACGTGCTCTCGTCGTAAATCAGACCATCGAGGGATTCGAAGAGTTCGGCGGCTTCTTCGTTGAGGCCGGCCAATTCCAGCGGAAGTAGTTTGTCGGTGATCCGAAAAACTTCGGCCGCCGATTCGAATTCACCGAGATAGAAGAGCGCATTGCCGTACCACAGCGACACGACGCTTGCGCTCGTGTTGAATGCATGGGCACGCCCGAGCTGCTCGACCGCCTCCGCGAACTTCCCGTTGGCCAAGGACAGAGCGCCACGCGCAAAGAGTATATTCGGCGACTCGCCGGTGATCCGCTCGACGCGACGCACCAGCGACTCGGCACGGTCCATGCTCCGCGTCTGCATATAATGAAAGACGACATTATTGAATGCCGGGGCATAGAGCGGGTCTCGTTCGACCACCGCCTCGTACAGGCGCAGCGATTCGTTGAAGTTCTCTGCGCCGGCCAGTTCGTTTGCGAGCCAATTGCTGGCGTTGGCGTTGCTCGGATTGATCGCCAGCGACCTGCGCAGGCTCGCGATGGCCTGCTCGCTGCTCGTGGGACTGCCGTTCGAATACCAGAGCCCCAGCACCGCGTACGCCTCGGCGAGGTCCGGGTCCAGTTCCAGGGCTTTATCGATCAGCGGCCGGCTTTCCCGTATCGCGACGTCGAGCGGGATGTCGCCGTAAGCGCCGTCCGCTTTGGACAGCAGGTTAATGGCGAGCGCCTTCTGCGCAAGGGCCGGCGCATAGCTCGGATCAATGGCCAGGGCCTCATCCAGAAGCACCGAAGCTTCCTCCATAAGGTGCCGGTCACGGCTGTGAATCCATTGCCGCGCGTGTAGGTACTTCTCGTAAGCCTCGACCGGCGTGGGCGTCGACTTCTCGACCGGCTGGTCGCCGAGGATCGCAGAACGCAGCGCCGTGGCAATCTCGCGGGCGATATCGTCCTGCACCTCGAAGATGTCGGTCAGTTTGCGATCGTAGTTCTTCGAGAACAGGTGGAAGCCGTCCTCCGCCTTGACGAGCTGCGCAGTGACGCGGACCCGGTCGCCCGAGGTCCGGACCGAGCCCTCGAGAATGTGCGCAACCTCGAGGATTTCCCCGATCTCCCGAAGGTCACGCTTCTGATCCTTGAAGGCGAACGACGACGTGCGGCCTGCGACCTTCAGGTCGGGAATCTGCGCAAGCACGTTGAGGAGCTCCTCGGAGATACCCTCGGCAAAGTATTCCTGGTCGCCTTCCGGAGAGAGGTCCTGGAAGGCCAGCACCGCAATGGATTTCTCGGTGGCTGTCACGGCGGCCGGTGCGGGCTCAGGAACATCGGCCTCCGGCATCAGCCGTTCAACAGCGACAATGAGAATGACGACGAACAGCAGGCCGACCGTCATCCTGTCGAGCTTGTGCGCGGTCTGCCGGGTAATGGATTCGCCCCGGCGAACGTCCTTCTCGCGCTTGATACCCTCCGGGGTCAGCTCGAATGCCCAGGAAAACAGGAGCGCGAGCGGGAAACAGAGCGCGAACACCAGCATCAGCGCCTGCATGACCCAGTCCGGCGCACCGATATTCTCGAGGACGAGATCGGCAATCTGCAGCACCACCCAGGTAGCGACGAGATACGCGATGCCGACGCGTATGACGTTGCGTCGCTTCAGCTCTTCGATCAGCTTGCTCAAATTGGATTCCTGGCGGCGCAATCAGCGAAGTATACGGGATTGCAGTCTGACAAACCTATCAACCCGGTAGAAGTGCAGTATCGCGAGACTTCGGATTCAGTTGTACTCGAGTTCACCCGGCAACCTCGATCCCCAAGTCAACAGCAGCATGTCCAAGCCGTGCATATCGTCGGCCTGAGAGTATTCGGGCGCTCTGAAACGACCCGCGTGTCGCCTATTGCAATACCGCCAAAATCCCCCACCTTTTGCGGTAGCACATTGCAGAATCGAGGGACAGGTAGTGAAGATGGCCGACTCGCCTTTCATCATCGACATCACCCGGGAAAACTTCCAGCAGGTCATTGAGGCCTCGTTCAAGGTCCCGGTGCTCGTGGACTTCTGGGCCAGCTGGTGCCAGCCGTGCCTGGCCCTCATGCCGATTCTTGCCCGGCTCGCGGAGGAATACGGGGGCAAGTTCCTGCTGGGCAAGCTGAATACCGAGGAAGAACAGGAGATCGCGGCCCGATTCGGCATCCGCAGCATCCCGAACGTCAAGCTGTTCCGTGACGGCCAGCCAGTGGACGAATTCATGGGCGCACTGCCAGAGGCGGCGGTCCGGGAGTTCATCGACCGGCACGTGGCGCGCGAGTCGGACGCCAAGGTAGCGGAGGCGCTCGAACAGTTGCGTACCGGTAATGCAGCTGGAGCGGTCGTACTGCTGGACGAAGCCCGTGAAGCCGACCCGGACAACCCGCGGGTTACGCTGGCCCTGGCCCAGGCGCAGGCCGCCACGGGTGACGTCGCCGCTGCCGAGGCAACGCTGGACGGTCTCCCGCCAGGCGAACGGGACAAACCGGAAGTCGCTACGCTGCGCAGCCACCTGTTCTTCGAGAACGAGCTCGCCGGTGCGTCTGCTGCGCCCGAACTCGAGGCGAGGCTCGAAGCGGATCCCGAGGATCATGAGGCCCTGTACCAGCTGGCGGTGCGCAAAGTGGTCGACCGGGACTACGACGCGGCCATGGAGCTCCTGCTCGAACTGATGCGGAAAGATCGAAGTTTCGGGGACGATGCCGGCCGCAGCACTCTCCTGAAGGTATTCGACATGCTCGGCGACGACCCGCGCGTGGGTCGCTTTCGCAGCCGCATGGCGAGCCTACTTTACTAACAGTGCGAGACCGGCAGCCGACTCGTCTGGATAGTCGCCAAAAGAGTCGGTAGGATGAGACTGGAATAGGGTCAATTAGAACAAAAAGGCAGCTAAGCACCCGATTTTCCTGCAATTCGCAGAGACCTGGCAGGGATGATCCGTGGTCGAT
>JAACFE010000071.1 GCA_009937525.1 Gammaproteobacteria bacterium
CAGCAAGCACCAGTGCGCTTACTTTGAGTGCGGTTTTCTTCATTGTCTAAGATTCCTCTGGTTGGGAAAAAACTGCAGGCGGATTATTTCGCAATTAGCCGCTAGCTGCAACGAAGATCACTGTTTTTATTGTTCTTTGTCGTGCAATTGCGACAAAAAAACCGCCTTCCGCATCCGTCTTCGGCGCAAATGATAGTCATTCTTTTGCCGCTGGCCCCGACAGGGATGTTCGGAGTTCGCCGCGCGCGCCGGTGGCGAGCCGACATTTTGCCGGCCGGGCCGGGCCGGTAAATGCTTGCACTGCTCAAAGTACTGTATATAATCTCAGGTACTGTGAATTCATACAGGGCATGATCAAATGCGCGAACTGACCCCCAGACAATCGCAAATTCTCGATATGATTCAGGAGTTTATTAACGAGAGCGGGATGCCGCCGACGCGCGCCGAGATCGCGCGGGAACTCGGTTTCAAGTCCGCCAACGCCGCCGAGGAACATCTGCGGGCGCTGCAGAGGAAGGGCGTACTGGAACTCGTACCCGGTGCCTCGCGGGGTATTCAGCTCAAGGATTCCCTGCGTGAGCAGATGGGCTTGCCGCTCGTCGGCCGGGTTGCCGCCGGCAGTCCCATCCTCGCCCAGGAACATATCGAGGCGCATTACAAACTCGATCCCGCGCTGTTTGATCCCAAGCCGCATTACCTGTTGCGTGTCCACGGCATGAGCATGAGGGATGCCGGCATCCTCGACGGTGACCTCGTTGCCGTACATCGCACACCCGAAGTCCGCAGCCGGCAGATCGTCGTTGCGCGGCTCGAGGACGAAGTCACCGTGAAGCGCTACCGCCAGGAAGGTACGGTGGTCTGGCTGTTACCCGAGAACTCGGAGTTCGAGCCGATACAGGTGGATCTCGCGCACCAGGCACTCGTCATCGAGGGCGTCGTTGTCGGTGTCATCCGCGACGGTATCCCGCTGCATTGATGGCCGGAGGCGCGCATGCCACGCACTAGCGACACGTCGTCTCTCGAGAAGCTACTGGAAAATCCGCGCGTCTGGCGTGCCCGTAGCCGGACGGGCCCGGCAGAGGGGCTGTCGAGTGGTTACGCGCAACTGGATCGCCTGCTACCCGGCGGTGGCTGGCCCCGGCAGGCTTTGACCGAGATCCTGATCGAACAGTACGGCATCGGCGAATTACAGTTGCTGATGCCGGCACTCGCCAGCTTGTGTATCGAAGAGCCTGGTGCCGAAGCTGTCGAGCCGGGCTGGATTGCCTGGGTGGCGCCGCCGTTTCAGCCGTATCCGCCCGCGCTGCAAAAGTGCGGCATCAACCTTGCGCGCATGCTGATCGTGCGCCCGAAGAACGACAGCGAAGTGCTGTGGTCGGCCGAGCAGGCTCTGTCTTCCGGGACCTGTGCCGCCGTGTTGTTGTGGCCGCCGGTGCTCGACGACCAGGCCAGCCGGCGTCTGCAGCTCGCCGCCGAAAAGGGCGGCAGCTGGGCCATTGCGTTTCGCCCGCTTTCGGCGCGCCACGAACCGTCGGCTGCGGCATTGCGTCTCGAGCTCTCCGCGAGTCATCAGGGCACGCGGCTCGCGATATTGAAAAGCCGCGGCGGCCGTCCTGCGGTATTACACAATGTGTTGTGACCATGGCGCGGGCACGACGATCACCTGTCATCGCACGGGACGCCACGCCGCCCCCTGATACTGCCGGTCGACACTCACAGTATGCGTTGCCGCTCGCAGAAGCGGAACGTGGGCGCATGTCGCTGCCGATCACCGCGGCGAAAGCCGAGCAACTCTGGTTTTGCGTGTACCTGCCGAACCTGCCGCTCGAAGCCTGCGGGCCGGGCGACAAGGATCTGGCCGTCATCGAGGAACAGCAGGGCGTGCATCGTGTATTACTGGCCGGTGCTCACGCCAGGGCGGCCGGCGTGTTGCCCGGCCAGTCGCCGAATGCGGCGCTGGCGCTTCTGCCGACCCTGAAGCTCGAGGAACGCAGCGTCATTCGGGAGCAGCAAGTCCTCGAATTGCTCGCGACCTGGTTCGAGCAGTTCAGTTCGTTCGTCTGTATCGCCGGGCCCGATGTGCTGCTGCTCGAGATCGCCGGCAGCCTGCGCCTGTTCGGTGGCCTGAAGCGCCTGCGCCGCCAGATCGCCACCGGTCTCGACGCGCAGGGATTCGAAGCGTCGCTGGCGATTGCGCCGACGCCACTCGCGGCAACCTGGCTCGCGCGGGGGCGGCGGCGCGCCTGCGTTCGCGAACCGGCCAACGTCATGGCGGCGCTGCGAAACCTGCCGCTGTCCTGTCTCGACTGGCCGCCCACGGTCCTCGAGTCGCTTGCCGGCATGGGGGTCACTGACATTGGTGATTGCCTGCGTTTGCCCAGGGAAGGTTTCGCGCGGCGCTTCGGCGTCAAACGCCTGCTGCAGCTGGATCGTGCGCTCGGCCGTCTGCCGGATCCGCGTAACTCATGGCGGGCGCCGGAACGGTTTTGCGCCGATTTCGAGATGACAGAGGAACAAAGCGACCGGGAGTTATTATTGGCGATTTGTCACGAATTGCTGCAGGCGCACGAACAGTTTTTGCTGGCAAGGCAGTTGGGTACGCAGCGCCTGTTATTCACGTTCTTCCACCTCAAGGCGAAGGCGACGTCGCTGCCGCTCGGTGGCGCCCGTGCCGATCGTGCGTCGGATCACTGGTACGAATTGCTGCGTCTGCGTTTCGAAAAACTGGTCCTGCCCGAGCCCGTTATCGCAATACGCTTGCGTGGTGGTACTACCCAGGCGCTTCACGGCGCATCGGGCCGCCTGGCATTCCATGACAGGGTGCCGCGCGAGCATTACTACTCGATGTCACAGCTTGCCGAACGGCTGGCAGCGCGTATCGGCAACGAGTCCGTGCACGGCGTCAATGCGGTTGCCGAGCATCGGCCGCAGTATGCCTGGAGCACGCGGGATTTATTCGCGGCACGGGCGGCTGATGCGTTGACCCGTGTCCGTCAGGGTATCGAGCGCCCGTTGTGGTTGCTGCCGGAACCTGAATTGCTGTCGATGGATAATGGCCACCCGCTGCACCAGGGCAGGTTGCGTTTCGTTTCGGGGCCCGAGCGCCTCGAAACCGGCTGGTGGGATGAGTACGGCATCGCCCGTGACTATTACACCGCAGTCAGCCCGCGTGGTGCCGGTCTGTGGGTCTTTCGCAACCGCGGTCGTCAGCGTGGCGGCGAGGCGGCCTGGTATTTGCACGGCATTTTCGGATGATGTAATGCGGCGGGTTCGCTACGCGGAACTGCATGCACTCAGCAATTTCACGTTCCTGCGCGGTGCGTCGCACCCCGAGGAACTCGTGGAGACAGCTGCGGCCCTCGGCTACGAAGCGCTCGCGATTACCGACGAGTGCTCGATGTCCGGCGTCGTTCGCGCACACATGGCGGCGAAGGCCGCCGAACTCAAACTTATCATCGGTTCCGAGCTGCGATTGCGGAGCGGCCGCAAGCTGGTGGCACTTGCGAAGAATCGCAACGGCTATGCCGCGCTCTGCCGGCTTATTACGCGAGCCCGGCGTGCTGCGGAAAAAGGCAGCTATGTATTGACGCGAAACCTCTTCGAGGACGGGCTCCCGGATTGCATCGTGCTGTGGGTGCCGGACGACGCGCTCGCGCTCGATGTCGAGGATCACTGGATACGCGAGACGTTTCGGGACCGCTTGTGGATCGCGGTCGAACTGCTTGCCGACGGGCGCGAGAAGGAACGTCTCGACGCATTGCGGGAAGTCGGCCAGCGGCTCAGGTTACCGCTGGTCGCAAGCGGTGACGTGCACATGCATCGTCGCGCCAGGCGCGTGCTGCAGGATACCCTGACGGCGATCCGCGAGGGAGTGACCATCGACCAGGCCGGTTTCCTGCTGTATTCGAACGGCGAACGCCACCTGCGCTCCGGCGAGGTGCTGCGGCATTTCTATCCCGAGGAATTACTGCAGGAGACGGTACACATCGCGGCGAGCATCGATTTCTCGCTCGACGAGTTGCGCTACGAGTATCCCGACGAGATCGTTCCCGCGGGCGAGACCCCGGCCAGCCACCTCAGGAAACTGACCGGGCAGGGGATGCGCGAGCGCTGGCCCGGCGGTGTGTCGCAAAAGGTCGTGCGGCTCATCGAGCACGAACTCCGGCTTATCGCCGAACTACGCTACGAACCGTATTTCCTGACGGTTTACGACATCGTCAGCTTCGCGCGCTCGAAAGGCATTCTTTGCCAGGGCCGGGGTTCGGCGGCGAATTCCGCCGTGTGTTTTTGCCTCGGTATCACCGAAGTCGACCCGGCGCGCATGGAGACGCTGGTCGAGCGGTTCATTTCGAAGGAGCGCAACGAGCCGCCCGACATCGACGTCGATTTCGAACACGAGCGGCGCGAGGAAGTGATCCAGTACATCTACGGGAAATACGGCAGGGACCGTGCCGCACTGGCGGCGACGGTGATCACCTATCGTCCGCGCAGCGCATTACGGGATGTCGGCAAGGCGCTCGGGCTGTCTGAAATACAGGTCGGCCGCCTCGCGCGCTCGATGCAGTGGTGGGACGGCAAGCGCGTCGACGACAGCCGCGTCCTCGAGGCGGGACTGGATCCCGACAGTCCCGTGATCCGGCGGCTGCTTTATCTCGTCAGGGAACTGGTCGGTTTCCCGAGACACCTGTCGCAGCACGTCGGCGGTTTCGTCATTTCGAATGGCCCGATATCGGAACTCGTGCCCATCGAGAATGCAGCGATGGAAGAGCGTACCGTGATCCAGTGGGAGAAGAACGACCTGGAAGACCTGGGGCTCCTGAAGGTCGACGTGCTCGGGCTGGGCATGTTGACGGCGATTCGCCGCAGTTTCGACCTGATACGTGATTTCGACGGGCGGCAGTATACGCTGGCGAGCGTGCCCGCGGAGGATCCCGTCGTCTACGACATGATCTGTGAAGGCGATACGATGGGCGTCTTCCAGATCGAGTCGCGCGCACAGATGGCGATGCTGCCGCGGCTGAAGCCGCGCTGTTATTACGACCTCGTCATCGAGGTTGCGATCATCCGGCCGGGGCCCATCCAGGGCGACATGGTGCATCCCTATCTGCGGCGTCGGAACGGCGAGGAAGCCGTCGATTATCCCAGCGCAGAGGTCAAGGGTGTCCTGCAGCGAACCCTGGGCGTGCCCATCTTCCAGGAGCAGGTGATGGCGCTGGCTGTCGTGGCGGCAGGCTTCACACCGGGCGAAGCGGACCGCCTGCGCCGCGCCATGGCGGCGTGGAAGCGGCGCGGCGGCCTCGGGCCCTTCGAGGACAAGTTGATCGACGGCATGCGCCGGCGCGGCTATAGCGAGACGTTTGCACGGCAGATCTTTCGCCAGATCGAGGGGTTCGGCGAGTACGGTTTCCCGGAATCGCATTCGGCCAGTTTCGCATTGCTCGTGTACGTATCCTGCTGGCTCAAGCGTCATACACCGGCCGCTTTTACCTGCGCGCTGCTGAACAGCCAGCCCATGGGTTTCTATTCGGCATCGCAACTCGTACAGGATCTGCGCCGTCACGGCGCCGAGGTGCGCGGTGTCGATATCAACCGGAGCGCCTGGGATTGTTCGCTCGAGGAAGGTGAGGGCGGCGCGGCCGTGTTGCGGCTCGGCTTCCGGATGGTGAAGAGCCTGTCCGAGGAGACCGGGCGGCGCATCACCGACAGGCGCGGCGGGCAGGCTTACGAGAGCACCCAGCAGCTCCTGGAGAGGGCCGGGCTCGACCGGCGGGAACTCGAGGCACTGGCGTCGGCCGGCGCGCTGAAGGCCCTCGAAGGGCACCGTCACCAGGCGCGCTGGGCCGTGGCAGGCGCCGAGAAGCCCGGCGGATTGTTTGCGTCGATGGATCGCTTCGAGGCGACGCCACTCCTCAGGAAACCCACCGAGGGCCAGGATATCGTCGCCGACTACAAGAGCGTCGGCCTGACGCTGGAGCGGCACCCGATGTACCTGGTTCGTCATCGCCTGGACCGTTATCACTACGTGCAGGCAGACCGCCTGCGGGAGTTGACGGCGGGTCAGGCCATCAGCGTCGCCGGCCTGGTCATCACCAAGCAGCGGCCGGGCACGGCCAGTGGCGTCACCTTCGTGACGCTCGAAGACGAGACCGGCCAGATCAACCTGGTCGTCTGGAAGCATGTTGCGGAACGGGATCGTGCTGCGTTACTCAATGCACGCCTCATGGGGGTCCGGGGCGAATTACAGATCGAGTCAAACGTCATTCACGTGATCGCGAGGAAGCTCGTCGATCACACGGAGATGCTCGGTGACCTGGAGGTCAAATCACGGGATTTTCGGTAGGAGCGCGCTTCGGCGCGCAATCGCGGTTCGAGAACCGCTCCTACAGCAAGGAGACAGCGCCTACAGGTCGTCGTCGAGATTGAAATTGAACGTGCTGTCCAGGTCCTCGTTCGTCCGGCGCAGCTCCTCGAGGTCTTCGAGACGCTTCCGAATCTCGCGCTTGCGCGCCACGTCGTCGTTGTCTGTTGCCTCCAGCTTGGCGACAAGCTCCTCGACGTTGATCTCTACGGAGATGTCACCGACATTGTCGACGTCAATATCTTCGACGTCCTCGTCATCGTCGAGATCATCGTTCTCGAGATCGTCGTCGTCGAATTCGTCTACCGGTACGTCGTCTTTGATGTTACCGATCATCGCCGATACCCCGCGCAACAAACAGCACGGCTGGTGAGAGCCTGTTTAGCCGCAACTTTTCGCCTGTATACCGCGAAAAAACACGTCGCGCAAGGACCCCAATCTCAACGAATCAGATTGTTGATTTCGAAAATAGGCAGGAGGATTGCGAGGACGATGACCATAACGATCGCGCCCATGGCGACGATCAGGAGCGGCTGCAGGATACCCAGCAACGCGGCGATGAGGCCGTCGACTTCCCGTTCCTGGCCCGCGGCCGATCGGGCCAGCATCTCCTCGAGCCGACCGCCGGCTTCACCGCTGGAGATCAGGTGGATCATCATCGGGGGAAACAGTTTGCTTGCCGCAAGTGAGCGGCTGATTCCCGCGCCTTCGCGGACACGTAACGTGGCTTCGTTGACGGCCTCGCGCATCGGCAGGTTCTCGATGACTTCAGAAGATATCTTCATCGCCTCCAGCACAGGAACGCCGCTGCCGGCAAGAATACTGAACGTGCGCGTGAATCGAGCGGTATTGATGCCCTGCGTCAACCGCCCGGCAATGGGTGCATGCAGCAGGAACTGGTGATAGCGCCGCCGCGGTCCTTCTTTCTGAAAAATCCACCACAGGCCCCAGATCGCTGCGGCGGTAGCGATGATCACCCAGAGCCAGTTACCGCGCAGGAATTCGCTGGTGGCAATCAGGCCACGCGTCAGCCCCGGCAATTCGGCCGACGTGTTCTCGAAGACGCTGACGATGCGTGGCACAACGGTCGCGAGCATGAAACTGATAATGCCGATCGCCATGACGATCAGCGCCGCCGGGTAGATCATTGCATTGGTGATGCGCTGGCGAAGCTCCTGGCGGGCTTCCGTATAGTCGGCGAGCCGTTCGAGCACGACGTCCAGGTGCCCGGACTGCTCGCCCGCGGCGACCGTCGCCCGGTAGAGTTCCGGAAAGGCCTGCGGGAAGTCGGCAAGGCCGTCCGCGAGCGTATGACCCTCCATGACCTTGGAGCGGACGCCAAGCAGGATACTCTTGGCGCGCGGCTGGTCGTTCTGCTGCGATACCGCCAGCAGTACTTCCTCGAGTGGCAAGCCGGATTGCGACAAAGAAGCCATCTGTCGCGTGATCAGCGCGAGCTCGGCCGGGGATAAGCCCCGTCGCAGGGAGAACGTCGTCTGGCGCTTCGCCTCGCGCTGAGCGACCTCGGTGACCTGCACCGGATACATGTTGCGCTCGCGCAGCAGTTGCCTGACGTGCTTGGGCGTGTCTCCCTCGATGAGGCCCTTGGATTCCTTGCCGGACTTGTCCAGCGCGACGAATTCGTAGGCACCCACGGCGATTTACCGGCTTAGTCTTCGCGCGTAACGCGCAATACTTCTTCCAGCGTCGTGCTGCCGTTCAGCACGCGACGCCGGCCATCCGCGCGGATACTCGGCGTCATCGTCCGCGCGTGACGCTCGAGTTCCTGCTCGCTGACTCCGTCATGGATCATGGCACGCATGGCATCGTCGACCGCGATCAATTCATAGATGCCCGTGCGTCCGGAGAATCCGGCGCTGCCGGCTTCTCCGGCCTTGTACAAGGTTGGCGGGTTACTCGGGTCGACGCCCAGCACCCGGCACTCATACTCCGTCGCCGTGTACGGCACCTTGGTGGCGCTGTCGAGGACGCGCACGAGCCGCTGTGCCAGGACCCCGATCAGGCTCGAAGAGAGCAGGAACGGCTCGACGCCCATGTCGCGCAGCCGCGTCACTGCGCCCGCCGCCGTGTTGGTGTGCAAGGTCGACAACACCAGGTGACCGGTGAGACTGGCCTGCACGGCAATCTCCGCCGTCTCCAGGTCGCGGATCTCGCCGACCATGACGACGTCCGGATCCTGGCGCAGGATCGCCCTCAACCCACGCGCAAACGTCATCTCGACCTTGGTGTTCACCTGAGTCTGGCCGATGCCGTCGATAAAATATTCGATCGGATCCTCGACGGTCATGATATTGCGGCTGTGGTCGTTGATGCGATCGAGCGCCGCATACAGCGTCGTGGTCTTGCCTGAGCCCGTCGGACCTGTGACGAGAATGATGCCGTGCGGCTTGTGGATCAGTTCGTCCATCTTGAACATGGACTGGTTGTCCATGCCGAGTGACGTCAGGTTGAGGCGCCCCGCCTGCTTGTCGAGCAGGCGCAGTACCACGCGTTCGCCATGCCCCGAGGGGAGGGTCGATACACGCACGTCCACAGCGCGCCCGGCGATCTTCAGCGAAATACGGCCGTCCTGGGGCAGCCGCTTCTCGGCGATATCGAGTTTGGACATGACCTTGATGCGCGAGACGACCAGGGGCGCCAGCGCGCGCCGTGTGTGAAGTACGTCGTGGAGCACGCCATCCACCCGGAAGCGCACGCCCAGGCGATTCTCGTACGGCTCGATGTGCACGTCCGACGCGTTCTCCTTGATGGCTTCCGTCAGCACGGCATTGATGAAGCGGATGATCGGCGCGTCGTCATCGCTCTCGAGCAGGTCGGATGGCTCGAGTTCCTGCGCCACCTGGGTCAGGTCGAACTCGTCGTCGAGGCCGCCAACCATCTCCATGGCCTTCTGGCTGCCCTGTTCGTAAGACGCCTGCAGCAGCGAATCGAAGATGTCCGGCGATACGCGCGACAACTTCAGCGGCACGCCCATGTAGCGCCTGACCTCGGCGATGCTGAGAGGCGAAGCGCCGGCGCGATAGACGGCGTCGGCACCGTCGCTCGTCATCTCACGGATCAGGACCCCGTGGCGCTTGGCGAAGGAGAAGGGCAGGTCACGATGACCGTCAGACGCCTCCGGCTCTGCATCCGCCGCGGGCGTCTCCAGCACGATGTTCGTCTCAGCTTCCGTTACCATTGATTCAGCAGCATCTATTGCTCGTTACCGGGTGGTTCCAGGGTAATCGGCGTCGTCGGCCGGTTCGCCTCTTCGAACGGCGGCAGCGTGAACGCCTCCTCATCACGCATCAGGTTGATGCCGTCTTCGTTGGTCTTGTCGAGTATATCCTTGATGATGTTGTACTTCGCATTCGTCTCGGTCGAGATGGTTGCGGCATCACGCAGGATCTTCGGCCGGATGAACACCAGCAGATTGGTCTTGACCTTGTCAGTCGCCTGCACCCGGAACAGCGCGCCGAGGAATGGTATGGAGCCGAGAATCGGTACCCGCTGCTCGCTCTCGCGCAGCACGTCTTCCAGCAGGCCACCGAGAACCAGGATCTGACCGTCGTCGACGATGACGGTCGTCTCGACTATGCGTTGATTTGTGATCAGGTCGGTCGCGCCTTCGACAGATTGCGCGATGTTCGAGATCTCCTGGGAAATCTCGAGGAGCAGCGAGTTGCCTTCGTTGATCTGCGGCGTGATGGTCAGTTTCACACCCACCTGCTCGCGCTGGATGGTCTGGAACGGATTGACGGAGCCGACGTTGCCACCTGTATTGGTGAACGACCCGGTAACAAACGGCACTTCCTGCCCGACATTCAGGCTGGCCTCCTCGTTATCCGTCGTCACGAGCGACGGCGTCGATATGATGTTCGTATCGGCGTCGCCTTCGAGGGCCCGCAGGATCGCCGCGAAGCTCACCCCCGTGTCGCTGATTCGGCCAACGCCCATCGTGATGCCGTCGCCGATCAGGGAAGACGGGTTCACCACCGTATCGCCGCCGCTCGCCGCTGCGCCGGCAAGCTGAACCACGCCGCTACCGAAATCCGGGAAGTTCGTCGCACCGATCGGGGTCGTCGATGCAGCGCCCTCGACCGCCCAGGTGATACCGAGCTCCGCCGTCTTGTCCGCGATGACCTCGACGATGATTGCCTCGACCAATACCTGCGCCCGGCGGATATCGAGTTTGTCGACGATCTGCATGAGGGAACGCATCATCTTCGGCGGCGCATTGACGACGATTGCGTTCGTCTGCGTGTCCGCCCAGACGCTGACTTCATTCTTCTGGGCCGGGGCCGCTCCGCCAGCCGCTCCCTGGGCGGCGGCTACCTGACCCTGGAAGTGCTGCTGCAGCTTGGTCGCGAGTTCTTCCGCATCCGCGTAGCGGAGGTAGCGGACCTGGGTGTCGCCACCGTCCTCGAGCGGCGTATCCAGGTGGGTGATTAAAGTGCGCAGCCGCAGGCGGTCGGTCCTTTCGCCGCCGATCAGCACACTGTTGGTACGCGCGTCGGCCACGAGGCTGGTCGACACGGGCGCGCCGTCGGCGCGCGGCTGCTGTGTCAACGCCGTCAGAACGCGTACGATTTCCGCGGAGGACGCGTGCTGCAGGGGAATGACCTCGATGTCGTCTTCGCTGGACAGGTCGATGCGGCGAATGATGCTGACCATCCGCGCTACGTTACCGGCCCGGTCCGAGATGATCAGCATGTTGGATCCGGGATGCGCGGCGAGATGGCCGAATTGCGGGATCAGCGGCCGCAGAATCGGAACGAGCTGTGCAGCCCCCACGTTCTGGACCTGGATCACCTGGGTGATGATATCGTCGTCGCCTGCCGCGCCACTCGTTCCCATCGGGCCGCCGTACTGCCGGGCCGTGGCGTTCGGGATGATCTTGATGATCTCGCCGCTCTGCATGGCGGCCAGCTGATGGACTTCGAGAATCGCGAGAAACGCCTCGTAAAATGCGTCGGGCGTCATCGGCGTCTTCGATAGCATCGTTACCTTGGCATTCACCCTGGGATCGATGATGAAGTTCCTGTTCGTGACCGCGCTCACGGCCTCGACGATCTGCCGAATATCCGCTTCCTTGTAATTCGGTGTGATGGTCACCTGCTGCGCGAACAGCGCTATCGGGACCACGACCAGCGCAAGCGTCAATACGCCGAGCCTGCGCAACACCTTTATTGATTGGTGATTCATTCGGTTTCGTCTTCCCCAAGATTGAGTTGGTCGGTTTTCAATACGATGACTTCCGGTTGGCCGTTGCGCTCCACCGTCACCGAAACCTGGCTCGCTGTGCCGAGCGACTGGAAGATCTCCATCGCCTGCGCGGGATCGGTCAACGACTGGCCATCGATATCCTTGATGAGGTCCCCGGGCCGCAGCCCCAACGCCGCGAACTGGCGCCGGTCGCGACCGGGGTAGACGCGGTAGCCCTGCTGTTGCCCGTTGACGAAGTAGGGCGTGGGGCGGATCACGTCAGCCAGCCTTGCCACATTCTGCGAGACAACGGACTGAATGCTCTGTGTGGGCGCAGTGCGCCGCTGCGTCGTCGTGCGTCGCACCGGTGCGGCCGCCGTCTGCTTGTATTCCTCCGGCAGCCGCAGGTTGGTCAGGCGGCCGTTTTCGTTGAGCACGACCCGGTCCGTATACACCGCATGCAGTTTGGCACCGGAGGCGATCGGGTCGCCGATCAGGTACACCTTTTCCTCGTTCCTGCTGTCGGTGATGATCGCCGCCGACATCGACGGTTCCGGCGAAGCTATGGTGCCCTTCAACTCGAGATTGGACAGCCGGGTATCCTCCAGGTTTTCGTCGGATACTTCGGGAACCACAGGCGCCGCGTCGTCCGCGCCGGCCTCGCCGAAGAGGTGCACGGCCGCGATCGCCTGGACATCGGCCGTCACGGAATCCGAGCCGACCGCGCGAACCTGCCCCGCGGGTACGACGACCGGGTCCCCGGCGGCCGGCCCCGGTATCAGCATCCAGATGATATTGGCGAGCTGCCAGCCGATGGCGACGACGAGTATCAGCGCCACCCACGGCGGCAATAGCTGGTTGGCCGCCGTCAGCGTGCGGGCACCATCCAGGCTCGTGAAATCCGACCATTTCGCTTCAGTGGCCATGCAGAGTCCGGCTTTGTCCTTTCCTGATCTGTTTACATTAACGCAGCGAGATGATGATACGGGTTGGGGCCTGTTAAACAAGGACCTGTGCGGCAAAAATCCTATATTTGCCAATAATATACCAAGACATAATTAACAAAAATCGATTTTCGCACGGCGATTGGGCTGTAAATTCTGCGAACCACGGTGAAATCGGTGCCCGAGGCCCATATATAATAACCCGCACAGGGCCGGGCTGGCACAAAATGTCCGGCCCGATTTCACGGAAACAGGCTGGATTGGAGGCAGAATACAGGACCGATGAGCGAACGACGTACCGACACTGAACGAGGCCCGAACTTCGACCTCGCGGTCGAGGAAGCGAAGCCGAAAATCAAGGAGCCGCCGCTGTATCGTGTCGTTCTTATCAACGACGACTACACTCCGATGGAATTCGTCGTCAATATCCTGGAATCCATATTCGGCATGGAACGGACGCGAGCGACGCAGGTCATGCTGGAAGTGCACACTAAAGGCAAAGGGGTCTGCGGCGTGTACAATTTCGAGATAGCGGAAACAAAGGTCGCCCAGGTCATGGGTCTGGCGCAGCAGCACCAACACCCGCTGCTGTGCACGATGGAAGAGTCGTAACAGGAGTCGGCACCAGCAAATGTTGAGCAGTGAACTAGAATTTTGTCTTAACGAGGCATTCCAGCGAGCGCGGGATCAACGCCATGAATTCATGACGGTCGAGCACCTGCTGCTTGCGTTGCTGGATATTCCGCGTGTTCACGCGATTCTCAAGGCGTGCAATTCGAATATCACGGAACTGCGACGGCAGCTTACCGAGTTTATCGAGGAGCAGACGCCCCTGCTGGCCCAGGATGATGACACCGACGTGCAACCGACGCTGGGGTTCCAGCGCGTACTGCAGCGCGCAGTCTTCCACGTGCAGTCGAGTGGCAAGAAGGAAGTGACTGGCAGCAATGTGCTCGTCGCGATCTTCAGCGAGAAACAGTCTCAGGCCGTGTACTTCCTGAACCTGCAGGACATCACCCGGCTGGACGTCGTCAATTACATATCCCACGGGATGCCGCAACTCCCGGGCGAGGGGGACAGCGAGGAGCAGGAGCCGTCGCTGGAGACGGAAACGGAGGCGGAGGCTACGCCGCTCGAGCGCTACGCGACCAACCTCAACCAGCTTGCTATCGACGGCAAGATCGACCCACTGATCGGCCGCGAGATCGAGATCGAAAGGACGGTACAGATCCTCTGTCGCCGCAGGAAGAATAATCCGCTGTACGTGGGCGACGCCGGCGTTGGCAAGACGGCTCTCGCGGAAGGTCTCGCCCGCATGATCGTCGAAGAGCGCGTGCCGGAGGTCCTGCGTGATGCGGCCATCTACGCACTCGACATGGGTACCCTGATCGCGGGCACCAAGTATCGCGGTGACTTCGAAAAGCGCCTCAAGGGCGTTATCAAGGAAGTGCAGAAGGATCCCGGCGCAATTCTGTTCATCGACGAGATCCATACGGTCATAGGCGCGGGCGCCGCGTCCGGCGGCGTCATGGATGCCAGCAACCTGATCAAGCCGGTGCTCGCGAACGGTGAGATTCGCTGTATCGGTTCGACGACCTACGAGGAGTACCGAGGGATCTTCGAAAAGGATCACGCGCTGGCGCGGCGATTCCAGAAGATCGATGTTCCCGAGCCGAGTATCGAAGAAACGATTGCCATCCTGCGGGGGTTGAAGTCTCGTTTCGAGGAGCACCACGGCGTGCACTACGAAAAAGACGCGCTCGACGCAGCGGCGGAACTGTCGGCGCGGCATATCAACGACCGGCGGCTGCCCGACAAGGCCATCGACGTTATTGATGAAGCCGGCGCCAATTTGCGACTGCAGCCGGTCGGAGAGCGCGGCGACCGGGTGACCGTCGACATGGTCGAGAACATCGTCGCCAAGATGGCACGAATCCCGGCGAAGAGTGTATCGGCATCCGACCGCAAGTCGCTGAGCACGCTGGAACGCGATCTGAAGCTGACGATCTTCGGCCAGGACCTGGCCATCCAGGCGCTGAGTTCGGCTATCAAGATGTCGCGGTCGGGACTGCGCGAAGAAGACAAGCCGATCGGCATGTTCCTGTTTGCCGGTCCCACGGGCGTCGGCAAGACCGAGGTGACCCGGCAGCTGGCCATGATCATGGGCGTGGAGCTCATTCGCTTCGACATGTCGGAGTACATGGAGCGACACACGGTGTCGCGCCTGATCGGTGCGCCGCCCGGATACGTCGGTTTCGACCAGGGTGGTCTGCTGACGGAAGCCGTCACCAAGAACCCGCACGCTGTGGTGTTGCTCGACGAGATCGAAAAGGCGCACCCCGAGGTCTTCAACCTTCTTCTGCAGGTCATGGACCACGGTACGCTGACGGACAATAACGGCAGGAAGGCGGACTTCCGCAACGTCGTGCTCGTTATGACGACCAATGCGGGCGCTCAGGAGATGAGCCGCGCATCGATCGGCTTCACGCAGCAGGACCACAGCAGCGACGGCATGTCGGTCATCCAGAAGAGTTTTTCGCCGGAGTTCCGCAACCGGCTGGACGCGATTATTCAGTTCGCTTCACTGGATATCGGCTCGGTCAAACGCGTCGTGGACAAGCTGATCGTCGAACTGGAAGCGAAACTCGGCTCGAACAACGTCACCATCGAGCTCGACGACGCGGCGCGCGACTGGATCGCCGAACGCGGTTATGACGAGCAGATGGGTGCGCGCCCCATGGCCAGGGTTATCCAGGAGTACATCAAGCGGCCGCTCGCCGACGAGTTATTGTTCGGCAGCCTCGCCGAGGGCGGTCACGTGCGCGTGACGGTGGGCGACGACGACGAATTGAAGCTGTCGCCCAAGTCTGCGGTGAAGGAACTCGAGCACCTCTCGGAAAAGGACTGATCGGGCCGGTCTAGCGGCCGCGGTAGACGATACGACCCTTGCTGAGATCGTACGGGGTCAGTTCGACGGTAACTTTGTCGCCGGTAAGTATACGAATATAGTTCTTGCGCATTTTGCCGGAAATGTGCGCGGTGACGACGTGACCGTTTTCGAGTTCGACGCGGAACGTCGTGTTAGGCAGCGTCTCGGTGACGATACCTTCCATCTGAATGGCTTCTTCTTTGGCCAAGGGGTTCCTTTCTCTGATATCTAAGGCCCGCGAATTGTGCAGAAATGGCCGCGTTATTGCA
>JAACFE010000072.1 GCA_009937525.1 Gammaproteobacteria bacterium
GGCGGGGGGCTCGCTACCGGTGGGGGGCTACCGCCACCGCCGCCGCCGCCGCAGGCCGACAGCGAAATCGCCGTCAGAAGAAGAAACGCTATCCGCAAAAATCCTTTGCTGTTCTCAACCATCCTGTCGACCTCAGAATCATCCCTCTTTCGGACAGCACAGATAAAGACGGTGACAGCGCTGTCATTACTGTCTGAAATTATACCCAAGCCCGGGCCGAAGAACGATAGCTAAGAATGCTCATTCTCCGGCGAACTAGCGAAGCTTCTTTTTTGCTCTTTGATTCAACTACTTGTCACGATTATGACGCTGGTGAAGCCGCCCGACTCCTCGACAACGGCACCGGTGTTCTATCGACAAGGAACCCACCCCGCTGGTTCGGGCAAGCGCTTGATCACGGCTCACTCGTCTCCCGTACCAGAAAGGGAATATTCGCGTGTGCCGCGTGGCCGTTATCGTCAAACGTATAAGCGAATAAGCGGTACCTGCCCGGTGCCACGGCCCTGATGTTGGCTGTCGGGCCATTGGCACTCACCAGGAATTCCTCGAGATTCGGTAGTCGCTCTTCGCGATCGCCACCGGACTTTTGCGATTCGCTCTCGGGCTTGACCTCCCAGTGATAGGTCAGAGGGTCGCCGTCGTGGTCTACAACCTCGAACACCGCCCCGTACGACTCACCGGTGGTGAGCACCACGCTTTGCCTGTAGTTCCTGCCATCGAGCAGCAGCGACTCGACTCTCGGGGTGCGGTTGTCCGGCCACGATCCCGTCCACAGGTAATGGAGGACGTCCACGGCCTCGGTCACCTCGCCTGACTCGGTGAGTAGACCGAACCAGGTCGGCGTGCGCTCCTGCTTCTGGCCCCAGAGAAACGCGTACGAGCCGATCAGCTGGCCATCGAATGTTGAGAGAACTTCGTTGTTGGCCCGCATGAAAATGTTGGCCTTCTCGGTGCTCGTCAACTCGGTCGGAGTGCCCCAATCCGTCTTGTCCATTTCCCAGTAACCGATCGTGCCCCATTCGGTCACCATGAACGGCTGGTCGAAACCGGTCTCGGCAATCTTGTCCGGCAGGCCGAACAGACTGCCGTATACCTGGAAGCTGATGAAGTCGACCGCCGGAGCCCGCGACTGAATCTCGGCGATGACGTCCGGTTTGAAGCCGGATATCGGCGTCGTCACAGGATGGTTCGGATCCAGTTCGTGGATCATCTCCGCAACGTTGTTGACGGCGTCCCATACCGCGGGATTGGTGTAGCTGTGATTCAGTTCATTGCCGACCAGCCAGAACAGCACGGCAGGATGGTCCTTGTACTTGAGCACCTCTTCCCGAACAGAAGCCAGTTGCGCGGCGACGGCGTCGGGGTCGTCGTAGTCGAAGCCGTGACGTTCTGCCGTCATGGACAATCCGAGCGCGACGGTAACACCATGCGCGTGCGCTTCGTCGAGCAGCGCTTTCGTGTCCTGGTAATCGTTGACGGTGCTCCATGTCCTGATCGAGTTGCCGCCGTGCCGTGCGAAGCGTGCGATATCGTCCCTGCCCATGCCGGCGCCCCTGACCACGTAGGGCTTGCCATCCCGGAAAAGCCGGTATCCGGCATCCGTCTTCATGACCTCTACTCTGGGTTGCGCGGGATCGGTTTCGGCGTCGGACGTACAGGACACGATGAAGGTAAGAATGATGAGCCCCGGCAGATAGCGCATGTCACTCCTTGACGAGTATCGTTTCGAGTTCTTCCAGCGAGCGCCCCTTCGTCTCCGGCAGAATCCGCATTACGAAGAAAAGCCCGACTACCGCAAACAGTCCATAGATGAGGAACGTGCCTGCGTTACCGATGGTCTCGAGCTGCCAGGGAAAGATGAACGTGACGAGAAATGCAACGGTCGAGTTGATCAGTCCGACGAACGATATTGCGACACCGCGTACCCGGTTGGGGAAGAGCTCCGAAAACAGCACCCACATGATGGGCCCGATCGACACTGCGAAACTGGCCACGAAGCCGAGGATCGCAAACAGGATCAGCGTGGGGTTCATGGAAATCGCATTACTGACCAGATCCGATTCGAACTGCTTGTACGTGTCCTCACCGATGGCGGCAAACAACGCCTCGCGAAAATCCGTGTCGCTTTCAAATGTCGTATCGGCAACCAGCTCGAGTTGTTGCCGATCCAGCTCGGGCGGGAGCGCGTTGATGGCGGTATCGTCCAGCCGGTAGCTTGCGGATCCGAAGCTCCATGCAAGGGCCAGCATGCAGACCGCAATACCGGTCAGACCGAAGCCGAGTAGCGGGCGGCGTCCCAGACGGTCGATCAAGGTCATCGCCACCACGGTAAGCACGAGGTTGACCAGACCGACGAGGACGGCCTGCATGAAGGATGCATTGGTTCCGATGCCCGATTGCTCGAAGATCATCGGCGCATAAAAGAACACCGCGTTGATCCCGGTGATCTGCTGCAGGATGCCGACGGATATGCCGATCGTCATGACCAGCCTGAGTGACGGGTGCAACAGTGTCTTCGGTGAAACCCTGCCCAGGGCCTGTTCGGCTGCAATGGCTTCTTTTACCGCGCGTAGTTCATCAGATGCCTGCTGGCTGCCACCGACGCGTTCGAGCACGGCGCGAGCTTCGTCGTCCCTGCCGCGCATTGCGAGCCAGCGCGGGCTCTCCGGCACGAACAGCAATGCGAACAGATAGAACACGGCCGGCAGCGTCTCGATGCCCAGCATCCAGCGCCAGTTCCAATCGCCGAGCCTGAGTGCTTCGGCCCACGCGACGCCGGACTCGCCCAGCGTCAGTATCACGTAGTTGCTGAAGAAGGCGACCGAGATGCCGATGACGATGTTGAGCTGGTTGAACGACACCAGGCGCCCCCGGGATTCCGGTGGCGCCATTTCGGCAATGTACATTGGCGCGATAATGAGTGCGGCACCTACGCCGAGCCCGCCCAACATCCGCGCGACAACCAGCCACAGGAAACTCGGCGCAAGTGCAGAGGCGATTGCGGATATCGCAAACAGAATGGCTGCGATTCTGAGTACCGGCCGGCGCCCGATGCGATCGCTCAGGGGACCGGACAACATCATTGCCAGCGTTGCCGTCAGCGCCAATGACGACACGGACCAGCCTACCTGGATCTTGGTCAGCGAAAACTCGACCTCGATGAAACCGACGACGCCGGAAATCACCGACGCATCGAAACCCATCAGGAATCCGCCGAGCGCCACGAACAGCGCAACGGTTGCCGTGTATCGCGAAGAGGGGCTCATCGTGCCACGCCCAACCTAGTCGCCGGCCACGACGCTGAATTCGGTACGCAGCGGGGCATCCGAACTGCCGCCTATCCAGGCATGGAATTCGCCGGGTTCGACCATGAGCGTGTTGTCGCGTCCATAAAACGCCAGGTCGTCGGTGTGAAGATCGAAGCTCACCGTCAGCGTCTCGCCGGGTTCCACCCGTACCCTGCGGAAACCCTTGAGCTCCCTTACCGGGCGGGTGACATTGCCGACCAGATCGCGGACATAGAGCTGTGCGACCTCGTCGGCCGCGACGTCACCCCGATTCGTGAGCTCCGCGCTGACCGTCACTACGCCGCCGACGGGCACCTCGGAACCACTGACGCGGATATTGTCGTAGTCGAAATCGGCGTACGACAGGCCGAAGCCGAAAGGAAACAACGGCGCGTATCCCGCGTCGAGATGAAACGCCGTCATACCGAGCGAGGTCTGGGGTGCCTTGGCATCGATATCGTCGATATGCACGACCTTCTCGGGCGTCGGGGGCTTACCCGTGTTCTTCTGACTGTGATAGATCGGTATCTGTCCCACCATGCGGGGAAACGTCGCCGGCAGCTTGCCCGACGGCGATTCCAGGCCAAACAGCAGCTCCGCGATCGCGGAGCCACCCATCGTCCCAGGGTGCCATGCAAAGAGAATTGCATCGACCTTTTCGACGATATTGGCCAACGTCAGCGGACGGCCCGCCATGATGACGGCGATGACGGGCTTGCCGGTTTCACGCACACGCCGGACGAGCTCGGCTTGCGCGCCGGGCAGGTTGATGTCGGCGCGCGAATGAGCTTCGCCCGAGAGTATCGACTCCTCGCCGAGAAACAGCAGCGCGGCGTCCGATTTCGCCGCCGCCGCGACAGCTTCGTCGAAAGGCTGCGTCGACTTGCTGCGGCTCGTTTCCATCGCGCGTACGTACTCGATTTCGACGTCGCCACCGACCAGCTCGCGAATACCCTGCAGGGCGGTAACGCTGAGTTCCGTGTCACCGTCGAATATCCAGGTGCCGAGTTGCTCGTACGGCGCATCGGCGAGCGGCCCGATCACAGCGACCCTGTCCAGATCCTGCTTCGACAGCGGCAACACGCCCTTGTCGTTCTTGAGCATCACGACGCTTTGCAGCGCCGCAGCCTTTGCGGTGGCAAGCGCCTCCGGGCTTCCGTTTGCAGGCAGTGCCTCGGGATCGGTATACGGATTGTCGAACAGGCCGAGCCGGAACTTCGTGCGGAGTATGTTCGCAACGGCGGCATCGATCACCTCGATGTCCAGGGCGCCATCCTCGACAAGATCGGCCAGGTGTCCCTCATACACGCCGCCCGCCATGTCCATGTCGACCCCGGCCGTTGACGCGGCCAGGACCGAGTCCCTGTCGTCGGCGGTCAGACCGTGAACCGCGAGCTGATGGATCGAGTTCCAGTCGCTGACGACGAAGCCATCGAACCCCCATTCGTCTCGCAGAACCTGGCGCATCAGGAATTCGTTGCCGGTGGCCGGCACGCCGTTCAGATCGCTGAACGAGGCCATTAGCGTGGCAACGCCCGCGTTGACGGCAGCACGAAACGGTCTCAGGTGGACGTTGCGAAGTTCGTTTTCGGGAATGTTGGTCGTCGCGTAGTCGCGGCCGCTTTCTGCTTCCCCGTAACCCGCGAAGTGCTTGGCGCAGGCAGCGATCGTACCCGTTGCTGCAAGGTCGTCTCCCTGGAATCCTTCCACCATGGCGACGGCCAGGCGGCTGGCAAGATACGGGTCTTCTCCGGGGCTCTCCGCGATCCGGCCCCAGCGCGGATCGCGGGTGATGTCGATCATCGGCGCGAAGGTCCAGTTGATGCCCGACTTCGCCGCCTCGAGCGCCGCGATACGGGCACCCTGCCTGACGACCTCCGGGTTCCAGGTCGCGGCCTGGCCGAGCGGTATCGGCATCACGGTCTTGAAGCCGTGAATCACGTCGCGGCCGACGAGCAACGGAATACCGAGCCGGCTCTCCTCGACCGCGATACGCTGTAGCTCGTTCACCGTGGCGACGTCGACCTGGTTGATGATCGAGCCGATCCGGCCTGCACGCAGCGCGTCGCTGAGCACCTCCACCGGATCCATGTCGCCGGCATGAGCCTGGTTCATCTGGCCGACCTTTTCCGCCAGGGTCATCTCCCCCAGCAATGTGGCGATGCGGTCTTCTACGCTTGCAGTATCACTGCGAATTTCTGCAATGGTCGTGGTCATGGCGGACCCCTGTAAAAGGCCGCAGAGCATGCTGATGCGCCCAGACCAGACTAGCCTCGTTTCTTCCCTGGTGCGGTGCATCAATACATTCCCCGCCGCGATTGGCGCAAGCGGCAAACACTCGTCAGCTTGGTGAACAACCCCCCCGGCAGCTATCCCCGGATTGATAATGGCCTGTCCTTGTTACTGAAAACGGGATAGCGGCGTCGATACAAGCGTTTCTAACAACGTTTGACAGCGCTGTCAATATAGTGGACGATCTTTGGCCGGGGCCGCGATGCCTATAACAAGAACCAGGCCGAACGATGAATAATCCGCAGCATTACGAAACGGCTCCCGAGGACCGAATCCCACTGCCGAAACGTTTCGTCTACGGCCTCGGCGCGTTCACCAACAACCTTCTCGCCGACTCGATCGGACGCATGGTGATCGTGCTCAACCTCGGCCTGGGCATGAACCCTGCTCTTGCCGGCCTGCTCGCGGCCCTGCCGCGACTGACCGACGCGATCACCGACCCTTTGATGGGTTACATCTCGGACAACACGCGAACGCGATGGGGACGTCGCCGACCCTATATATTCTTCGGCGCCATCGCCGTGGGCATAGTATTCGCACTGCTCTGGCAATTGCCGCCCGGCAAGAGTGAATCCTGGTACTTCTGGTACTTTCTGACCGGTTCGTTTCTCTTCTATCTCGCCTATACCGTGTTCGTAACGCCCTGGGTGGCGCTCGGCTACGAACTGACGCCGGACTACAACGAACGCACGCGTCTCATGGGTACGCAGAATTTCATCGGACAGACTGCGTACCTCTTCACGCCGTACCTGCTGGCGATCATGAGCAGCAAGCGCTGGGCTGGTGATATGGTCGAAGGCGCTTCGCAGCTGGCGATCGTCATTGGTGCCATCGTGATCGTTATCGGCATCATGCCTGCCATCTTTCTGCGGGAACGCTACAAGGAACTCGCCATCGCAGAAGGCGAAGCGGCCGCCCCGTCGACCGGCAACGTCATACTCCGAAATATCATGGAGTTTTTCCGCGGATTCGCGGAAACGCTGAAGTCGAGAGAGTTTCTAAAGCTTTGCGCCGCAACCTTCCTGGTCTTCAACGGCTTCATACTGATCGCCGCCTTCCAGTCCTACGTCATCATTTACTATGTTTTCCGCGGCGATACCGAACTGGGTTCCGTCTTCGTCGGCCACTCGGGATTGCTGCAGACTGTCTTCGCGTACGTTTCCATCGTCATCGCGACCTGGCTCGGCACGAAGATCGGCAAACGCAGGGCTTTTTTCGTGACGACGGGCGTTTCGATCGTGGGCTATGCGCTCAAATGGTTTTGCTATACCCCGGAGCAGCCCTGGCTCATCCTGATCCCGGCGCCGCTCATGGCGTTCGGCCTTGGCGGCCTGTTTACGCTTATGCCGTCGATGATCGCCGACGTCGTGGATATGGATGAACTGAAGACCCACCAGCGTCGGGAAGGGATGTACGGCTCCATCTTCTGGTGGGTCGTAAAACTCGGCATGGCCGTGGCGATAGCGGGCGGCGGCTTCCTGCTGAATGCTACGGGCTTCGACGTGGCGCTCGAGGGCGATCAGGGTGAACGCACGCTGACGCTCATGCGGCTCTTAGACGCCACCATCCCCTGTGTTGCCTCGGCAGTCGCAATATGGGCGATCGCGACTTTCTCGATCACCGAGGAAAAGGCGCACGAGATCCGCGAGGAACTCGAGCGGCGCCGGGGCACGCCTGACGCGCCGGCACCGGCGCCCGCCTAGCGTCGTCCCAGACGTTCGAGCAGCGCTTCCTTCACTTTCGGCGACACGAATTCCGAGACGTCACCGCCCAGTGAGGCGATCTCGCGAACCAGGCTCGACGAGATAAAGGTGTAGGATTCCGGCGGCGTCAGGAAGACGGTCTCGACTTCGTCGGTCAGGTGCCGGTTCATGGTGGCGAGCTGGAATTCGTATTCGAAGTCTGACACGGCTCGCAGCCCGCGTATGATGACCGACAAGTCGTTTTCCCGTGCGAAATCGACGGTCAGGCCCTCGTAGGAAGTGACTTCGACGCCGTCGATGCCTGCAAGCGCAGACCTGGCGAGTTCGACGCGTTCGTCGAGATCGAACATCGGTGCCTTGCTGCCCGTATCCGCGGCAATGGCAATGACGACGCGATCGAACACCCTGACCGATCTCTTCACGAGGTCCTCGTGCCCCAGCGTGATCGGGTCAAACGTTCCCGGGTACATGGCTGCTACGGACATCCCCCCTCCTTGTTTTTCGCTTCGCCGCGCCTACTGGTCAGTATCGCACACTACCCGTGTGGACTAGGAACCAACCTCGACCAGCATGTACCTGACTTTTCCCGCCGTCTTGTTCTTCTGGACCCTCCACCGGTCGGGCAGCGGTGTTTCGGGCTTCGCGCGGTCCTGCTCGAGATAGACCCTGCCGCCCGGTGCAAGGATGCCGTGTTCGTCGATCTGCCTGCAGAGCGCCTCGAGCCGGTCGTCGGCGAATGGCGGGTCGAGGAAGAGGATGTCGAAGGAGGCAGGTTGTGCATTCCGAACGTACTCTGCGGCATCGCCACAGTGAATAACAGCTCCCGAAGCGTCGAGAATCTGCGCACTTTTTTCGATTGCTTTCGCAGCGCGACGCGAGTTTTCCACGAATATCACTGACGTAGCCCCTCTCGACAGCGCCTCGAAACCGAGCGCCCCGGTGCCTGCAAACAGGTCGAGGCACCGGGCACCCTGAATCGACGGTGCGAGCCAGTTGAACAGCGTCTCGCGCACCCGCTCCGACGTAGGCCGCAAGCCGGGCACCTCTGCAATATCCAACAGACGGCTACGCCACTTTCCCGCTACAATACGCAGCCGTCCGGGTCGGGGTTTCTTGTTTGCGGCGCCGGGCTTGATGGTCATCGTTTCCCCAGGGCCCTCCTGCAGGGGCCAGTTCCGGACAGTGTAGGCGATTTGGGTCGCCGGATATTTTAAGACGCAATGTTAGGGAAAAAGGACAAACCCGCCGAGCACCAGGGATTCATCAAGCGCCTGCGCGCCCGGCTCAACCGGGGTGACAGCTGGCTGACCTATGACCTGGCGAACCTCGCTCCGGGCGGCAGGATCGACGAGGATGCGCTCGAGGAACTCGAATCGCTGCTGGTCATGGCGGACGTCGGTATCGACACGACCACGCGCATCATCGAGGAGCTGCAGAAACGGCTCGCGCGCAAGGAACTCAAGGACCTCGAGTCGCTGCGACTCGGTCTGCGCCGGTCGCTCGTCGACATCCTGTTACCCGTGGAGCGGCCGCTGGACATAGACCCGCAGCACCGCCCGTTCGTGATCCTGATGGTTGGCGTCAACGGCGCCGGCAAGACGACGACGATCGGCAAGATGGCGAGACGCTTCAGGGACCACGGCCTGTCCGTCATGCTCGCTGCCGGCGATACGTTTCGCGCCGCCGCCGTGGAGCAGCTCCAGGCCTGGGGGCAGCGCAACGAGGTTCCCGTCATTGCGCAGCAGAGCGGTGCGGATCCCGCCGCCGTGATATTCGACGCCTGGGAAGCGGCCAGGGCGCGTGGCATCGACGTGCTGCTGGCGGACACGGCCGGCCGGCTGCAGAGCCAGCAGGGCCTCATGGACGAGCTTGCGAAGATCCGTCGAGTGATTTCACGGCGGGACGAGACGGCGCCGCACGAAATCATGCTGGTCCTCGATGCGAGCCAGGGCCAGAACGCGCTGGTACAGGCCCGGAAGTTCCATGATGCACTCGGGCTGACCGGCATCACGGTTACGAAGTTGGATGGCACCGCCAAGGGTGGCATCCTGCTCGCTATCGCGAACGAGCTGCAGGTGCCGGTGCGCTTTATCGGTATCGGCGAGTCAGCCGAGGACATGCAGCCGTTCGTCGCGGAGGAGTTCGTCGACGCGCTCCTGGCGAGCGGAAGACAGGACTGAGCAAGACATCGATGATTCAGTTCGAGAACGTAACCAAGCGATTTCCCGGGGGGCAGGAGGCACTGTCCGGGCTGTCGCTGTCCGTCGACAAGGGCGAGATGGTCTTCGTGACCGGGCACTCCGGTGCCGGCAAGAGCACGCTGCTCAAACTGATCGCGCTGATCGAGCGCCCGACAAGCGGACAGGTCATCGTCGACGGCAAGAACACGCATCGTGTTCGCCGCCGCAAGATCCCCGGCTATCGGCGCCAGATCGGCATGGTGTTCCAGGACCACAAGTTACTGTACGACCGCCCCGTTTCGGACAACGTTGCGTTGCCGTTGATCATCGCCGGCGCGAGTCCGCGCGAGGCCAGCAAGCGCGTGCGCGCCGCCCTCGACCAGGTCGGCCTGTTGCACAAGGAGAACAGGAATCCGGAAACGCTTTCTGCGGGCGAGCAACAGCGTGTCGGCATCGCGCGAGCAATCGTGACGCGGCCCAAGCTGCTGATCGCCGACGAACCGACGGGCAACCTCGACCCGGACCTGTCGCTGGAAGTGATGCGCATATTCCGTCGCTTCAACGAGGTGGGCGTTACGCTGTTGATCGCAAGTCACGACATCGCGCTCATCGACAAGCTCGGTTGCCGCCGCATCGAACTCGAAGAAGGGCGTCTGCAGCAAACGGCTGACGAGGAAGACTTCCTCGGGCATTTCGACGACGATTACCTGCCACAGGGAGGCGACGACGGATGGCGGTGACACGGCACTCGGACGCGGTGGCACCACTGCGTTCTTCGGGTCCGGTGGCCATCTGGTTCGGGCGTCATGGCAGGACGGCTTCCGCATCGTTCCGCAGGCTCGTGCGCCAGCCGTTTGCGAGCCTGATGATTATTCTCGTCATCGCGGTGACGCTCGCGATACCCGCGGCGCTCAACCTCGTCATCAAGAACTTTACGGCCCTCAGCAGCGGCTGGGACGACGCACTCGACTTCTCCGTGTTCCTCGATACCGGTGTTTCCGAAAGCGAAGCGGAGGCGCTCGCCAGGCTGATATCGCAGCGTGCCGACGTGGACGACGTACGCCTGATTACCGCGGACGAGGCGTTGGCTGAGTTCAAGGAACAGTCCGGTTTCCGCAGCGCCCTCGATCATCTCCCCGACAACCCCTTGCCGCATGCCCTCGTGGTACGACCCAGTCCTGCGAACACGCCGCAATCGATGACCCTGTTGCGTGAAGAACTCGACAGCCTGCCCGAGACCGAACTCGTACAGGTCGATACCGAGTGGGTGCAGAGATTCCACGCGATACTGGAGATCGTGCAGCGGGCCATCCTCATCGGTGCCGGCCTGCTGGGCGCGGCCATCATCGTGATCATCGGCAACACGATCCGGCTCGAGATCCAGAACCGCCGCGACGAGATCGAAGTCACCAAGCTCATCGGCGCCAGCAACGCCTTCGTGCGCCGGCCGTTCCTGTGGAGCGGCTTCTGGTTCGGACTGTTCGGTTCCGTTCTCGCCCTCGGCCTGGTGCAGTATGGCCTCTACTTGCTGCGCCCGGCCGTCGCCAGGCTGGCGGGCCTCTACCAGAGCGGCGTCACCATGCTCACCCTGGACCTCCGGGACAGCCTCGTGATCATCGCCATCGGCGTGACCCTGGGCCTGGCCGGATCATGGCTGGCGGCGGCCCGCCACATGCGCTCGATAGAGCCGAAATAGCCGTTTTTTGGCCGTATCGGCCTGCGCATGCTGCGCCGCGTCATGGCCGCTGCACCACGGCAGGATTTTCGTAACGATTTGTAACTCGCTCTTTTAAAAAGAAATATTTCTGTAATTATAGTGGAACGCCCGCCCGGGTTAGCACTCTAAATGGGCGAGTGCTAAAATTGCCGTACCACAAGGAGAGAACCGAATGTCTACCGGTGTTGCGCTTCGAAATCAGCAGCTGATGCTGGCCGGTCCGGTCGGCAGCCTCGACGCCTATATACAGGCCGTGGGTTCCGTGCCCGTGCTCAGCAAGGAAGACGAACAGGCACTGGCGATCCGATTCCGCGAGGAGAACGACCTCGATGCGGCGCGCGAGCTCGTTTTGGCGCACCTGCGTTTCGTCGTGCACATCGCGAAAGGGTATACCGGTTATGGTTTGCCGCTCAGCGACCTGATCCAGGAAGGCAACGTCGGCCTCATGAAGGCCGTGAAGCGTTTCGATCCCGATTACGATGTGCGCCTGGTGTCGTTCGCGGTCCACTGGATCCGCGCCGAGATTCATGAATTCGTGCTGCGTAACTGGCGCATCGTCAAGGTTGCGACCACGAAGGCGCAGCGCAAATTGTTCTTCAATCTGCGCAAGGCGAAAAAGAACCTCGCGTGGCTCACGTACGACGAGACTCAGGCGGTTGCCGAAGACCTCGGCGTCAGCCCCGAGGAAGTCACCGAGATGGAGAAGCGGCTCCACGCACGTGACGCAATCTTCGACCCGGCCCCCGATGCCGATGACGAGCGTGCGTTCACACCGGCTGCTTACCTGCCCAGCCCGGACTCCGATCCCGCGAAGCTCGTCGAGACGGCGGACTTCAACGACGACGCGTCGCAACGCATGGCTGCGGCCATCAGGACACTCGACGATCGCAGTCGCCACATCATCGAGAGCCGCTGGCTGTCGGAGAACAAGCTGACGCTGCACGAACTGGCCGACGAATACGGTATCTCCGCCGAGCGCGTTCGCCAGGTCGAAGCCAACGCGATCAAGAAGCTGCGATCGGCGATGGCGCTCTGAGCGAAGCCTGATTTTGATAACAGAAAGCCGCCCTTCGGGGCGGCTTTTTCGTGGGAGCGCTTGTGTAGGAGCGCGCCCTGGCGCGCGATCGCGGTTCGAGAACCGCTCCGACAGTTGCGAATCGTCCTGTAGGAGCGGGCCCTGGCGCGCGATCGCGGTTCGAGAACCGCTCCGACAGTTGCGAATCGTCCTGTAGGAGCGGGCCTGGGCCCGCGACCCGTCGCTAGGCGTAAACCTTTCTTCGGTAGCGCACCCAGCCGCCATCCTCCTTGCCCAGCGGATCGTGGTGCGTCCAGTGCACCAGCCCGCCGAGATCGTTCCATTCGTACATGCCGCGGAAATGAACGCGGTCGCCGAGCGAAAGCGGTATCCGCTCGGCAACGTCGATGTTGTGGGCGATCAGGAGCGTCTGCTTATTGCTTAACTGTATGACGAAGCGCTGGTGGCGCGCACCGTCGTCGTCGTCGGACAACAGGCGCCGGACGAAACCGGTGTCTTCGATCCACGTGCCCGTGTCGGCCTTCGCATAGGCTGCGCGCATGATCGCCCTTCTTCTTTTTTTTGGGCAGACGATGAAAGCGATGCCAGCCGTCCCTGGCCGGCGCGCTCCCCTGTTTCTGTAACGACCGCCTAGGCGGTAACCGGCACCAGCGTGATCTCGACGCGGCGGTTGAGCTGACGGCCCTCGGGCGTCGAGTTATCGGCGATGGGGTGATGCTCGCCCATGCCAATCGTTATGATCCGCTGATCCAAGATGCCCTGCGTGTAAAGGTATTCGCCGACCGTGTTTGCGCGGCGCTGCGACAAATTCATATTATGGGAATCGCTGCCGGTGCTGTCGGTATGGCCCGCGACCTCGACAACGGTCTGATCGAACTCTGTCAGCACCTTGCCCACCGAATTCAGCACGCTGAAGAACTGCGGCCGCAGAGCGGCACTGTCCGTATCAAAAGTGACGTTGCCCGGCATGTTGAGCGTAATGTTGTCGCCGTCTCGAGTCACGCTGACGCCGGTGCCCTGCAGTTCGGCGCGAAGCTTGGCTTCCTGCCGATCCATGTAGTGACCCACGGCGCCGCCTGCCAGTGCGCCAACACCGGCGCCGATGAGCGCGCGCTGACGCCGTTCTACCGCGTCATCACCCGACATCAGGCCCGCAACGGCGCCCGCTGCGGCACCGATCAGCGCACCTTTCGTCGCCTTGCTCGTCTCCGACTCGCCGGTATACGGGTCGAGCGTCTCGCAACCACTGAGAAGCGCGGCAATGGCCGCGCTCGCGAATAAGGAATTTCTCATCTTGCTGCCCATAGCGAAATCTCCCTGAAATCCTCGCGTGTGAGTTTACAGCGTGAATTGTAGCTCTCCGTGACTGAACGCACACTTAATTACCGCGTTTATGGTCAAATACCGCCCTGAACGCGGGAGCAGCGATGACCGACAGCGACGGCTGGCTCGAGCGCTACGCCGAGACCCACGACAACCTGACCTACCCGGTGCTCTACTGGACGGCCATCCCGATGGTCGTTACGGGCACCGTCGGGTTGTTGTGGTCGTTGCCGGTGCCGCCGCAGTTCTTCGAGATCTCCCCGCTCCTGAACTGGGGCAGCGCCTTCCTGATGGCGGCTGCCGTCTACTATTTCATCATTTCGCTACCGATCGCGATCGGCATGTTGCCCTTCATTCTCGGCGTCGCCGCGATCCAGCTGTGGCTGGAGCAGTCGCTCTACTCGCATCCACACGTGGCCGGCGGCCTGCTGATCGGCGGCACGATCGGCCTCTGGCTGGGTCACCGCAACGAGCCGGGCCCGGGGCCCGTCCTGAAAGACCTGCAACTGATGATGATCGGCCCGGCATGGCTGCTCTCCGTGCTGTACCGGCGGCTCGGCATACCGTTCTGAGCGTAGTGCGGTGAAGAAGACCGCATTGCCGCGCGACCGGGACGTGTGGCGCATCGCTGCGCCGATGATACTTTCGAACATCTCGGTGCCCCTGCTGGGCATGGTCGATACCGGCGTCGTCGGTCACCTCGAAAGCGCCGTCTACCTCGGCGCCGTCGCCATCGGCGGCACGATCTTCAGTTTCCTGTACACCGGGGTGAACTTCCTGCGCATGGGAACGACCGGCATCGCCGCCCAGCGTTTCGGCGCCGATGATTTCGACGGCCTGCGGGTGTCCCTCGGTCAGGCGCTCGTCGTCGCCCAGATCATTGCCGTCGCCACAATTCTGCTGCAGTGGCCGATTGGCCAGTTCGCAATGAAGCTGCTGGGGGCCGATGCGGCTCTGAGGGACCATGCTCTCGAGTACTTCTCCATTCGCATCTGGAGCGCGCCCGGCACGCTCGCGAATTTCGTGATGGTCGGCTGGTTTCTCGGCCTCCAGAATGCCCGCGTGCCGCTGCTCGTATTCCTGACGATCAACCTGACCAACATCGTGCTCGACCTGCTGTTCGTTCTCGTGCTCGGCATGAAAGTCGACGGCGTTGCGCTCGCGTCCGTAATCGCCGAGTACACGGGTCTCGCGCTTGCGCTGTATTTCGCTGCGCGTGAACTCCGCAGGCACAGCGGTCACTGGCCCTGGGACAAGTTCGTCAATCTGCGCGAATACGCGGCGTTCTTTGCGATCAACGCCAACCTTTTCATCCGGACCATGGCGCTCATGTTTACGATCGCCTTCGTCACGGCCCAGGGCGCGCGAATGGGCGGCCTCATCCTCGCCGCGAACGCGATACTCATGCAGCTCCAGAATCTCACCGCGTTCGGTCTCGACGGCCTTGCTCACGCGGCCGAAGCACTGGTCGGCAAGGCGGTCGGCCAGCGGCGGCGCGATGTGCTCGAGCGATCCGTGACGCTCTGCCTCAAGTGGTCGCTGATTTTCGCGGTCGGATTCAGTGCCGCGTACTTCGCGCTCGGGCCGCTGCTCATCAACGTGCTGACCGATCTCCCCGCCGTCCGCGAGACGACGCTGCGTTACCTTCCCTGGATGATCGTCTCGCCGCTGATTTCCGTCTGGTCGTTTCTCTACGACGGCGTATACGTCGGCGCGACGCGGGCTCGCGAGATGCGCAACATCATGGTCTTCTCGGCCTTTGCCGTATTCATTCCGGCCTGGTTCGTGCTGCAGCCGCTGGGTAACGACGGCCTCTGGCTCGCGTTCCTGCTGTTCCTCGCGAGCCGTGGCATCGGTATGCACATCGGCTACCGCCGCAGCGTGCTTCCAACATTGCCGTAGGAGCGGTTCGCGCGCCAAGGCACGCTCCTACAGATGATCGAGACTGTAGAAACCGTTCGCGCGCCAAGGCACGCTCCTAC
>JAACFE010000013.1 GCA_009937525.1 Gammaproteobacteria bacterium
TCGACCTCGATATCCAGGTGATCGAAGCGCTCGTGCAGGTGGTTGACGGCCTCGTTCTCCGGGGTTCGCCGTGGCAGGACCGACCAATGCGGCAACGGCCGCTCTCGGGCGTCTTTGAAGACAATTTCGCCCGACGAGGCGCTCTCACAGGTGAAACCGCCTTCGTGCACGAGGCGGTGGTGCTCGCGGCAGAGCTGCACCAGGTTTTCCAGACTGGTCTCACCGCCAGCGCTCCAGTGCTCAATGTGATGGGCGTCGACAAACTGCTTCCGGGTACAACCCGGAAAGCGGCAACCGTCGTCGCGAAGCCTTAATGCGCGCCGTATTGCGGGGGGAATAAGCCGGGAACGTCGTCCGATGGACAGAGGTTCGCCATTCTTGTTGTCTCTTACCCCGACTACGTTGCAGTCGCAGCCGATACGTCTGGATGTTTCCGCGGACTACGTGCCCTCCGGGGTAAACACGGGGGCCATCGTCGATCCAGCTCGACTCCTCGCTCATGTGCACGATCACCTGGTAGCGGTCCGCGGTGCTGTTGGCGACCGGTTGAGAGTTCATGTAGGTCTCAGCGATTTCAGCCAACGCATCGGCGCGTCTCGCCCCGACCGGCGAGCGCGGTTCCGGCTCTTCCGGTGTTTCGCGGACTACGTGTCCTTCGGGGTAAACATCTTGCACCGGGGACGCTCGGAAGCGCTTTTCCATCTGCATCTCCAGCGCCTTCAGTATCAACGCCCCCTGCTCTGCCGGCAGGCGGCCGCGAAACACCAGGGAGCCGTCGTCGTCCCAGTAGTACGTCAACTCTCGAGTTACGTGGATGGCATTAGCCGTGTCGACGTCGCGCTGCATCTGCACCCGGCGGTATTTCCGCACCAGGGTCTCGACGTGGTAGGCCGTACCGTGCCGCGCAATGTTCAGGAGGAAATCCTCGTTCTCGGGCGTTGCGACACGCGTCATCGCGCGGACCTTCGAGTAACTCAGCGTACCCGCTTCGAACGCAGCGGAGATCTTCGGCAGTTCGGGCAGCGCTCGGGCCACTCGAACGCGTTCGCGCGCCGCGTTCATTCCCATGCCGCATTTGAAATTCAGCCAGTGGGCACAGGACATGAGCCCGGGCCCGCCCCAGTAACCGTTCTCGTCGAATTCGCGGATCTTGAGGAGCAGTTGGTACTCGGCAGCGTACAGGTAGGAGCAGAGCTCGGTGATCTCGTTCGCCAGGGCCTCGCCGCGCGCGTGGAAATCCGGGTTCGGTTGTTTCAATGCGGTAACGGCACCCATGTCTCGGCCCTCGAGTTAATGATCAAAAGATATTTAGAAAATCAGTGTAAGTCACTGTTATTTATAATCAAAGCTTCGAAATTCAGGGTTTCGTCGAGAAAAGGCGCGGGCCGGCGGCCTTTGGCCCGCTGGAGCAGGCTCCGACAGGCCCAGGCCAGAACAGCCAGTAGGAGCGGTTCTGGAACCGCGACCAGATTGGAGTCGATCGCGCGCCGAGGCGCGCTCCTACGGCTCTCTATCCGCCCAGGACGGCCAGGCAGAGCGCCCACAGCCAGCCCGGCACGATGCCGAGTGCGAGTACCGCGACGCCGTTCAGGCTCATTACGAGACGCGTATCCGTATTGGCCTGCAACACTGCCAGGTCTTCCGGCTCCTCGAAGTACATGTACCAGATCACCTTCAGGTAGTAGTACAGGCCTGGTACGGAGGCCAGCATCATCAGGATCGCGAGACCCGTGTAGCCGCTGCCGAGCACCGCGCTGATGGCGTTCAACTTGCCGAAGAAGCCGATGAAGGGCGGGATGCCGGCCATGCTCATCATCAGGAACATCATCATCAGCGCGAACCATGGGCTCCGCGCATTCAGACCTTTGAAATCCCTCAGGGACTCCGCCTCGAACCCTCTCCGGCTAAGGAGAATCACCATGCCGAATGCACCGGCGGCCGCCACAACGTAGGTCAGCGTGTAGAACATTCCCGCCGCGTAGCCCTCCTCGGTGCCGGTATAGATGGCGAGCAGGATGAAGCCGACGTGCGCGATCGTCGAATACGCGAGCATACGCTTGATGTTGGTCTGCGCGATGGCAACGATATTGCCGAGCAGCAGCGATAACACCGCGATCACCATGATCATGCCGCTCCAGACGTCGTGCAGGTCGCCCAGCGCGTCGACGAGGATACGGATGGTCAGCGCGAATGCGGCAATCTTCGGGGCAGAGGCCACGTACAAAGTGACTGGCGAGCGCGCACCATGGTAAACGTCCGGCAACCACATGTGGAACGGTACGGCACCGAACTTGAAAGCGATGCCGACAACGATGAATGCGATCCCGAACCAGAGCGGCAGGCTGTTCATCGCCGGGTCGTCGATGAGCGCCGCGGCGATCTCGTTGAACTGGATGCTGCCGGTCACGCCGTAGACCCAGGAGATACCGTAAAGCAGCGCGCCGGATGCAATCGCGCCGAGCACGAAATACTTCATGGCCGACTCGGCCGAGTTCTCATTATTACGATCGAAGGCGACCAGCGCGTACTGCGACAGCGCCAGCGTCTCGAGGCCGAGGTACATCGTGAGCAGGCTGTTTGCCGAGATCATGATCATCATGCCCAGCAGGCCGAACAGCCCCAGGGTGTAGAACTCGCCCTTGTGAAGGTCATTGGCACGCAGGTAGTCACGCGCATACATGAATGCGACGGCCACGAATCCCGTCACGGAGATCTTCAGGACCTGGGACAGACCGTCACTCACATAACTGCCGCTGAAGACCTCGGTTCGTCCGTCAGGTGAAGTAGCCAGCAGTATGCACAGCGTGGCGCCCAGGCTTGCCAGCGCCATCCAGAAGGTAATGATCCGGCGCTCTTGCTCGATAAACAGGTCCGCGACGAGCACGATGCAGATCAGACCCAGCAGGGTCATTTCGGGCGCGGCAACAATGTATTGCGTTAAATCCATCATCGTCAGTATTTCGTCTGCCCTGCCTGTTCAACAAGGTGCTGGATCGTCACTTCCATCATGTCGATCAGCGGCGCCGGCCACAAACCGACCAGCAGCACGGCAAATGCCAGGATGCCGAGCACGATGAATTCGCGTCGATTCACGTCCTCGAGCGTCGCGACGTGATCATTGGCAACCTCGCCGTACACCACGCGCTTGATCATCCACAGCGTGTACGCCGCGCCAAGGACCAGCGTCATCGCCGCGAAGAACGCGAACCACGGATTCGCCTTGAAGCTCGCGATGATCACCATGAACTCGCCGACGAACCCGGACGTACCGGGCAGGCCGGCGTTCGCCATTGCGAACAGAACCATGAATGCCGCGAATACCGGCATCGTGTTGGCGACGCCGCCGTAGTCCGAGATCTGGCGGCTGTGCACGCGGTCATAGAGCACGCCGACGCACAGGAACATGGCACCCGAGATCAGGCCGTGCGAGACCATCTGCACCATGCCGCCCGATACGCCCAGCACGGCCCCGCTCTCGCCGAACATGTGCCAGACGATGAAGAAACCAAGCGTAACGAAGCCCATGTGGGCGATCGACGAGTACGCGATCAGCTTCTTCATGTCCTTCTGCATCAGCGCCACGAAACCGATGTACACCACCGCAATAAGGGACAACGCGATCATCATGCCGGCGAAGTAGCGGCTGCCGTCCGGCACCATGGGTAGCGAGAAGCGTACGAAACCGTAGCCGCCCATCTTCAGGAGGATCGCGGCCAGAATCACCGAGCCGCCCGTAGGCGCCTCGACGTGCGCATCCGGCAGCCAGGTGTGCACCGGCCACATGGGCACCTTGATAGCGAATGCGAGCAGGAAGGCGATGAAGATCATTTTCTGCGCGGTCAGGCTGACGGGCACTTCCATCCAGCGGCCCATGTCGAAACTGCCGGTCAGGCGGTAAAGGTAGATGAACGCCACCAGCATCAGCACCGAGCCGAGGAAGGTGTAGAGGAAGAACTTCAGCGTCGCGTAGACGCGCCGCTCGCCGCCCCAGACGCCGATGATCAGGAACATCGGCACCAGCATCGCTTCCCAGAAGACGTAGAACAGCAGGCCGTCGAGTGCCGAGAACACGCCGTTCATGAGCCCTTCGAGGATCAGGAACGCGGCGAAATACTGCGCCGGGCGCGTCTTTATGACGTCCCAGCCGGCGATCACGACCAGCGGCGTGATGAACGTCGTGAGCAGGATGAGCGGCGCGGAGAATCCGTCCACCCCGAGGTAGTACCAGACGTCGATCGCATCGATCCAGGGCGCACGCTCGACGAACTGCATGGCCGCTGTCGTCGTGTCGAAACCGGTGTACAGGCCGATGCTGAGGACAAAAGTCAGCACCGATACCGCAAGCGCAGTCCAGCGCATCGCGTTTGCACGCGCCGACGCGGCGTCGTTGCCGTCGCCCATCGCGAGCAGGACGACGCCGCCCGCTATGGGCAGCCAGATCAGTACGCTGAGGAGATTGTCCACCATCGCCGTCGCTGCCCTGCCCTAGCGGAACCAGATCAGCCAGCCGAGGAACATCGTGAGACCGATGATCATCGCGAAGGCGTAGGTATAGAGGTAGCCGCTCTGCAATTGGCGCATCACGCCGGCGAGCTTGCCGACCGAGTTGGCGGTGCCGTTCACCAGCACGCCGTCGATCAGGAACTGGTCACCATGCTTCCAGAGCGCGGTCCCGATGCCGCGACCCCAGGCCGCGAAGCCCTTGATATAGAGGTCGTCGAAGTAGTACTTGCGATCCAGCAGGTTGTAGAGACCCTCGACCTTCGCCTTGATCTTCGCCGGCAGGTCGGGCCGCAGCAGGTAGAGGTAAACGGCCGTCGCGAGCCCTCCCATCGCGAGCCAGAACACGGGCGTCTGCCAGGTATGCGTGAGCAGCCCCATCGGGCCGTGCCAGTGCTCGCCGATGTGAGCGAGTACGTCGCGGCTGTGTTCGACGAAGATCGCATCGCCGAAGAAGCCGCCGAAAAGCACCGGCCCTACCGTGAACCAGCCGATGGCGAGCGACGGTATCGCAAGCATCACCAGCGGCACCGTGACCACCCACGGCGTCTCATGCAGGTGCGAGCGGGTCTCCTTGTCCATGCGTTCCTCGCCGTGGAACACCAGGAAGAACATGCGGAAGGAATACAGCGCCGTCACGAACACGCCGAGCAGCACGCTGAGATAGGCTATCCAGTAGACCGCGCCCTCGCCGTGCCAGTGCGAATCCCGGACCGCCTCGATCAGCAGATCCTTGGAGAAGAAACCTGCGGTTCCCGGGAAACCGATGAGCGCAAGCGAGCCGATCAGCGACGTCCAGTAGGTGATCGGCATGTACTTGCGGATACCGCCCATCTTGCGGATGTCCTGCTCGTGGTGCATCGCGATGATCACGGAGCCGGCCGCGAGGAACAGCAGTGCCTTGAAAAAGGCGTGCGTCATCAGGTGGAAGATCGCCGCACCGTAGGCGGACGCACCCAGCGCGACAGTCATGTAGCCGAGCTGCGACAGCGTCGAGTAGGCCACGACCCGCTTGATGTCGTTCTGCACGATGCCCAGCAGGCCCATGAAAAACGCCGTGATCGCGCCGATCACGATGACCACGGCAAGCGCCGTTGTCGAGAATTCGTACAGTGGCGACATGCGCGCAACCATGAAGATGCCTGCGGTCACCATCGTTGCGGCATGGATGAGTGCCGAGATCGGCGTCGGGCCTTCCATGGAATCCGGCAGCCAGACGTGCAGCGGCGCCTGCGCGGACTTACCCATCGCGCCGATGAACAGCAGGATGCAGATCAGCGTCATCGCGTTCCAGGGGCTGCCCGGGAATACCTCGACGCTCTGCGCGGCAACCTCTTCGGCCTGGCCGAACACCGTCGCGTAATCGAGCGAGCCTGTGAACATCACGACCGCGGCGATGCCCAGGATGAAGCCGAAGTCGCCGACGCGGTTGACCAGGAACGCTTTCAGGTTCGCGAAGATGGCCGTTTCGCGCTTGAACCAGAAGCCGATCAGCAGGTAGGACACGAGCCCGACCGCTTCCCAGCCGAAAAACAGCTGCAGGAAATTGTTCGACATCACGAGCATCAGCATCGAGAAGGTGAACAGTGAGATGTAGCTGAAGAAGCGCTGGTAGCCCGGGTCGTCGTGCATGTAGCCGATCGTGTAGATATGCACCATGAACGAGACGAAGGTGACCACCGCCATCATCAGCACGGTCAGGCGGTCGACGAGGAAACCGACCTCCATGCGCAGGCCGTCGCTGACCGCCCACGTGTAGACGCTGATGTTCTCGGGCTCGGCGCCTCCCCAGTACATCCGGTAGAGCACGTAGAAGGACAGAACGCAGGACAGTCCCACCGCCCCGATCGTGATCGAGTGCGCACCCTTGCGGCCGATCTTGTAGCCAAACAGGCCGGCGACGATCGCCGCGAACAGCGGCGCCAGGACGATTGTCAGGTAGTAGGAATACATGCGCCGCTAACCCTTCATCCTGTTCAATTCTTCCACGTTGATGGAGCGTCGCGTTCGGAACAGCACCACGAGGATCGCGAGTCCGATCGCCGCTTCCGCGGCGGCCACCGTCAGGATGAAGAACACGAACACCTGTCCCGTCTCATCGCCGAGGTAGCGCGAGAACGCGATGAAGTTGAAGTTCACCGCCAAAAGCATCAGCTCGATGCACATCAGAAGCAGAATCAGGTTGCGCCGATTGATGATGATGCCGGCGATACTCAGCACGAACAGCATCGCGGACAAAGTCAGGTAGTGCTGCAGCCCGATCACTGCTTCTTCTCCGCGTCCATCTTCACGATGCGGATGCGGTCCTTCGCGCGTACGGAGACCTGCTTCGCGATGTCCTGGACCTTAAGTCCGGGGCGCTTGCGCATCGTCAGCGTGATCGCCGCGACGATCGCGAGCAGCAGGATGACCGCCGCGATCTCGAATGCATACACGTGCTCGGTGTAGAGCACGGCGCCCAGCGCCTTGGTATTGTCGTAACCCTCCGGGTTCGGCGCGAACGACGACGACACCTGCACGTCCTGGCTGCGCAGCCAGATGAGCTGGATCAACTCGATGACCATTATCAGCGCGATGGCGATCGCGAGCGGCGCATACCGCGTCAGTCCGCGTTTCACGGCCTCGACGTTCACTTCGAGCATCATGATCACGAACAGGAACAGCACCATCACGGCGCCGACGTAGACAAGCACCAGCACGATGGCCAGGAACTCCGCTTCGGCCATGAGCCAGAGGATCGCGCTGTTGAAGAACGTCAGCACGAGGAACATGACCGAGTGCACCGGGTTCTTCGCAAACACGACACCGAGCGCGGCGCCGATCATAATCGCGGCGAAGAGATAGAACAGCATGGCCTCGAATATCATCGCTCGTCCTACCGGTACGGGGCGTCCGCAGCCTTGTCCGCCGCGATCATCGCGTCGTACTTGTCGCCGACCGCGAGCAGCTTGTCCTTGGTCATGATGTTCTGCCCGGGCTCCTCCATGTGATATTCGTGGATGCGGGTCTCGACGATGGCATCGACCGGACAGGCCTCCTCGCAGAAGCCGCAATAGATGCACTTGAAGAGATCGATGTCGTAGCGTGACGCGCGCCGCGTGCCGTCATCGCTGACGTCCGACTCGATCGTGATGGCGAGCGCCGGGCAAACGGCCTCGCAGAGCTTGCACGCAATGCAGCGCTCCTCGCCGTTCGGGTAGCGGCGCAGCGCGTGCAGGCCGCGGAAACGGTGTGACTGCGGTGTCTTTTCCTCGGGATAGGAGAGCGTCACGCTTTTTCTGAAGAAATTCCGAAGAGTGACCGACAGGCCGCGCAGCAGCTCCCACAGCACGAAGGTCTTGACGTAGCTGATCGCTCGATTCATTTCGCGCCGCCCCCGCTTATCCTGCCAACCCGGACCACGGTCCGACCTTGAGCCATGCCATGACCCCTTCCACCGCGATCCAGACGATCGTGACGGGGATGAATACCTTCCACCCGAGACGCATGATCTGGTCGTAGCGATAGCGCGGGAACGTCGCGCGCAGCCAGAAGAAGGTGTACATGAACAGGCATATCTTGGCGAACAACCAGAAGAAGCTGCCCTCCCTCAGGAAGGAATCGCCGAGGAAGGTCCAGCCCTCGAACGGTGACGCCCACCCGCCGAAAAAGAAGATCGATGTCAGCGCCGCGATCAGCACCATGTTGGCGTACTCGGCGAGAAAGAACAGCGCAAACGCCACGCCCGAATACTCGACGTGGAAGCCGGCCACGATCTCCGACTCGCCTTCGGCGACGTCGAACGGCGCGCGGTTGGTCTCGGCGACGCCTGATATCCAGTAAACCAGGAACAGCGGGAACAGCGGCACGAGGAACCAGTTGGAGAGACCGCCGGACTGCGCTTCGACGATGTCGCCGAGATTCAGGCTGCCGCCGGCCATCAGCACGCCGACCAGTGCGAATCCCATCGCGATCTCGTACGCGACGATCTGCGCCGCCGACCGCATGGCGCCGAGAAACGCGTACTTCGAGTTGGTGGCCCAGCCCGCGAGGATGACGCCGTAGACGCCGACCGAGGTCAGCGCCAACACGTACAACAGCCCGGCGTTGATATCGGCGATGACGAACGTGTCGTTCATCGGGATCACGGCCCAGGTCGCAAGCGCCGGAATCAAGGACAGCAGTGGCGCTATGACAAACAGGAAGCGATTGGACTCCGACGGAATGATCACTTCCTTGAACAGCAGCTTGAAAACGTCTGCAAACGGCTGCAGCAAGCCCAGCGGACCCACCCGGTTCGGGCCGACGCGCGCCTGCATGCTGCCGATTACCTTGCGCTCGAAATACGTCGAGTAGGCAACGACCAGGATGACGCCGATCAATACGATCAGTATCTTGAAGCTCGACAGCGTAACGTACTGCACCATCGGCGGCAGCGAATTCCAGGTATCGACGAGGAATTGTGGGATAAGCCCGGTCACTGCTCTTCGCCCTCCCCGCGCGCGCGTTTCGCAGCCACTGTCAGCTGCAGTGCCCGGGCCCTGCGGACCACGGGGTCGACCGCATAGATCGGGATATCGACATCGTCGGCCGGTGCGTCCGCGCCGTTCGGGCGTGCGATGACCATGGTGCCTGCATAGGCATTGTCCGGGTTCACATCACCAAGCTGCTCGCGCAGCTCCTCGAGCACGTCCTCGCTGCACACGTATTCGAAGCCGGGCGCGTCGAGCAGGTTGCCGATCACGCGCAGGACTTTCCACGTGGGGCGCGCCTCGCCCACCGGGTTCGCGATGCCGGGAAAGCTCTGCCACGTGCCCGCGGCGTTGACGTACGTCCCGGACGACTCGGCGAATGTACCTACAGGCAACAGCAGGTCGGCCGCATCCAGTAATGCTTCCGACTCGAACGGCGTCAGCGCGACCGTGAAGTTCTGCAAGCCGATCGTCGAAACCGCGTCATCTATCGCCAGGATATCGGCGTCGGGCTCGGCGTTGACCAGCATCAGCACGTCGAGCGCTGCGCCGGGTATCTCTCCGGCATGCAGGCCCGGCTCCGCGCGCTGTACGCCACCGAGACCCCGATGCGGCAAGACGCCCGCCAGCGCTGCACCGGCCGAGTTCGGCCCCTCGGACAGGACGCCGAAGGTCGCCCCGGTGGCATTCGCGATCGCGGCCGCGAGCGCGCGTACCGCGGACATCGCACGGTGGCGCCCGGCGATATTGCCGAGCAGCACCAGGGCCTTGTCTGCATCCTCGAGCGATGCCGCAATCTTCTTGTGACCGGCATCGGCTTTGACGGCTTCGCATAGAGCCGCCACGCTGGCCGGCAGCGACTTGCCGCAGGCGGCCACGGCGACGCCCGCGAGCATCTCGACCAGGCCCTTACCCGACAGGCTGTTCGCCACGTCGAAGTAATACCCGTGCTCAACGCTGTTGACGAAGCTGACCTCGGCGCCGGCAAGTGCAGCCTTGCGCACGCGGTGTGCCAGTATCGGCGCTTCCTGGCGCATGTTGCTGCCGACGACGAGGATTGCGTTTTGATTCTCGACATCGGCGATATCGCAGCCGAGCCAGGGAAAGAGCGGGTCGTTGTCCTGGTCCGAGAAATCGCGTTGCCGGATGCGGTAATCGATGTTGCTGGTGCCGACGTAGGACGCTATCCCGGACAGCAGGTGCGCCTCCTCCGCCGTGACCCAGGGCGAAGCGAGTATGCCGACCTTGTCGGCGGCGGCTTTCCTGATCGCGTCGGCCACTGTCGCCAGCGCCTCCTCCCAGTCGATGTCCCGCCATTCGCCGGCGTGCTTGATCTTCGGTGTCAGCAGGCGGTCGTCGCTGTAGACGGCCTCATAGCTGAAGCGGTCCCGGTCGGCGAGCCAGGTCTCGTTGATGCTCTCGTTCTCGCGAGGCACGACGCGCTTGACGGTGCCGCGCAGCACGTGCGCGTACATGTTGGAGCCGACGCAGTCGTGCGGCGACACCGTCGCTTTCTGCGTCATTTCCCAGGCGCGCGCGCTGTAGCGATAAGGCTTGTTGTTCAATGCCCCAACCGGGCAGAGGTCGATGATGTTGCCGGACAGCTCGTGATCGACGCTCTGCTCAATGTAGGTGCCGATCTTCATGTTCTCGCCGCGTTCCGTCGTGCCGAGCTGCGGGATGCCGGCGATCTCCTGGCCGAAGCGCACGCAGCGCGTGCAGTGGATGCAGCGCGTCATGTCCGTGGACACCAGCGGACCGATGTTCTTGTCCTTCACGACGCGTTTGCCGTCGTTGTAGCGCGACACGTCGCGACCGTAGCCGACGGCGAGGTCCTGCAGCTCGCACTCGCCGCCCTGGTCACAGATCGGGCAGTCGAGCGGATGATTGATGAGCAGGAACTCCATGGTCGCCTTCTGCGCCGCGATGGCATACGGCGAACGCGTAAAGACCTTCATGCCCTCGTTGACCGGTGTCGCGCAGGCCGGCAGCGGCTTGGGCGCCTTCTCCACCTCGACGAGGCACATCCGGCAGTTGGCGGCGATGCTCAGCTTCTCGTGGTAGCAGAAACGCGGGATGTAGGTGCCGATCGCGTCGGTGGCCTCGATGATCATCTGGCCCCTGCGTGCTTCGACCGGCTTGCCGTCGACTTCGATGTTTACGACATCATCGCTCATCGTCAGGCAGCCTCTCCCGGCGCGGCATCGACGATGCTCCGCCCCTGGTTACGAACCATGTATTCGAATTCGTGGTGGTAGTGTTTCAGGAAGCTCTGCACGGGCCACGCTGCAGCGTCGCCGAGCGCGCAGATCGTGTGGCCCTCGATCTTGTTCGCGACGTCGAGCAGCTTGTCGAGATCCTCTTCCTGTCCGCGGCCTTCCACGATGCGCGAGAGCATGCGATACAGCCAGCCCGTCCCCTCGCGACACGGTGTGCACTGCCCGCAGGACTCGGCCATGTAGAAGCGCGAGATGCGCCGCAGGACCTTCACCATGCAGGTGGTCTCGTCCATCACCATGACCGCGCCCGTGCCGAACGACGAACCCGCCTCGGACAACGAGTTGTAGTCCATCGTGCAGTTCATGATGATCTCGCCGGGCATGACGGGCACCGAAGACCCGCCGGGAATGACGGCCTTCAGCTTGCGGCTGCCGAGCATGCCTCCCGCGATCTCGAGCAGATCCTTGAAAGGAATACCCATCGGCAGTTCATAGTTGCCCGGCTTCTCGACGTGCCCCGAGACGGAGAACAGTGCCGTGCCGCCCGATCCCTCCGGGCCAAGCCCTGCGAACCAGGCGGCACCGTTACGGATGATCGCCGGCACGCTCGCGAGGCTCTGCGTGTTGTTGATCGTCGTCGGCTTGCCGTAGAGGCCGTAGTTCGCCGGAAACGGCGGCTTGAAGCGCGGCTTGCCCTGCTTGCCCTCGAGGGACTCGAGCAGCGCTGTCTCCTCGCCGCAGATGTATGCACCGGCACCGACGAACGTGTAGAGGTCGAAATCGATTCCGGAACCGCCGATATTCTTGCCGAGCAGGCCCGCCTCGTACGCTTCCTTTACGGCCGCCTCGAAACGCGGCACCGGCTCCACCAGGAATTCGCCGCGGATGTAGTTATAACCAACCGTGGCGCCCATCGCGTAGCCGGCGATGGCCATGCCCTCGACCAGCGCGTGCGGGTTGTAGCGCAGGACCTCGCGGTCGTGGCAGGTACCCGGCTCGCTCTCGTCCGAGTTGCAGACGAGATACTTCTGCCCTTCGTAGCCCTTGGGCATGAAGCTCCATTTCAGCCCGGTCGGGAAGCCCGCACCGCCGCGGCCGCGGAGCCCCGACGCCTTTACCGTGTCGATCACATCCGCGGGCGACATCTCCCCCTTGAGGATGCTGCGCCACGCCTCGTAGCCGCCGTGCTTCTCATAGGTCGCAAACGCCCAGGGCTCCTCCTCGCCGAGCGTCGTGAAACAGACGAGATTTTGTTCGTAGGCCATCAGTCCAGCCCGTCCAGGATCTCGTCGACCTGGTCCCTGGTCAGGTTTTCGTAGTACTCGTGGTTCACCATCATCATCGGCGCGCCACAACAGGCGGCGAGGCACTCTTCCTCGCGCTTCAGGTAGATGCGGCCGTCCTCGGTGCTCTCACCGAGCTTCACGCCGAGCTTGTTCTCGACGTGCTCGACGATGTCGTCGGCACCTCGGAGCATGCAGGAAACATTGGTGCAGATCGCAACGTTGTTCCTGCCCACCGGCTTGGTCTGGAACATCGAGTAGAAGGTCGCGACCTCGTAGACCTGGATCTTCGGCAGCTCGAGGTATTCGGCGACCGCGTCCATCAGTTCCGGTGTCAGGTAACCGTCATTCTCGTGCTGCACGGCATGCAGCGCCCCGATCACGGCCGAGCGCTGCCGGTCCTCCGGGAATCGCGCTTTCCAGTGCTCGATCTCCTCGCGGACGTGCTCTGAGAGAAGCGTGTCGCCGCTCATCGGTCCACCTCGCCAAATACGATGTCCTGCGTGCCGATCACGGCCACGACATCGGCGAGCATGTGGCCCTCGACCATTTCCGACATCGCCGACAGGTGCGCGAAGCCCGGCGCGCGGATCTTCACGCGGTAGGGTTTGTTTGCGCCGTCGGAAATCAAATAAACGCCGAACTCGCCTTTCGGATGTTCCACGGCCGCATACGCTTCGCCCTCGGGCACGCAGTAGCCTTCCGTGAACAGCTTGAAGTGATGGATCAGTGATTCCATGTCGTCTTTCATTTCGACGCGCGTCGGCGCCACGATCTTGCGATCGTCGATCATCACCGGGCCCCGGTTCTCGCGCAGCCAGTCGACGCACTGCTTTATGATCCGGTTCGACTGCCGAAACTCCTCGACACGCACGAGATAGCGGTCGTAGCAGTCACCGTTGACGCCGACGGGAATGTCGAAGTCCAGCTGGTCGTAAACCTCGTAGGGCTGTTTCTTGCGCAGGTCCCACTCGACACCCGAACCACGCAACATCGGGCCGGTGAAGCCCAGCTGCATAGCGCGTTCCGGCGAGACAACGCCGATGTTGACCGTGCGCTGCTTCCAGATGCGATTGTCGGTCAGCAGGGTCTCGTACTCGTCGACACAGCCCGGGAACTTGTCCGTGAACGCCTCGACGAAATCCAGCAGCGAGCCCTGCCGGTCGGCGTTCATGCGATCGACTTCCTTTTTGCTGCGGAATTTCGACTCCTGGTACTTCGGCATCGTCTCCGGGAGATCCCTGTAGACGCCACCGGGACGGTAGTAGGTCGCGTGCATGCGCGTGCCGGAGACCGCTTCGTAGAGATCCATCAGGTCTTCGCGTTCGCGGAAGCAGTACAGGAATATCGTCATGGCGCCGATATCGAGGCCGTGCGCGCCCAGCCACATCAGGTGGTTGAGGATGCGCGTGATCTCGTCGAACATCACTCTTATATATTGCGCACGTATCGGCACCTCGATACCGAGGAGCTTCTCGATGGCAAGCACGTAGCCGTGCTCGTTACACATCATCGAGACGTAGTCGAGCCGGTCCATGTAGCCGATGCTCTGGCTGAACGGCTTCGATTCCGCGAGTTTCTCCGTCGCGCGGTGCAGCAGTCCGACGTGCGGATCGGCCTTGTGGATGACCTCGCCTTCGAGCTCGAGCACCAGTCGCAGCACGCCGTGCGCCGCAGGGTGCTGCGGGCCGAAGTTCATCGTGTAGCTCTGGATCTCAGCCATCCGCCTCGTCCTTCAGTGCCGCTTCGTAGCGGTTGTCGTCGCGAATGACGCGCGGCACCAGCGTGCGAGGCTCGATGCTGACGGGCTGGTAAGCCACCCTGCCCTTTTCCTCATCGTAGCTCACCTCGACGTTGCCGATCAGCGGGAAGTCCTTGCGGAACGGATGGCCGATAAAGCCATAGTCGGTCAGGATGCGTCGCAGGTCGGGATGACCGACGAATAGGATGCCGTACAGATCGAACGCCTCGCGCTCGAACCAGTTGGCGGAGTTCCAGATGTCGACGACCGAGTGGACGATGGGCGGATTGCTCGTGCCGGTGTAGGCCCTGAGCCTCATCCGCAGGTTTTGCTGCAGCGACAGCAGGTGGTAGACGACCGCGAACCGCTTCGGGTCGAATTCGTCCGCTTCGTCCAGGATCACCGGCTCGCGTTCGACGCCGCGGCTGAAGCCTGTCTCGGTGGCGCTCTTCGTGAGCCATTCGTCGCTGCCGTAGGTGAGGTAGTCCACGCCGCAGACGTCGATCAGCATTTCGAAACCGATCTCGCCGCGCAGCGCCGTGGCCACCTCCAGCAGGTGGTCCTTGTCCACCTCGTAGGTCAGCTCGCCGCAGCGGGACTCGACGCGGAGCATCTGCTCGCCGAAGCGCTCGTCGATACGAGCAGCCAATGTCTCGAAACGATCTGTCATGCCTGTATTTTTATCGCCTGGCTATCGTGCTGGTTCGGCGAATCTTGTTCTGCAGTTGAATAAGCCCGTAAATGAGGGCCTCCGCCGTGGGAGGACACCCCGGAACGTATACGTCGACAGGGACGATCCGGTCGCAACCCCTTACAACCGAATAGGAATAATGGTAGTAGCCGCCGCCGTTGGCGCAGGAGCCCATGGACACGACCCAGCGCGGCTCCGGCATCTGGTCGTAGACCTTGCGCAGGGCGGGCGCCATCTTATTGGTGAGCGTGCCGGCGACGATCATGCAGTCGGACTGCCGGGGGCTCGGCCGGAAGATGATGCCGAAACGATCCAGGTCGTAGCGGCTCGCGCCCGCCTGCATCATCTCCACCGCGCAGCAGGCCAGGCCGAAGGTCATGGGCCAGAGCGAACCGGTCCGGGCCCAGTTCATCACCGTGTCGACACTGGTGACGACGAAGCCTTTCTGCTGGAGGCTATCCCCGGCCGACGCGGCGCTGGTCTCGGCCGCGGAATCTCGCGGCGACTGTTCCTGCGCTAGTCCCATTCCAGCGCCCCCTTCTTCCATTCATAAATGAAGCCGACGACGAGGATTGCGAGGAAGATGCCCATCGCCGCGATGCCGAAGCGGCCTACGGCATCGAGAGACACGGCCCATGGAAACAGGAAGGCGATCTCGAGATCGAAAATAATGAACAGGATGGCGACGAGGTAGTAACGAACGTCGAATTTCATGCGCGAATCGTCGAAGGCTTCGAAACCGCATTCGTAGGGCGAGAGCTTCTCTTCGTCCTTGCGCCCATGACCGATCAGGAAACCCAGTCCCAGCAGCACGCCGCCCAGGGCTGCCGCCACGCCGAGGAAGATCAGTACAGGTATATATTCTTGTAGCATTATTGACCGTGACCGGATCCGGCGTTGGCTCGCCCCATAAGCGCGCCATTGTATCAGCGCCGGACGCGTTGAACAGGCCTTGTCAGCCCACCCGGCGCGGAAATACGACAAAAGAGTTGGTGCTCTGGGCGAGACTCGAACTCGCACGGCTTGCGCCACTGCCCCCTCAAGACAGCGTGTCTACCAATTCCACCACCAGAGCAATATCGTTGCCTGCGCTTACTCCGTGTCAGCGTCGTCTTCGGCCGGAGCGTCCTCGGCAGGCGCCCCCTCGTCGAGTGAAGGCAATGCGCCGATGTCCTCTTCGTTGGGCTGCTCGAGGGGCGCGCCCGGCAGCGGGACCTCGACCTCGCCTTCCTCGAGCGGCACGGCCACGGCTTCCTGCTCGACGACCGGCGCATCGTCCAGCAGACTTGTCGGACCCGTCGTGCGCTGGCTGCTGAGGTAGGCGAGCGTCAGGCTGCTCACGAAGAACGCGGCAGCAAGAATCCCCGTGGCGCGCGAGAAGAAGCTCGACGAGCCGCGCGCGCCGAACACCGTGCCGGATGCCCCTGCACCGAAACCGGCGCCGGCATCCGCTCCCTTGCCGCGCTGCAGTAGCACGAGCACGATTATCAGGATTGCTATGAGCGTGTGCCCGATCAGCACAACCTGTTGCATAGTAGTCATCGTTTCCTCAAATTTCCGTTGCGGCACTGGCTATGGCCAGGAAATCCGCGGGCTTCAGCGAAGCACCGCCGATCAGGCCGCCGTCGATGTCAGGCATGCCGAATAGACCTGCCGCATTGTCCCCTTTCACGCTGCCGCCGTACAGTATCTGCACGTTCTCGGCGACAGACGCATTGTGTCCTGCCAGGACGGACCGAATGTAGCGGTGCACATCCTGCGCCTGTTCGGGCGTCGCCGTCCTGCCGGTGCCGATCGCCCAGACCGGCTCGTACGCAATGACCGACGACGCGAATGCCGCGATACCGTTGCGTTCCACCGCCGCCGCCAGCTGCTCGCCGACCACCTGCTCGGTGCGATCCGCTTCGCGCTCGTCGAGCGTCTCGCCGATGCACAGGATCGGAATCAGGCCGGCATCCAGCGCTGCGGCCATCTTCTCGGCGACCTGCTCGCTGGTTTCGCCATACAGCGTGCGCCGCTCGGAGTGGCCCACGATCGCGTACCGGCAGCCCACATCCCGCAGCATCCCGGGCGCGACCTCGCCCGTGTAGGCGCCGATCTCGTGCTCCGAGACATTCTGGGCCCCGAGCGCCACGTTCGTGCCCTCGAGCTGGCTCGCGACCGACGCCAGGTACGGATACGGCGGACACACGAGCAGGCTGACGTTCTCTGCCGTGGGCGCGCCCTCGACGATACCGGCGACGAGTTCGCGGTTGCTCGCTTCGTCGCCGTGCATTTTCCAGTTTCCAGCAACCAGGAAATTGCGCATGGATACCTACCTGAGGGGGCCCGAAATGGCGCGCAAGGATACCGGGGCTAACGCCGCAAATCAACGCGAAATCAGGCCTTTTCGCCGGGATTCGGGACTTTCTAGCCAGCGGCCTCGGCAACCACCGCCGCCAGGCGCTCCGCGACAGAATTCACCTGCTTTTCGTCCCGACCCTCGACCATGACCCGGATCACCGGCTCGGTGCCCGACGCGCGCAGGACGATCCGGCCACTATCGGCCAGTTCGTCCTCGGCCGCAGACACGGCTTCCCGTATCTGCGAGGACGCATTCGGGTCCATGCGCTGCTCCGTCCTGACGTTCAGCATGGTCTGTGGGTACTTGGGCATGCCGGCGGCCAGTTCCGACAACTTCCTGCCCGTGCGCTTCATGACGGCGAGAACCTGCAGGGCGGTGATCAATCCGTCACCGGTCGTGGTCTGGTCCAGGACGATCATGTGGCCCGACGTCTCGCCACCGATCACCCCGCCACCCTGCTTCAGGGCTTCGAGCACGTAGCGGTCGCCGACGGCAGCCCTCTGAAACTCGATATTGCGCTCCTGCAGCGCCCGTTCCAGGCCGAGATTGCTCATCACCGTGCCGACCACGGGTCCGTGGAGCCTGCCCTCCTCCTGCCAGGCGGTCGCGAGCACGTACAGGATCTGGTCGCCGTCCACCAGCTGACCGGCCTCGTCCATGAGAACGACGCGATCACCGTCGCCGTCGAGGGCGATACCGATGTCGGCGCCAACGGCCGGAACCGTCAGCTGCAGCAGGTCGGGCTTCGTCGAGCCACAGTTATCATTGATATTGCGGCCATTGGGCGAACAGCCGATCGGGATGACTTCGGCGTCGAGATTCGCGAGGGTCCGCGGCCCGACCTTGTAGCCGGCCCCGTTGGCCCCGTCGAATACCACTTTCAGCCCGTCGAGCCGCACGCCACCGGGCAGCGTTGAGGCGCAGAACTTCTCGTAGCGCACCAGCGCCGAGTCGATGCGCTGCGCTTTGCCCAGGGACTGTGAGTCGACGGTGATGGCCGCTTTGTCGAGGCTCGCTTCGATTGCTTCTTCAACCTCGTCGGACAGCTTCGAGCCGGCCCCGTCGAAGAACTTGATGCCGTTGTCGTAATACAGGTTGTGAGACGCGGAAATGACGACGCCGAGGTCGGCCGAGAATTCCTGGGTCAGGTAGGCAACGCCCGGCGTCGGCAATGGGCCTACCAGCAGGACGTCCGCGCCGGCAGCGGTGAATCCCGCTTCAAGCGCCGATTCGAACATATAGCCGGAGAGGCGCGTGTCCTTCCCTATCAGCACGGTACCGCCCGTCGGCACCAGTACCTGTGCTGCCGCACTCGCGAGACGCAGCGCGAAGTCCGCCGTCATCGGGTCCTGCCCCACCGCGCCGCGAACGCCGTCCGTTCCGAAATACTTCTTGCTCATCTGTTACCGTCCGTTTCCATTACCGCCGCCGCAACCTGAAGCGCATCCACGGTTTCCCTCACATCGTGGGCACGAATCATCGCCGCGCCCTCGATGACTGCAATCACTGCCGCCGCGATACTCGCCGGCATGCGTTCTTCCACGTCCCTGCCGGTGAGCTCCCCGAGCGTGGACTTCCTCGACAGGCCGGCCAGGATCGGCCGCCCGAGCGCCCGCAATTGTCGCAGATTCGCCAGCAACTCGATATTGTGCCGCGGCGTCTTGCCGAAACCGAAGCCCGGGTCCACGATGATCCGCTCCTCGGCAAGCCCCGCAGCGACACAGGCTCGCACCCGATCCGCCAGGAATTCCCCGACTTCCGCAACGATGTCGCGATATTCGGGCTCGTCCTGCATGGTCCGCGGTTCGCCCTGCATGTGCATGAGGCAAACCGGGCACTGCAGTTCGACGGCAGCCTGCAGCGCGCCGTCTTCGCGCAGCGCGCGGATATCGTTGATCATTGCCGCCCCTGCGGCAACCGCGGCGCGCATGACGGCGGGCTTGCTGGTGTCGATGGATACGGGCACGCCGACGGCACTGACGACGGCTTCGATGACCGGCAGAACCCGGTCGAGTTCTGCCTGCTCGGGTACATCGGCCGCGCCCGGCCGCGTCGACTCGCCGCCGACATCGATAATGGCGGCGCCGTCACGCGCCATGGCCTCGGCCTGGCGGAGCGCGGCGTCACGGCCGACGAATCGTCCGCCGTCCGAGAACGAATCGGGCGTGACGTTCAGAACCCCCATCACGGCGGGGACATCGAATTGCAGCGTACCGAGCGTCAGCATGGATCCATCGTTCGTGGGAGCGGTTCTCGAACCGAGATTGTAGGCAACCTGGAAGGGTCGCGCTTCGAGAAGCGCTGCTACTGAGATCCGATCCGAACTGGCGCTGAGCCCATTAGTGCTCCGGCGCCGGGCCTCCGATCTTGCCACCCACTTCGGCCTTCGGTGCGGGCGTTTCTTCCTGGCTGCGCGATCCCGCCGTGTCGTCCCAGTCCTCGGGCGGCCTGGGCTCGCGACCGGCCATGATGTCCTTGATCTGCTGCTCGTCGATGGTCTCGTACTTCATCAGCGCCTTGGCCATCGTGTGCAGCTTTTCGATGTTGTCCTCGAGATGCTTTCTCGCCCGCTCGTAATTGGTGTCGATAATACGTCGAACTTCCTCGTCGATCGCATGCGCCGTATCGTCGGAAACCTGCTTGTGCTGCGTGACCGAACGGCCCAGGAATACCTCGCCGTCGTCCTCGCTGTAGGTCAGAGGACCGAGTCGGTCCGAGAGGCCCCACTTGGTGACCATGTTGCGGGCAAGCTCCGTTGCGCGTTCGATGTCGTTGGACGCACCGGTGGTTACGCCGTCGACACCGTTGATCATCTCTTCCGCGATGCGACCGCCGAACAGGCTCGCGATCTGGCTCTCGATACCCTGCCTGGAGATGCTGTAGCGGTCCTCCTCGGGCAGGTACATCGTCACACCGAGCGCCCGGCCGCGTGGAATGATCGTTACCTTGTAAACCGGATCGTGTTCGGGCACGAGGAAGCCCACGATGGCATGTCCGGCCTCGTGGTAGGCGGTGTTGAGCTTCTCCTTCTCGCTCATCACCATCGAGCGCCTTTCGGCGCCCATCATGATCTTGTCCTTGGCCTTCTCGAACTCATCCATGCTCACGACGCGCTTGTTGGCGCGAGCGGCAAAGAGAGCGGCCTCGTTAACCAGGTTCGCAAGATCGGCACCCGAGAACCCGGGCGTGCCGCGTGCGATGACGCTCGGATTGACGTCGTCATTCAACGGCACCTTGCGCATGTGGACCTTGAGAATCAGCTCCCGGCCACGCACATCCGGCAACGGCACGACGACCTGGCGGTCGAAACGCCCGGGACGCAACAGGGCAGGATCGAGAACGTCCGGCCGGTTGGTCGCGGCGATGACGATGATGCCCTCGCTGCCTTCGAAGCCGTCCATTTCCACGAGCATCTGGTTCAGCGTCTGCTCGCGCTCGTCGTGACCCCCGCCGAGGCCGGCACCGCGATGACGGCCGACCGCGTCGAGTTCGTCGATGAAGATAATGCAGGGCGCCTGCTTCTTTGCCTGGTCGAACATGTCGCGCACGCGGGAGGCGCCGACACCGACGAACATCTCGACGAAGTCCGAACCGGAGATTGTGAAGAAAGGCACTTTCGCCTCGCCGGCGATGGCCTTGGCGAGCAGGGTCTTACCGGTACCGGGCGGCCCTACCATGAGCACGCCCTTCGGAATCTTGCCGCCGAGACGCTGGAATTTGCTCGGATCCTTGAGGAACTCGACGATTTCGGCTACTTCAGCCTTGGCCTCGTCCACGCCTGCGACGTCCGCAAATGAAATGCCTACCTGGTCCTCTCCCAGCAGGCGCGCCTTGCTCTTGCCGAAGGACATCGCACCGCGGCCGCCTCCACCGCCCTGCATCTGGCGCATGAAGTAGATCCACACGCCGATCAGGAGCAGGATCGGGAAGGAACTGATCAGGAGCTGGCCGATCAGGCTCTGCTGCTTCGGCTCGGAGGCCGAGAAGCGCACACCGTTCTTTTCGAGCATGCCGATCAGCGGGCTGTTGTCGGTCTCGGGACTGATCGTGTAATACGGCAGCGGCTCGCGCTGACCGAAACGGATTCGCTGACCCTCGAATTCCACGAGGGTCACCTCGCCATTGCGGACTTCCGCAAGGAATTCCGAGTAGTCCCGTGACTGCGGCTGCCCACCACTGACGCCCGACAGTCCCTGCACGACAGACAGCAGGACGACAATGATGACGATGAATACAAGTATGTTTTTGGTCAGATCATTCACATTTCTTACCGCGCGGGAGCCAATCCGGACACCGGACCGTTAGACAGATTCTAAGTTAGACACTACTACAATCGATAGTTTCTCGCTACCAAATACACCTCACGACTGCCGAGCCTCGACGCCTCGGGTTTCATGACCCGGACGCGCCCGAAACGCTGCCTCGCCGAGGCGATGAAGGCGTCGGTGCCCTCGCCCTGGAACAGCTTGCAGACGAAATCGCCGCCCTTTTTCAGGGCGTTATCGCACAGCTCCAGGGCCAGCTCGGCGAGATACATCGACCGCGGCTGGTCGACCGACCTGCTGCCGCTGATATTGGGCGCCATGTCGCTGATTACAAGGTCGGCCCGCTCATCGCCGAGCGCGGCCTCGAGCGCCTTCAGCACCTCGTCTTCCCGGAAGTCGCCCTGGATGAACTCCACCGACGGCAGTGCATCCATCTCGAGGATATCGAGGGCGATGATCCTCACCCGCCCCTCGAGCTTCTCCGTGACGTACTGGCTCCAGCTGCCCGGCGCGGCCCCGAGGTCGACGACCAGCATCCCCGGCCGGAGGAGCTTCTCCTTCTTGTCGATCTGCTCGAGCTTGTAGACCGCGCGCGAGCGCCAGCCCTCGCTGCGGGCGCGAACGACGAACGGATCGCGTTCCTGCCGCTCCCGCCAGCTTCCAGAGCTGCGCCTGGGCTTGCTCATCGCGAGCCCCCCGGTATTCGTGCTATCGGGGCCGAAGCGCTGCTAAACTCCGCGCCCATGACGCTCAGTGAACCACAGAAGAAGTACCTGCGCGGCCTCGGGCACGCCCTGAAGCCCGTGGTGATGGTAGGGGACGCCGGCCTCACAGAGGCCGTCCTGTCGGAATTCAACAGCTGCCTCGAGCACCACGAACTCATCAAGGTGCGCGTCAAGGTCGGCGATCGCCCGGAACGCGACAGGATCATCACGAAGCTTTGCGATGCCGGTCACGCGGAGCTGGTGCAGCGCATCGGCAATATGGCGCTGCTGTTTCGCGAAAACCCGGAGAAGAAGAAGCGTATCCAGCTGCCGCGCTGATGCGGCAGAGTCCGCTAAATATAACGAACCTCGATGATTTCAAACTGTTTCTCGCCGTCCGGCGCAGCAAACTTGATGACATCGCCTTCGTTCTGACCGATGAGTGCCCTGGCGATCGGCGATGTGTAGGAGATCAGCCCCGCGCCGATGTTGGCCTCGTCCTCGCCGACGATCCTGTACTCGATCTCCTTGCCGGTGGACTCCTCCAGAAGCTCCACCGTCGAGCCGAAGATAACCTTGCCTCGTGCATCGACCTCGGTGACGTCGATTACCTGTGAGTGCGAGAGCTTGCCTTCGATTTCCTTGATCCGGCCCTCGATGAAGCCCTGCTGCTCCTTGGCCGCATGGTATTCGGCATTCTCCTTGAGGTCGCCGTGCGCGCGTGCCTCCGCAATCGCCCTGATCACGTTCGGCCGTTCGACGGACTTGAGACGTTTCAGTTCTTCCTTGAGCAATTCGTGACCCCTGACGGTCATCGGTACCTTGTTCATGCAACTACCTCGTTGTGCAGGTCCTGCAACCGATTGACGTCACTGTCGTCGAGATGCTCGATCGCGGTGCAGGTAGCAATCGCTGCCCCGAGCGTCGTGTAATACGTTACACCCTTGCGCACGGCCTCGGCGCGAATGGAGTGTGACTCGTGGATTGCCTGCTTGCCTTCGGTGGTATTGACGATGAGATCGATCTCGCCATTCTTGATCATATCGACAATATGCGGCCGCCCTTCGCGAACCTTGTTCGCCCTCCGGCATGATACACCAGCAGCTGCAAGATGCTTTGCCGTGCCGTGCGTGGCGACGAGGTCGAAGCCCCGCGCCTCCAGGATCTTTGCGAGTTCAACGGCGCTATCCTTGTCGCGGTCGCGAACGCTGAGGAGCGCCGCGCCCTGCCGCGGCAGGACCACGCCCGATGCGAGCTGCGCCTTCGCATAGGCTTCGCCGAAAGACCGGCCGACACCCATGACTTCGCCCGTCGATTTCATTTCCGGGCCGAGGATCGGGTCCGCACCCGGGAACTTGATGAACGGAAAGACCGCCTCTTTCACCGAGAAATAGTCGGGATTGCGTTGATTGACGAATCCCTGTTTCGCGAGCATCTCGCCGACCATTACCTTGGCGGCGATCTTGGCGAGCGGGATCCCGATCGCCTTGGATACGAACGGCACGGTACGCGAGGCGCGCGGATTGACCTCCAGTATGTAGATCACGTTGTTCTGGATGGCGAACTGGGTGTTCATGAGGCCCACGACGTGCAGCCCCCTGGCGAGCTTGACGACCTGCTCCTGCAGCTCTTTCTGCAGCGCTTGCGGCAGGCTGAACGGCGGCAGCGAGCAGCCGGAGTCGCCGGAATGCACGCCGGCCTGCTCGATATGCTCCATGATGCCGCCGATGAGCACGCGCTCACCGTCGCACACGCAGTCGACGTCGACTTCGGTGGCGAGGTCCAGGAAGCGGTCGAGCAGCACCGGGCTGTTATTCGACACGCCGATGGCGGCGTCCATGTAGGTGGCCAGGTCTTCCTCGCTGTGAACGACTTCCATGGCCCTGCCGCCGAGGACGTACGAGGGGCGGACCACGAGCGGGAATCCCACATCCGCAGCCATGCGCAGCGCGTCCTCCTTGCTGCGGGCCGTGCAGTTGGGAGGCTGCTTGAGATCGAGCGACTCGACGAGTTGCTGGAATCGTTCGCGATCTTCGGCCAGGTCGATCGAATCAGGCGATGTGCCGATGATCGGCGCGCCGGCGGCCTCGAGCTGCCTCGCGAGTTTCAGTGGCGTCTGCCCGCCATACTGCACGATCACGCCCTTCGGCTTTTCCTTGTCGATGATCTCCATGACGTCCTCGAACGTCAGGGACTCGAAGTACAGGCGGTCGGAGGTGTCGTAGTCAGTAGACACAGTCTCGGGATTGCAGTTGACCATGATGGTCTCGTAGCCCGATTCACGCAGTGCCAGCGCCGCATGCACGCAGCAGTAATCGAATTCAATGCCCTGCCCGATACGATTCGGACCGCCCCCGAGGATCATGACCTTCGGCGCGTCGGTCGGTGCCGCCTCGCACTCTTCTTCATACGTCGAGTACATATAGGCGGTCGTCGTGGCGAATTCCGCCGCACAGGTGTCTACCCGCTTGAATACAGGCCGAACGCCGAGTTCGAGCCGCCGCCGTCGTACGGCGAGCTCGTCGACGTTCAGCAATGCCGCTATTCGGGCGTCAGAGAAACCCTTGCGCTTCAGGGCGCGCAGAGAGACCTTGTTCAGGGCCGAGAGGTTCTTGCCCCTGAGCGCCTGCTCGTCAACGATCAGGTCCTCGATCTGCGCCAGGAACCAGGGATCGATGCCGGAAATCGCGGCGATGTCCTCGTAGGTGAAGCCGTTCCGCATGGCATCGGCGACGTGCCGAAGGCGGTTGGCGCCGGGGATGCGCAGCTCCTGCCGCAGCCGATCACGCTCCGCTTCGGTGGTGATGCGGCCGTCGACTTCGTCGAAACCGGCGATATCGATCTCGAGCCCGCGCAGTGCTTTCTGCAGCGATTCCTGGAATGTGCGGCCGATCGCCATGACCTCACCGACCGACTTCATCTGTGTCGTCAGTCGGTCGTTCGTGCCCGGGAACTTCTCGAAGGTAAACCGCGGAATCTTGGTAACGACGTAATCGATAGTGGGCTCGAACGATGCGGGTGTTGCACCCCCGGTGATGTCGTTTTGCAGTTCATCGAGCGTGTAGCCGACGGCCAGTTTGGCCGCCACCTTGGCGATAGGGAATCCGGTGGCCTTCGACGCCAGCGCAGAGGATCGCGATACTCGGGGGTTCATCTCGATGATCAGGACGCGGCCGTTCTCCGGGCTCACCGCAAACTGTACGTTGGACCCGCCGGTTTCGACGCCGATCTTGCGCAGCACGTCGATCGACGCATCGCGAAGCCGCTGGTACTCCTTGTCGGTCAGAGTCTGCGCCGGCGCGACAGTGATCGAATCGCCGGTATGCACGCCCATCGGGTCCAGGTTCTCGATGGAACACACGATGATGCAGTTGTCGTTCCTGTCGCGCACGACCTCCATTTCGAACTCTTTCCAGCCGATGACCGACTCCTCGAGCAGGATTTCCGTGGTCGGCGACATTTCGAGTCCGTGCGAGACGATGCCCTCGAACTCTTCGCGGTTGTAGGCGATTCCGCCCCCGGTTCCGCCCAGCGTGAAGGACGGCCGAATGATGGTCGGGAAACCGATATCCGCCTGTTTCTCCAGCGCTTCCTCGAGTGAATGCGCGATATCCGCTCTCGGAACCTCGAGACCGATTTCCTGCATGGCCTTTCGGAAGAGTTCGCGGTCCTCGGCCATGTCGATGGCCTCGCGCGACGCGGCGATGAGCTCCACGTCGTATTTTTCCAGCACACCCTCACGCGCGAGGTCGAGCGCGCAGTTGAGGCCCGTCTGGCCACCCATCGTGGGCAGCAGTGCGTCCGGGCGCTCCCTGGCGATGATGCGCTCCACGGCCGTCCAGTGAACGGGCTCGATGTAGATCGCGTCGGCCATTTCCGGGTCCGTCATGATCGTGGCCGGGTTGGAATTCACCAGGATGACGCGATAGCCCTCCTCGCGCAGGGCCTTGCATGCCTGTGCGCCCGAATAGTCGAACTCGCAGGCTTGGCCGATCACGATCGGGCCTGCGCCGATGATCAGAACGCTTTGGATATCGGTGCGCTTGGGCATGGTTATTATCTAATAATTTACTTTATCTAAATTATATATCATATTGTTTCCACTTACTTTTATGTGGAAACCATCGCCCTGAAGGTGCTGCGTTTGCCAGCCTCCATATCGGCCAGGAATCGCTCGAACAGGGGCAGCAGGTCGTGGGGGCCCGGGCTGGCTTCGGGGTGGCCCTGGAAGCTGAACGCGGGCTGGCCCTTGATCGAGATGCCCTGCAGGGTGCCATCGAACAGCGAGCGGTGCGTCGCCTCCACGGTATCGGGCAGGCTTGCTTCGTCGACGGCAAAGCCGTGATTCTGGCTCGTGATCATCACCCGCCCCGTCGCAAGATCCTGCACCGGATGATTGGCGCCGTGGTGGCCGAATTTCATCTTTTCGGTCCTCGCGCCGGCCGCAAGGGCCAGCAGCTGGTGGCCGAGACAGATACCGAAGATCGGTATCTTTTCCTCGATGAATTGTTCGATCGCGCTGATCGCGTAATCGCAGGGCTCCGGGTCGCCCGGGCCGTTGGACAGGAAGATGCCGTTCGGCCCGAGCGATAGCGCCTCTTCGGCGCTGGTCTTGGCCGGTACGACCGTCATGCGGCAATCGAGGTCCGCCAGCAGGCGCAGAATATTGCGCTTGATGCCGAAGTCGTACGCAACGACGTGGTACGGCGCAACGCGGCGGCTCAGTATGCGGGGCTTGCGGCCGAAGGTCGTTCCCTGGCTCCACTGGTAGGCCACGTCCGACGTGACGAACTGCGCCAGGTCCATGCCGGCAATACCGGGAAACTTCCGCGCGTGCTCGATGGCGGTGGCCTCCGAGACATCGCCGGTCATGATGCATCCCGACTGCGCGCCTTTCTCGCGAATGATTCGCGTCAGCTTGCGGGTATCGATATCGGCGATTGCGACCGTCTCGCTCTGCCGCAGGAAATCGCCCAGCGAGCGCTCATTACGCCAGCTGCTGGTCACCATCGACAGGTCGCGGATGATGAGCCCGGACGCGTGAGCCCGGGACGACTCCATGTCCTCGGCCGTCGTGCCGGTGTTGCCGATATGCGGATAGGTGAGAGTGACGATCTGCCGGCAGTAGGAAGGATCGGTAAGGATCTCCTGGTAACCGGTCATTGCGGTATTGAAAACGACTTCGCCGATAGTCTTGCCGTCGGCACCAACGGAGATGCCATGGAAAACGGTGCCATCTTGCAGAGCCAGTACAGCCGGCGTACTCAAATGCAGACCTCGGTGCGAAACTCGACTGGAAACCCAAATCCAGACCGCCCGGTGATCAGCGTCTATCGTTGGCGCGCCTGAAGAGACGCGAGTCGCAGATGTACAAAAGCGGAAGGACAACGCCTCCCGCTCAAGACTTCGCTGACCGCTCAGCGATCCGGCGTAGTTTACTGAACAGCGACACGCTGCGCCAGACCACGCGGGCGCTTTTTTTCGAATTCAGCCCGTGTTTGCGCCGAAAAGTACATCGTGCATGTCGTACAGACCCGGCGGCCGACCGGACACCCAGCGGGCCGCACGCAGCGCGCCTTCGGCGAATACGGTGCGGGTCGTGACGCTGTGGCTCAGCGTCAGGCGCTCGGTGGGCGAGGAAAAGATGACATCGTGGTCTCCGGGCACTTCACCACGACGTTCCGACTGGTAGTGGACGGAATCCGCGCCCTCCTGGTTCCGCGCGCTGGCAACGGACTCGCCGAGCTTCAGCGCCGTCCCGGACGGTGCATCCTTCTTGTGGATGTGGTGCGTCTCGTGAATCTCGATCGCGAACTCGTCCCCCAGCGACCGGGCGGCGCGCCCAACCAGGTCCTGCAGCACGGCGATACCCTGGCTCATATTGCGATCGTAGACGACCGCTACCTGCTGCGCCGCGTCGTCCAGCGCTGCCATCTGCGCCTCGCCCAGCCCGCTGACGCCACAGACCAGCGGCTTGCCGTGGCGTTTCACGGCAGCGGCCACCTCCTCCGTGGCTTCGAACAGGCTGAAATCAATGATTACGTCGGCGGCCTCGACGACGTGGTCGAGGTCGCCCGAGATAATCGCGCCGGAGGGCGTCGCCATGTCCGCGGCCGCGTCAGGATCGCGCACCCACACGCTGCCTATCTCGAGATCGGGAACTTCGTTGACCGCATTGATGATGGCGAGCCCCATCCGGCCCGCGCCTGCAATTCCGAGCCTGATCGGGTTAGTGGCCAATGCGATCGAAGAACCGCTTCACGGTATCGAACCAGGAGTCGGCACGCGGCGAATGTTTATCACCGCCCTTCCGCACCGTGGTATCGAACTTGCTCAGCAGCTCTTTCTGTTCGTTCGTAAGATTCACAGGTGTCTCCACCGCGACCTTCGCAAACAGGTCGCCCTTGCGAGGATCCCGCACCGTTGTCACGCCCTTGCCGCGCAACCGAAATACCTTGCCGGACTGCGTGCCCGCCGGCACTTTAAGCGATACGTTGCCGTCGAGCGTGGGCAGCTCGACTTCGCCGCCGAGGGCGGCTGTCGCAAAACTGATCGGCACTTCGCAAGACAGGTCTGCCCCGTCACGCATGAAAATCTTGTGCGGATCGAGGCGAATTTCGACGTAAAGATCGCCGGGAGGACCGCCGTTCCGGCCGACCTCGCCCTCTCCCGACAGCCGGATCCGGTCGCCATCGTCGACGCCCGCCGGGACCTTGACCGACAGGGTGCGGGTCTTGCGGACGCGGCCGCGACCGTGACAGCTTTCGCAGGGATCGGAAATCATGGTGCCGGCGCCCTTGCAGGCCGGACAGGTCTGCTGAATCGAGAAGAAGCCCTGCTGCATGCGAACCTGGCCTGCGCCGCCGCAGGTCGAACACTGTACCGGCGTCGTGCCTTTCTTCGCGCCGCTGCCGTCGCAATCCTCACAGGTGACCTGCGAGGGCACCTCGATGGTTACGGTGTCGCCGCGGACAGCCCTTTCGAGATCGAGCCGGAGCTCGTAGCCCAGGTCGGCTCCTCGAAACACCTGCCTCCCGCCGCGCCGTCCACCACCGCCGAAGATATCGCCGAACACGTCGCCGAAAATATCGCTGAATCCCTCGGTACTGAAACCGCCGGGCCCGCCCATTCCGGCGCCGCGCAGGCCGTCGTGCCCGAAGCGGTCATACGCGGCTCGCTTGTCACCGTCGCGAAGTACCTCGTAGGCCTCCTTGGCCTCCTTGAACTTGCTCTCCGACTCCGGGTCTTCGCCCTTGTTACGGTCCGGGTGGTACTTCATGGCCAGCCGGCGGTACGCCTTCTTGATCTCGTCTGCCGAAGCCGACTTCGAAACCCCCAGTACGTCGTAATAGTCGCGTTTAGCCATGCTTGTTCAAGAACGGGCGCCCGCCAGGGCGCCCTATTCGGTTTCCGATACCCGGGCCTGCCCTCAGGCCGACCTGGACTGATCGTCCTTGTCGACTTCCTCGAATTCCGCGTCGACTACGTCGTCGCCCGAATCGCCCTGCTGACCTTCAGCAGACGACTCCGCCTGCTGCTGCTCGGCGTAAAGCTTCTGCGCAAGCGCTCCGGAGGCTTCGGCAAGCGCAGCCGTCTTCTTCTCGATAGCTTCCTTGTCGTCCTTGTCCATCACAGCCTTGAGGTCCGACACGGCGTTCTCGATATTCATGCGTTCTTCGCTGGTGGCCTTTTCACCCAGATCCTTCAGCGTCTTCTCGGCAGCATGGATGAGACCGTCCGCCTGGTTGCGCACGTCGACGAGTTCGCGAAACTTCCGATCTTCCTCGGCGTGGCTCTCGGCATCACGAACCATCTGCTCGATCTCATCATCCGAAAGACCGCTGGATGCCTTGATGACGATGTTCTGGCTCTTGGCCGTCGCCTTGTCCTTGGCAGACACATTGAGAATACCGTTCGCATCGATATCGAACGTCACCTCGATCTGTGGCATGCCGCGCGGCGCCGGCGGAATGTCCGTGAGATCGAATCGGCCGAGCGACTTGTTGTCGACGGCACGCTCACGCTCACCCTGGAGCACATGGATCGTCACGGCCGTCTGGTTGTCGTCCGCGGTCGAGAAGACCTGCTCCGCGTTTGCGGGAATCGTCGTGTTCTTGTCGATCAGCTTGGTCATGACACCACCGAGGGTTTCGATACCGAGCGACAGCGGCGTGACGTCGAGCAGCAGCACGTCCTTGACATCGCCCGCAAGCACGCCGCCCTGGATCGCCGCGCCGAGCGCGACCGCCTCGTCGGGATTCACGTCCTTCCGCGGCTCCTTGCCGAAGAAGTTCTGCACAACCTCCTGCACCTTCGGCATGCGCGTCTGCCCGCCGACGAGGATTACATCATCGATCTCGTTGACCTTGAGACCGGCATCCTGCAGAGCGGTCTTGCAGGGACCCATCGTGCGCTCGATCAACTCGTCAACGAGCGCCTCGAGTTTCGCGCGCGTCAGCTTGATGTTGAGGTGCTTGGGTCCGCTGGCATCCGCCGTGATGTACGGCAGATTGACCTCGGTCTGCTGCTGAGAGCTGAGTTCGATCTTCGCTTTCTCTGCGGCTTCCTTGAGGCGCTGCATGGCAAGCGGGTCCTTGCTGATGTCGACGCCTGTCTCTCGCTCGAATTCCTTGGTGAGGTATTGGATGATGCGCAGGTCGAAGTCCTCGCCGCCAAGGAATGTGTCACCGTTGGTCGACAGCACCTCGAACTGGTGCTCGCCATCAACTTCCGCAATCTCGATGATCGAGATATCGAAGGTGCCGCCGCCGAGGTCGAACACGGCGATCTTCTGATCGCCGCGCTTCTTGTCCATACCGTAGGCCAGCGCCGCGGCCGTCGGCTCGTTGATGATGCGTTTTACGTCGAGACCGGCGATCTTGCCGGCGTCCTTGGTCGCCTGTCGCTGCGAATCGTTGAAATACGCAGGTACCGTGACGACCGCCTCGGTGACGGGTTCGCCGAGGTAGTCTTCCGCCGTCTTCTTCATCTTCATGAGCACGCGCGCCGAAATCTCGGGCGGCGCCATCTTCTTGCCGTGCGCTTCGACCCAGGCATCGCCGTTATCCGCCTTGACGATGGTGTAGGCCACCATGTCCATGTCCCGCTGCACGACATCATCCTCGAAGCGGCGACCGATGAGGCGCTTTACGGCAAACAGGGTGTTGCTCGGATTCGTTACGGCCTGGCGTTTCGCCGACTGTCCGACGAGCACCTGGTCATCCTTGCTGAACGCGACGATGGACGGCGTCGTGCGATCACCCTCGCTGTTCTCGATGACCTTCGGGGTGCCACCTTCCATGACCGCTACGCAGGAGTTCGTGGTACCCAGGTCGATACCGATTACTTTACCCATGCTGATCTACTCCAAAAACTGATGTTTTCCAAAACTGCCTGTGAATTGGGGGCAAGCCCATGTGTTTCAAGCGCCCGCGACCATGCTGCTGCTCAGTTCCCGGCGTCTGCCGGCGGCGGCTCGGCGGCGACGATCACCCGCGCCGGGCGCAACAGGCGCCCGTTCAGCGCATAGCCCTTCTGAATGACCTGCGCGACGGACCCCGGCTCGACCGTGTCCGACGGCATCATGCTCATGGCTTCGTGCATCTCCGGATCGAAGGGTTCTCCCTCCGGATCCACTTCCGATATCCCGAAGCGCTCGAGCGTCGTCTTGAGGAGCTTGCAGGTCGCCTCGCTGCCCTCGCGAAGCGCGTCGGCATCCGCGTTGTCGGCGGCGGCGAGGCCGATCTCCAGGCTGTCCACCACGGCGAGTAACTCGCGGCCAAAGCTTTCGAGCGCAAACCTGTGCGCATTCTCGACGTCGCGCGCAGCGCGCTTGCGGACGTTTTCCAGCTCCGCAGCGGCACGCAGATAGAGGTTCCAGTTCTCGTCCGCTTTCGTCTGTGCTTCCGCCAGCGCCGCCTCCGGGTTTGCTTCCGCCTCGCTGTTCTCTTCCGCAGCCGCGTCGGGCGCCGGCTGGTCGCCGGCTTCCGGCGGCATTTCCCCGGCTTCGATGTCAGGCCGCTTGGGCTCTGCGCTCATGCATGCAACTCCACATATCTGTCGGCCGCACCTGTCCGGTGGCCGGTAACAAGGAAGTTGGGAGTGTGGGGATCGCGCCCCAAAAATCAAGCGTCAGCGCGGATATTTTGGCGAATTCGGGGTCTAGCCGCGCTGGCCGAGCGCCGATTCCAGCAGGCGGGCCGTGATATCCACGATCGGCACCACCCGGTCGTAGGCCATGCGCGTCGGTCCGATCACGCCGAGAACCCCGATGGTGCCGTCGCCGCTGCGGTACGGCGCGGTGACCACGCTGCAGTCGTCGAGGATGCGGAAACCGGACTCCTCGCCGATGAACACGCGCACGCCCTGTGCGTCGATGCTGCGATCCATCAGCTCGAGTATCAGCCGCTTCCTGGAAAACGCCTCGAACAGTCGCCGCAGGGTTTCGATGTCCGAGAGCTCGGCGAAATCCATCAACTTCGTCTCGCCCGTCAGCACGAATTCGCCGCCCGGTTCCGCCGCGCCCGCCAATGCCGAATGGGCAACCGCGATGATGTCCTGCATCGCCTGGTTCATCGAGTCTCTCAGGTCCCCGAGGTCCGAAACGATCTGCTCGCGAACCTGCAGCATGTCCATGCCGGCATACTTGTCGTTGATGAAATTCGCCGCCTGGGTCAGCTCCGACTCGGAGTAAGTGCGGTCGAGATGCAGGATCCGGTTCTGCACCTCGCGGTCGTTGATCACCAGGATGACCAGGACGCGATGGTCCGAGAGCGGCAGGAACTCGATCTGCCGCAACGTAGCCTGCTGCCCTCGCGGCACGGTAACGACGCCGGCGAGACTCGTGATTTCCGAGAGCATGTTCGAGACGGAACTGATCAGCGAACCGGGATCGTCGACATTCTTCTGCAATTGAGATTGCAGGCGGCGCAGGTCGTTGCCCCGCGGCTGGCGATAGCGGACCAGCGTGTCGACGAACAGGCGGTAACCCTTGGCGGTCGGCACGCGACCCGCCGACGTATGCGGTGCCGCGACGAGACCCATCTCCTCGAGGTCCGCCATCACGTTGCGGATGGTCGCCGGGCTGAGGTCCAGGCCGGAGTCCTTCGACAGCGTCCTCGAGCCCACGGGCTCGCCCTCGCGTATATAGCGCTGGATGAGCACTCGCAGGAGGTGGCTCGCGCGTTCGTTGGGTAAGGAACTGACTGCTTCTGCCGACATTTAGAGGAAACGGAAACAGCGGGAATCGTTCGCTGTGTTACGGTAGCAAAACAAGCTAACAACGGCTTGGCGACCGGTCAAGGGTTTGCAACAATCACCGTACGGGCGCCCCGGCACGAGCAATCGAAAGCAAAGCGACATGGCAACGATGTTCAAGAAAGTAGCGATCATGGGGCGCCACGAGGATCCACGGGTATCCGAGCCGATGACCGTGCTCGCAGAGTATCTCTCCCAGTCGGGCGTCGAGGTGCTGGCCGCCGAGGATATGTCGCTCGCGATTGCGGCGACCCGCATTCCCGAATCGGACCTCGCCGAGCGAGCCGACCTGATCATTGCGATCGGCGGCGACGGCGCGATGCTGTATGCCGGGCAGCTGGCCCGGCGTGGCGACGTACCCCTGCTGGGCATCAATCGCGGGCGCCTCGGATTCCTCGCTGACGTGACTCCCGAGGAGATGCTCGACAGTGTCGGACACGTACTGGCCGGCGAGTTCACTACGGACAAGCGCCTGGTGCTGGAGGCGCGACTCGAGCGCCCCGGCGAACCGGACACGACCGCACTTGCCCTGAACGACGTCGTCCTGCAGCGACGTGAAACCGGCCGCATGCTCGATTTCGTTACTCGCGTCTCGGGCCGCTTTGTTAATACCCATGCGGGCGACGGCCTCGTCATTGCGACACCGACCGGTTCGACAGCGTACTCGCTCAGCTGTGGCGGCCCGATCATCGAGCCGCGTCTCGATGCTGTCGTGGTCGTGCCGGTCGCACCCCATACCCTCTCGGACCGTCCGATCGTGATTCCCGCCGACCTGGGCATCGAACTCCGCCTGCTCGAACGCGAGAATACGCGGGCCGAGATCATGGCAGACGGACACTCGATGGGTGAGATCCGACCCCAGGACAGGCTGCTCGTCGCCGCGTCAGAGACGCGCCTGACGCTGCTGCATCCGCCAGGATACGATTTCTTCGGCATCCTGCGGTCCAAACTCCACTGGGGCCACGATTCGCGCAAACGCGACGTGCCGCCGGAAGGCACCTGACGATGCTCGTCAATCTGCAGGTCCGGGACTTCGCGATCGTCGACCGCATCGAGGTCGAGTTCGAGCCGGGAATGACCGTCCTCACCGGCGAAACCGGCGCCGGCAAGTCGATCCTGGTCGACGCGCTGGGACTGGTCCTCGGCGAGCGCGGTGGCGGCAAGCTCGTTCGCAGCGGCGCGAAACGCGCCGAGTTCAGCGCCGAATTCGACGTGTCCGCCCTGCCACTGGCGAAAGCCTGGCTCGAGGAACAATCGCTCGACGAAGACGACCAGTGCCTGCTGCGCCGGGTCATCAATGCTGACGGCAGGTCACGGGCGTTCGTCAACGGCAACGCCGTTCCCGTGCAGCAGCTCAAGACCCTGGGCGAGATGCTCATCGACATCCACGGCCAGCATTTCCACCAGTCGCTGGGGCATCGCTCCGTCCAGCGCGACCTGCTGGATCATTACGGCGGGCTGCTCGGACTGCGCGAGCAGACGGAACGCGCGTTCATGCACTGGAAAACGCTGCTCGAGCGGCTCGAGACGCTCCGTAACGCGGATGCAGACCGGGCGTCGCGCGTCGACCTGCTGACGTTTCAGCTGCATGAACTCGAATCGCTGGACGCTGGGCCCGGCGAGTACGCGGAACTGCGGTCCGAGGCGCAGCGCCTGGCGAACCGCGGCCGGCTTGCCGAGGGAGTTGCGGCGGCCCTGGAGGGCCTGTCGGAGAGCGACGCCGCTAACGTAGCCGGCATGCTTGCGGCGGCAAAACGGCTGCTGCAGGGCCTGGTCGAATTCGACCACGAGCTGGCGGCCGTGGCGGAGTTGCTCGACAGTGCCGGGATACAGGTTGCCGAGGCCAGCGACTCGCTGCGCCGCTATGGCGATTCGATTGACATGGATCCCGGCCGGCAGGACCTCGTCGAACAGCGCCTCGATTCCATGCAGACCATCGCCCGCAAGCACCGGGTCGAAGCAGACGGCCTGCCGGAACTCCGCGCGCGTCTCGGCGCGGAACTCGATGAGCTGACGCACGCCGAAGAACGCGGCCGCGAACTCGAACAGGAGGTGCGGCACGCAGAGGACGGATACCGCGAACTGGCCACGGAATTGTCGCGGCTGCGCAAGGCCGCCGCGGGGAAATTCGAGAGCTCTGTCAGCGAGGCGATGGCGGGCCTCGGCATGCCGGGGGGCAAGTTCGAGATCGCCGTCGAGCCGCTTGCCGAAGGCGCAGAACGCAGCGGTGGCCTGGACGAGATCGAATTCCTGATCAGCGCCAACCCGGGCCAGCCCGTCATGCCGCTGTCGCGGGTCGCGTCCGGCGGTGAACTATCGCGCATGAGCCTGTCGATCCAGGTTATTGCCAGCGACGGCAGCACCATTCCCACGATGGTTTTCGATGAAGTGGACAGCGGTGTGGGCGGCGGGGTTGCCGAGATGGTGGGACGACGCCTGGCGGAGGTTGCCGGGGACCGCCAGGTCCTGTGCGTCACCCATCTGCCGCAGGTCGCCAGCCTGGCCGACCACCACATTCGAATCAGCAAGGTCACTGACGGCAAGGCGACGCGCACCGGCGCGCACGTTCTCGATCAGGAAGAACGCGTCGACGAGCTTGCGCGAATGCTCGGCGGCGTCGAAATTACCGCAAAGACCCGCGAACACGCAGCCGAGATGCTTGCCGGCGCGCCTCAGAAACGCGCCTGAACAGACTCCCTAGTCCTCGCCGGACCCGTCATCGCGCCTGACGTAGAGCACGAGACTGTGATCGATGAGTTCGAAACCGTGCTTTTCGGCGATCTCGTACTGCAGGCGCTCGATTTCGTCGCTGGTGAATTCGATGACGTCGCCCGTTTCGACACAGACCATGTGGTCGTGGTGCTCGCCATCATCGAGTTCGAAGACCGAGTGCCCGCCCTCGAAATTGTGGCGTGTGACCAGGCCCGCCGCCTCGAACTGCGTGAGCACGCGATAGACCGTCGCAAGCCCGATTTCCTCACCCGAGTCCAGCAGATCCTTGTAGATATCCTCGGCACTCAGATGACGATTCGAGGCGCTCTCGAGGATCTCAAGGATCTTCAGTCGCGGTAAGGTGATCTTGAGTCCGGCCTTGCGTAATTCGTGACGTTGCTCCATTGAGGGTATCCCTGGCGGTACTGAGGACCAGCGCCTATCGCGGCGTCAGGCAAGAAGGTATCATGCGCGCCTATTATGACGCAGATGGCAGCCTGGCTCTAGCAGCGGGTTCGCCGCGAAATTCGACTCTCGGAATCTGGCCGGTCCCCAATGCATCGCTCGCTTCGCAAGTCATTATTCCTCGCCGTGGCGCTGGGGATCCTCATCAGCTCGTCCGGCTGCGTCTACCGTGCCAATATTTCGCAGGGAAATATCGTCGAAGAAGAGGACCTCGATCAGGTCGAGGTGGGAATGACCCGCAACCAGGTCCGATTCCTGCTCGGGACGCCGATGGTCGATGATCCGTTTCACCGGGACCGCTGGGACTACGTCTACTACGTCAAGATCGGCCGCAAGGATGCGACGGCGAAGCGCTGGGTGACGATCGAATTCGAAGCCGATACGGTGACCGAGATTCAGCGCAACCGGAATCTCGCCGATAATCTCTGAGCCCTAGCCTTTTTCTGCAAATGCCCGTTGGCGGCGCGCCTCACGAGGATCGATCTCGAGCGGGCGGTAGAGTTCGATCCTGTCGCCATCGCTGACGGCGCTTTGGCGCGATACGGGTTTGCCCCAGATGCCGGTGGGCATGTCGTCCACCGCCAGCTCCGGGAATCGCGACGCTATGCCGGAGGCGGCAATCGCATCGCCCACGGTGGCTCCCGCGTCGACGCGCAACGCCAGCAGTATCTGCTTCGCAGGCGTCGCAAGGACGACTTCCACGGCAAGGCTTTCAGCCATCGGGCTTCTCCCCGGCGCCGTACATGTGCTCGGCCCGGCGCACAAAGGCGTCCACCAGTGAATTGCAGATTTCCTCGAAGTAGTGCCCCAGCAGCCGGTTGGTTGCCCTGTTCCTGACTTCGAACTCGACTTCGAGCGAGACTTTGCAACCGAGCTGATCGAGCGCCTTGAACTGCCAGCCGCCGCTCAGTTGGCTGAACGGACCCTCGACGAGCTCCATGTCTATGGCTTCGAACTCGCGCATCCTGTTCCGCGTCCTGAAGCTGCGTCGCAGCCCTGCAATACGCATTTCGACAGAGCCTTCCAGCACGTCGCCGTCACGCCAGTGCAGCACCGCGCCGCCACACCACGGCAGAAACTCGGGGTAGGATTCGACGTCCTCGACGAGGACGTACATCTGGCGGGCCGAAAACGGCACGAGCGCACTGCGGCTGACCTTGCGCACGACGTCAGGCGCTACGGTTTCCGCGGCGGATCATGACAGGTCGGGCAGCAGACCGACCGCCTTGAGAAACACGAACAGAATTCCCACCGGCACCACGAACCGGGCCAGCAGGCGCCAGATCCTGTAGAAGAAACCCGCACCACCGAGTTCTTCGGCGGTCGAATTCCTGCACATGATCCAGCCGGCGAAGACCGCGATGAACAGACCACCGAGCGGCAACATGATGTTGTTGGTCAGGTGGTCGAGATTGAGAAATATTGTGCCTTTGTAGAAGCTAACGTCTGCCAGGACGTTGAACGAAAAAACCGTTCCGAAGCCGAGCAACCAGATCATGCCTCCGATGATGATCGCGGCCTGCGCGCGCGTCTTGCTGAACCGCTCGACGACCCACGCGACGGCCGGTTCCATCAGGCCGAGCGCCGACGTCCACGCGGCAAACGACAACAGGATGAAGAACAGGGTCGAGAAGAATGCGCCGCCCGGCATCTGGCCGAGCGCCAGGGGTAGCGTCTGGAACACGAGCCCCGGGCCGTCGGCCGGGTCCAGTCCGTTCGCGAAGACCAGCGGGAAGATAACGAGACCGGCGAGAATGGCGATAAGCGTGTCTGCCGTCACGACCGCGCCGGAAGCGCCCATGATGGACGTCTCCTCGGGCAGGTACGCGCCGTACGCCATGATCGCCCCCATGCCGATCGACAACGTGAAGAACGCCTGCCCCATCGCGGCGAGAACGCTGTCCCAGCTCAGTTTGCTGAAGTCCGGGGTGAACATGAACGACAGGCCCTCACCGAAGTGCCCCGACGTGACGGAATACCCCAACAGCACCAGCATCAGCACGAGCAGCGCCGGTACCATGAATCGGACGGCCTGTTCCAGCCCGCGCTCTACGCCACGCATGACGACGAAGATCGTCAGGCCCATGAACAGGGTGTGGCAGAAGGCCACCGCGCGCCAGTCGCCGACGAAGCCGTCAAACTGGGCGCCGACCGTCGCCGCATCGGCCCCCGTGAACACACCCGTTGCGCTCTTGACGATGTAGGCGAGCGTCCACCCCGCGATGACGCTGTAGAACGAGAGGATCATGATCCCGGCGAGCACACCCATGCCGCCGACCCACTGCCAGCGTTTCGAACTGCCCTCCTCCTCGCCGAGCAGGGCCATCGTCGCCACCGGATTGCGCCGCCCGCGACGCCCGATAAGGATCTCGGACATCATCACCGGCATACCGACCAGCACGACGCAAAGCAGATAGACGATGACGAACGCGCCGCCGCCGTTCTGGCCCGCGACATAGGGAAATTTCCAGACGTTGCCGAGACCGACAGCCGAACCGGTCACTGCGAGAACGAAGGCCATCCGCGACGACCAATGCCCGTGAAGTGATTTGCGCTTGCCGGATTCGGCAGCCTGGTTGCTCAGCATTCTCGCTCTCTCGGGGCGGCGGAAGGCGCGATTCTCATACAATTTCCGAAAGGTGACAACACGACCCGCGACCGGGGGGTGACGCACGCAAGGCTAAACGCGCCACAGAATTCCGTATAATCGCGGCCCCGGCCACCGTCCGGCACAGCCCAGGCCATGAGCAAGAAGAAGCCAGACACCAGCAACGTCATCGCCGCGAACCGCAGGGCACGGCACGATTTTTTCATCGAGGATCGGATCGAGGCGGGCCTGTCGCTGCAGGGCTGGGAGGTGAAAAGCCTGCGCGAGGGCCGCGCGCAGCTCACCGAGAGCTACGTGACCATCAGGAACGGCGAGGCGTACCTCGTCGGCGCGCATTTCTCGCCGCTCCTGTCCGCGTCGACCCACGTGCAGGCGGATCCGACGCGGAGTCGCAAACTGCTCATGCACCGTCGTGAGCTCGATCGCCTGATCGGGGCCGTGGAACGCAAGGGCTACGCCCTGGTTCCGCTGGACCTCCACTGGCGCAAGGGCCGTGTGAAACTCGAGGTCGGGCTGGCGCGCGGTAAGAAACAACACGACAAGCGCGCCGCCGACAAGGATCGCGACTGGGCGCGGCAAAAAGCGAGAATCCTGAAACATTGATATATTTCAGTGTATTATACTACTTTATTAAAGTGTTTTATTTGTATTGCCCGGACCAAAAAATGTGGGCGTATGCGTTGTAATGCCGCGCATAGCCCATACACTTAGGGTTCACGGGGGTGACCTGGTTTCGACGCGGGTCGCGAAACTCCGAGTGCATGCCGAGGGACAGATGACCTCGTAAATCCAGCTGTAACACTCATAGTTGCCAACGACGACAACTACGCTTTAGCTGCTTAAAAACCAGCTCTAAGCCTTCCGCCCGGATCGTGCCTGTGCGTCCGGATCACGGGAGTCACCGACACTAAATCCTTACTGAACTGGCTGTGAGTTTTCCCTGCCCGTCGGGTAGCCCGCAGTGAGATTAAAGGCGGAATAAGCATGTAGATCTCGTAGCGTAGGACTTGCGGACGTGGGTTCGATTCCCACCACCTCCACCAACACCGGGGACAGTGACCTTTTCAAAAAAGTCACTGTCCTTTTTTTTTGTTAGTCGTAGGGGCGCAGCCGGGTGAGGCTGTGGATGAATACGACCCGGTCCTCGATCGAGATCACGCCCTCGTCCGCGAGACTGCGCAGCAGCCGGGAGAGCGTCTCTGGCTTGATCGACAGCCGCGATGCGATCACGTGACGCGGCAACTCCAGTCTTGCCGTCGCCTGGTCGCCATCGCGCGCGTCGGTAATGTGGTCGATGATATAGCTCGACAGCCGATGCCGGGCATTCTGTATGGAAAGGTTTTCGATTTCCCGAACGCGTGCGTGCAGGTGCCGTGAAAGATCGGCGAGCAGGCGCATGCACGCATCCCGGTTCGTTCGAAGCATGTCCAGGAAGGCCCGGTTCGGAATTTCGCAAAGCTTTGACTTATGCAACCCCTCGGCCGTGACCGGGAACTTGACCTCCTGCATGAAGGTCACCGCTTCACCAAATGTCCTCCCGGGGTTGACGACCTCGAGCGTCTTCTTGTCGCCGGTCGCGGAAATCAGGCTCAGTTCGATCAACCCCGTGTCGACATAGAAGAAGCTGTCAGCAGGATCGCCACGGTGAAACAGGACCTCGCCCTGATCCAGGTCTCTTACCTTCATTTCCGCCGCGAGCCGGTCAAAGTCCTCCTCTTCGAGGCCGGAAAACAGGTAATGACTGCGAACCGATTCGTAGAGGCCCGATTGTTTTTCCATGGGAACAGAGTCTAGCACCAAGCTACTTTGCGTCACTGCGCTTGTCTCCGGGAATGAACCACATCGACCACGTTTCAGTAGTCTAGTCCTCATCCCGCCGTCGTCCTTGACCTGGATCAAGGCAGTTTGCTCGCCGGGCACCTACCGTTGGCCTTGTTTCCGCAGCAGTTTGCAACGAGGTCATTGGAATGCCGTACCGCGAACCGTCCAGCCCTATGTCACTCGCCCTGGTACTGGCCGCTATTGCGCCGCTGCTTTGCGCAGCTTCGTCAGCCGGCGACACGGACTCAAGAACAGCATTCGTCGAAGAAGTCGTGGTCGTCGCCAACAAGCACGAGCGCAGCCGCCGGGAAATCACTGCCAATGTCAGCGTGTTTGACGACGAAGACTTTCGTTTCGAACTCGCCAGTTCCATCGCCGAGGTATTTCGCTACGCGCCCGGTATCGACTACGAGTCGGATCGTTCCCGGTTCGGCGCCG
>JAACFE010000157.1 GCA_009937525.1 Gammaproteobacteria bacterium
CCGCTGGTCATCAGCGTTCAGGAACATTGTCAGCGGCCAGCCGCCAGTCCGTTGTGTCAGGAGTTGCTGCGCCGTCTGGTAGATCTTGTCGACGTCGGGCCGTTCCTCGCGGTCGACCTTGATGTTCACGAACAGCTCGTTCATCACCCTGGCCGTCGCCTCGTCCTCGAACGATTCGTGCGCCATGACGTGGCACCAGTGACAGGCGGAATAGCCGACCGACAGCAGCACCGGCTTGTCCTGCTCGCGGGCGAGGGCGAATGCGTCGTCGCCCCACGGGTACCAGTCGACCGGGTTGTCCGCGTGCTGCAGCAGGTAGGGGCTGGTTTCGTTGGCGAGTCGGTTCGGCATGGCGGCGTATCGTGAACGGCGGGCCACTATAGCGCATCGCCGAGAATTGTTAGACTAGCGGCCTCCCAAACGCCCCCCCGAGCCCTGCCGCATGCTGATATACCCAGAGATCGATCCGGTCATTGTCTCGATCTTCGGTCTCAAGATCCGCTGGTACGGCATGATGTACGTGCTCGGCTTTCTCGCGGGCTGGTGGCTGGCGCGGCGCCGCAGCCGGCAGCCGTGGTCGACGATCACCCCGCAACAGGTCGATGACCTGGTGTTCTACGTGATGCTGGGTGTCATCGCGGGCGGGCGGCTGGGCTACATCCTGTTTTACGGCTGGGCCAACATGGCCGAAGACCCGCTCTACATCGTCAAGATCTGGCAGGGCGGCATGTCCTTCCACGGCGGCCTTGCCGGCGTCCTCATCGCGATGTGGCTCTATGGCCGCAAGCTCGGTAACACGATGTGGCAGATGACCGATTTCGTCGCGCCGCTGGTGCCCCTCGGGTTGGGATTTGGCCGTATCGGGAATTTCATCAACGGCGAACTCTGGGGCAAGCCGACGGACGTGCCGTGGGCGTTCAACGTTCCGGACGAAGTCTTCGCGGGCTTTCGCGTTGGTGACGAAGTACTGCATCCGACGATGCTTTACGAGGCTGCGCTCGAGGGCCTCGTGCTGTTCGTCATACTGTGGTGGTTCTCGTCGAAGGAACGGCCGTACATGGCCGTTTCGGGGCTTTTCCTGCTGCTCTACGGCATGTTCCGCTTCTACATCGAATTCTATCGTGTGCCCGACGCGCACATCGGCTACCTGTTCGCCGACTGGGTTACCATGGGGCAGCTGCTCAGTACGCCGATGATCATCGCTGGTGCGCTGCTCCTCTATCTCGCGTACCGGCCGGGAGCGAACAAGGAGGCAACGACCTGACATGCAACAGTACCTGTCCATGATGCGGCACGTCCGCGACAACGGCACCCGCAAGGAAGACCGCACCGGTACCGGTACGCTGTCGGTCTTCGGTTACCAGATGCGTTTCGATCTCGGCGAAGGATTCCCGCTGGTCACGACGAAACGCCTGCACGTCAAGTCCATCGTCCACGAGCTGCTGTGGTTTCTCAGCGGCGACCAGAACACGCGTTACCTGACGGAAAACGACGTCTCCATCTGGAACGAATGGGCCGACGAGGACGGTAACCTCGGCCCGGTGTACGGCGTGCAGTGGCGTAGCTGGCCCGCGCCGGACGGCTCCTCGATCGACCAGATCAGCGAGGTCGTGCGGCAACTGAAGGAAGAACCGGATTCGCGGCGCATCATCGTGAGTGCCTGGAACGTAGGCGAGATCGACAAGATGGCCCTGCCGCCGTGTCACTGCCTGTTCCAGTTCTACGTTGCGGAAGGCAAGCTGTCGTGCCAGCTTTACCAGCGCAGCTGCGACATCTTCCTCGGCGTACCGTTCAATATCGCTTCGTACTCGCTGCTGACGCACATGCTGGCGCAGCAGTGCGACCTCGGCGTCGGCGATTTCATCTGGACGGGCGGTGACTGTCACCTCTATACCAATCATCTCGAGCAGGCAGACGAGCAGCTCGCGCGCAAGCCCTTGCCATTGCCGCGGCTCGCGATCAAGCGGCGGCCAGACAGCATCTTCGACTACCGTTTCGAGGATTTCGAGATCCTGAATTACGAGGCTCACCCGCATATCCGCGCGGCCGTTGCCGTATGACGATAAGCCTGGTCGTTGCGGCGTCGAGCAACAATGTCATAGGTCGCGACGGCGAGCTTCCCTGGCACCTCCCCGACGATCTCCGGCACTTCAAGCGTCTCACGACGGGGAAGCCCGTGATCATGGGTCGGAAAACCTTCGAGTCGATCGGCAGGCCGTTGCCGGACAGGCGCAACATCGTGATGACCCGAGAGACAGACTATGCGGCGGGCGGCTGCGACGTCGTGTCGTCGGTCAGTGACGCGATCGATCTCGTGGAAGGCGCGGCTGAAGTGATGATCATCGGCGGCGGAAGGGTATATCACGATTTCCTGCCGCTCGCGGACCGGATCTACCTGACCCGGGTGCAGGCGGAAGTGGAGGGCGATACGCACTTCCCGGAGGTCGACGAGGCGACCTGGCAACTGGTTTCGTCAGAGCATCATGATGCCGACGACAGGCATCGCTACGCCTTCGACATGATGGTGTTCGAACGCCGCAAGCCTTGAGTCATGCCGCGTCGAGCGCCTGCTGCAGTCGTTCCGCGCACTCGAAGACATCGACGAAACTGTTGTACAGCGGCGCCGGTGCGATGCGGATGACATCCGGTTCGCGCCAGTCGCCGATGACGTTGAGCGCCGTGAGATTGCGAAACACCTGCTGCGCATCCACGCCCTTGTCCCTGACCACGAGCGACAGCTGGCAACCGCGCTCATCTGCCGGCGTGATGATGCCGACGCGACCCTCGAACCGCCGCCCGATCAGCCACGCCAGGTAGCCGGTCAGGCGCCGGGACTTCTCAATCAGGCGCGACAGCCCCGCCTCGGCGAATATCTCCAGCGATGCGAGCACCGGCGCGAACGACAGGACCGGCGGGCAGCTGAGCTGCCAGAGGTCCGCGCCCGGCGCCGGGTCGAATTCGTCGCGCATTTTGAAGCGCGTCGCCTCGTTGTTGCCCCACCAGCCGTGCAGCTGGTTGAGGTTGTCGGGTGCGAAATGACGCTCGTGCACGAAAGCACCGGCTATTGCGCCGGGACCACCGTTCAGATACTTGTAGCTGCACCAGGCCGCGAAGTCCGGCCCCCACTCGTGGAGACCCAGCGCAATGTTGCCGACCGCATGGGCGAGGTCGAAACCCACCTTGCATTCGTATTCACGCGCAAGCTCGCATATCCGCGGCATGTCGAGTACCTGTCCGGAGTAGTACTGCACGCCGGGCAAGAGCAGCAAGGCTGTCTGCCGCCCTGCACGTTCCAGGAGTGCTTCGAGGTCGTCGATGTAGAGCAACTGATCGTTGCGCGGCCGCCATTCCAGCAGATCCCGGTCAGGGTCGTGGCCGCGCATCCGGATCTGTGACGTGACGGCGTAGCGGTCGGACGGAAACGCCGTCGACTCGATGAGAATCTTCCGGCGCCGCTCGTCCGGCCTGTAGAAACTCGACATCATCACGTGCAGATTGACGGTCAGTGTGTTCATCGCAACGACCTCTGACGGCTTTGCACCGGTCATGGCGGCGAGCGCCGCCGTCGCATTACGATGGTAGGAGACCCAGGGGCGTGCGGCTTCGAAGTGGCCTTCCACCCCGCGTCGCGCCCACTCCGATAATTCCTCGTTCACGTATTGCGCTGCAAGCTTCGGTTGCAGACCCAGCGAGTGGCCGCAAAAGTAGACGGGCCTGCGGCCGCCGCGGTCGTCGGGAAACTCGAAGCGGTCGCGAAAGCCGGCCAGTGAATCGTCCCTGTCCAGCCGCGCCGCAAAGTCGGCAGAGTCCTCGTAGTGCATCAGTACTGGCCGGGAACCTGGTAGACCCGCGCAACTTTCGTGTCGAGCCGCACAGCCGTCAGCTGCCGGCCCCACACGCATCCCGTGTCGAGACTCACGATGTTCGGAAGCACGATCAGGCCCAGCTGGGACCAGTGGCCGAATACGATGCGCGTGTCGCCCCAGGCGTGTTCCGGGAAGTCGAACCACGCGATGCGTTTCTTGCCGCCTCGCCAGG
>JAACFE010000073.1 GCA_009937525.1 Gammaproteobacteria bacterium
AAATGGTACGCTCGATTAATGAAATCGGTCACCTTACCGGCAAACAGACCATTGCCGAATTTGCGGAAAACGAAGAGATCATCACGATGCTCAGGGGTATTGGCGTTGACTACGCGCAGGGCTACGGTGTATCCGAGCCTAAACGCGTAACCAGTGCGGTAGCGTATTCGGGGGCGCCTGGCGAGCCCTAGCCCTGGTCGATGCGAAACAGCATCGACAGATCGACGGCGCGGATATTCTTGGTGATCGCGCCGGTCGAGATGTAGTCGACCCCCGTTTCCGCGATCTCCCGGATCGTCTCGAGGCTGACATTACCCGACGCCTCGAGCTCGGCTCCCACGTAGCCGTAAGCGGCATTGATGTCCACCGCCTCGCGCAGCGCGGCAATCGGGAAGTTGTCGAGCAGGATACGTTCCGCACCCGCGTCCAGCGCTTCACGCAGTTCGTCGAGTGATTCGACCTCGACTTCGATCAGCACGTCCGACGCAGCCATCTTCGCGCGCCGCAGCGCCTCGGTGATGCTGCCGGCGCTCCGGATGTGGTTTTCCTTGACCAGGATGGCGTCGTAGAGGCCCGACCGGTGGTTGTGCCCGCCGCCGCAGCGCACGGCGTATTTCTGGGCCTGCCTGAGTCCGGGCAGGGTCTTGCGCGTGTCGAGGACCTTCGCCGGGGTACCTGCGACGGCGGCGACGAATGCGGCGGTCGAGGTCGCGGTTGCCGACAGGGTCTGCAGGAAGTTGAGGGCGGAGCGCTCGCCGGTCAGCAATGCGCGTGCGGGACCGACGAGCTTGCAGATCACTTCGTCCGCCTGCGCATCCTGGCCGTCCTCGATGTACCAGTCGAGCTGGACGCGTTCATCGAGCTGGCGAAACACCTCGTTCGCCCAGGGATGGCCGGCCAGCACCAGCGGTTCCCGCGCGATGATCGATGCGCCGACAACCTCGTCCTCGTCGATCAGTGCCGCGGTGAGGTCGCCGCTGCCGACGTCCTCGGTAAGCGCCGCGGCGACCGTGGCGCCGATGGTATTGCGCTCGTCGTCGGTAAGAGAGACCAAGGTCGATCGTTACAGAAAGAATCCGCCGTGGCCGTATCCGACCATGCTCATGAGCATCGGGATCGACAGCATCGTGTTGGTACGTGAGGCCAGCAGCGCCACTCGCTTGGCTTTGGCTACCTCGTCAGCGCTGGCCTCGACGATGCCGAGCACTTTCTTCTGGTTCGGCCAGATGAGTACCCAGACGTTGAACAGCATGATCGTACCCAGCCAGGCGCCGATGCCGATGAACATCGCCTGGAGGTTCAGCGTTTCGCCGCCCAGCCCCAGTGTGAACGCATCGGCGAAGATGCCGTAGTGACCGAGCGCGGCTGCACCCGTAAGCCAGGTTGCCACGGCGCCCCAGCGAAACCACCACAGCGCCCGTGGCGCAACGTACTTCGTGATGCCCGCGCCGCCGGGGCCGCCCTCGTCGGCGATGGCTTCAGCCAGTGCCGGGACCTGCACGAAGTTGAAGTAGTACAGCAGCCCGATCCAGGTGATCCCCGCGAGCACGTGGAGCCAGACGATAAAGCTTACGGCGTTAAATGCGATACCTGCGGTGGCGGCCGCAATGACAATTGCCAGTACGAAGCCAGCAGTGATGGTGCCGGCAACAGAATTCAGGGGATTCATGGTTCGCTACTCCCGGAGGTTTTTCGTTGTTTGAATCGATGCGAATTTGAATAGAGGCGCCTGCGCGCCGGCGGTATTATAAGAGACAGCTCGGGTAAAAAGATAATCATTCGCGCTTGCGCCACGGCCGCAGAACGGTTGCAACATAGTAATGTCATTTATTGAAAAGTTGAGTAACTAATTGATATTTATAAGTACCGGCCCGGCTAACGAAACCGCCAAAAGGATGACGCGGAGCGTACGGCGTGAGGGTACAATCGCAGTTTTCGGCAACGCCCGGCGGAAGGCGGCCTTGATATGCGACTGTTGATCATTATTTTGATGCTGATGGCGGCGGCCGGCTGCACGAGCATGCTGCTTGGCGCCGACGTGGCGCCGGCCGAGCAAAGCGACACAGACGAGGACGAGAGGTCCAGGAAGGGAAAATAACGTGGAAGTAAACGAAAGAATCGAACAACAGCTGAAATCGCACGACATACTGCTGTACATGAAAGGGACGCCCGATTTTCCGCAGTGCGGATTTTCAGGGCAGGTCGTCGCTGCGCTGAATTCGATCGGCAAGCCATACGCCTTCGTCAATATTTTCGAAGACGAAGAAATCCGCCAGGGCCTGAAGCAGTATTCCAACTGGCCGACGTTCCCGCAGCTATACGTGAAGGGGGAACTGATCGGCGGCAGCGACATCGTCGTCGAGATGTACCATTCCGGCGAATTGAAGACGCTGCTGGAGGAAGCCGCGGACTGATCGCGGTTCGAGAACCGCTCCTACAGGCTTGCTTCGAAGATCGGCTGAAACCGGTTGACGATCTGGCAGAAGATGTCGGCCGTGATTTCCGCGTCGTACGCGGCCGAATGCGCCGATCCCTCGTCGAATTCCAGCCCGGCCGCCTTGACGGCGCGTGACAGGACCGTCTGGCCGAAGGCCACGCCGCACAGCGTTGCCGTATCGAAACTCGAAAACGGGTGAAACGGATTGCGCTTGATGGACGAGCGATCGATCGCCTCGTTGAGGAAGGCCAGGTCGAACGCCGAATTGTGACCGACGAGGATGGCACGGGTGCAGTTGGCCTCGCGAATCGCGCGTCGCACTTCCCGGAACACCCGCTGCAGTGCGTCGCGCTCCTCGATGGCCGGCCGCAGGGGGTGATCCGGGTCGATGCCGTTGACCGCCAGCGAGGCCGGATCCATATTGGCGCCCTCGAACGGCTTGACGTGATAACGAATCGTCTCGGTGCGATCCAGTTTTCCCTGGTCGTCGAAGTCCAGCAGCACGGCGGCAATTTCCAGCAACGCGTCCGTCTTCGCATTGAAACCGCCGGTCTCGACGTCGACAACCACGGGCAGGAAGCCGCGGAAGCGGTCCGCCATTATCACCTTATCCGTCACTCAGTCTGCCGATTCGAGGATCTTCTCGTCCAGGACCAGGCTCATCGTATAACGAACCCCGAAGCCGGTAACCACGGTGGGCACGTGGGCGAGCCCGCCCTTGTGATTGCTGGCCGAGAGGTCCACGTGCACCCACGGAACGTCGTCCTCGATGAATTCTGCGAGGAAGCTTCCGGCGAGGATGTGATCGCCGGTGCCTTTGACCGAGCACTGCTGCAGATCGGCAACCTCACTCTTCAGTTCCTCGAGGAATTCCTTGCCGATCGGGAACGGCCACACGCGTTCGCCGCAGAGCTGCCCGGTACGCTTCAGCCGCGGATGCCAGTCCGGGCGGTTCGTAAACACGCCGGAATAACGCGTCGTGATCGCATTGACGCAGGAACCGGTCAGCGTGGCGTAGTCGACGATCAGCCCCGGCTCTTCGCGACTGGCAAAGACCAGCGTGTCGGCCAGCGCCATGCGGCCCTCGGCATCGGTGTGAATGGTCTGGATCGTCTTGCCGTTCGCCGCGACGATGAGGTCCTGCGACTTGTACGCTTCGGGGCCGGTGCGGTTCTCGGTGATCGCGAGCCAGCAGTCGACCGCGATCGGCAGCGCCAGCTCGCTGATAGCGAGAAACGTACCGAGCGCCACCGCGCTGCCCTGCATGTCGCCATGCATGTCGAGCATCGCCTGGAAGGGTTTGAGGTTCGTGCCGCCCGTGTCGAAGATGATGCCTTTGCCGACCAGGCTGAGGTCGGCTTTGGCCGCAGCGGCACCGGGGCGGTAGCGCAGGCGCACGATCGACGCGCTGTCGTCGCCATTGCCCTGGGCAACCGCCAGGAACGCCCCCGCGCCCATCTTTTCGAGTTCCTTGACGGAGTAACGTTTGTGCTGCCAGCCGCGGTCTTTCGCAAGCGCGCTCAGGAGATCTGCATAGCCGACTGCGTCCAGCTTGTTCGGCGGCATGGCGGTCAGCCAGCGGGCCAGGTTGTTGCCATTGGCTTCGGCGCGCACGCGGTCGAGATCGAGCGTTTCGGAGAGCCCGACCAAGCGGATGTTGCGGATGACCTCGGACGACGGCTTGCTCTTGAATGCCGGCAGTCGAAACGCGGCTGCGAGCGCGGCCGATACCACGTTACCTGCGACTGTTGCGGTGGCCTCGTCGTCGAAGCCCATCACGGCGACGCCCAGGCTCCCGGCTTTCTCGGCGGTCACGCTGGCAACGAGTTTGCGCGCCAGCGTGAGCTGTTCGAACGCCGTGGCGTCGGCCGCCAGCGTCGCGCCGGCGACCAGCGTCTGCTTCTTGTTGCCAAGGCGGCCGAAGAATGCGGGTACCGAGTCCGCGCCGCGGCGCCGCATCGCGGCCTTGAGTTTCCGGCCCTCGGGGACCTGTTTCCAGAGCGAGGCCGGTACTTTCCTGGGTAGTATCAGAAGTAACTGATCCATCGGTTCCAGCTGCTTCGACGTGACGCGTCCAAGCTGCTGATAAACCCGGATTTCTTTGGAATCGGGAAAAAGTGGATGCATGCGTGTGTATTCCTGCCGTGTGCTTGACCGTCACCGCGCAAAACGGGAATATGGCGCCCGAAGAAAAACTATTGCGCAGTCCGGCGCGATCGTGCGGTGATCCTAGCAGGACACCTCGTAATATTCACGCAATGCGACTGCCCCGGTCACGTTCGACCTCGGGGCCCGTAACGATGGACCATTCATGACCAAGTTCAATCCGTTTGACGACATCGATCCTGTAGAGACGAACGAGTGGCTGGAGTCGATCGACTCGGTACTCACGCATCACGGCCCGGAGCGGGCGCACTTCCTGCTGAACCGGATGATCGACTTTGCCCGGCGTTCCGGCGCCTACCTGCCGTATTCACCGAACACGGCCTACGTCAACACGATTGCGCCGGGCAGGCAGCCCGAGTACCCGGGCGACCGCACGCTCGAGCGCCGCATCGAGGCCTACATCCGCTGGAATGCCATGGCGATGGTCGTGCGGGCGAACCGCGAGAGCACCGAGTACGGTGGGCACCTGTCCAGCTACGCGTCCTCGGCGACGATGTACGAGGTCGGTTTCAACCACTTCTGGCGTGGCGGTAACTCCGGCCACAACGGCGACATGGTATTCGTGCAGGGTCATTCGTCACCCGGGATCTATGCGCGCGCGTTCCTCGAGGGGCGGCTCACCGAGGACCAGCTGGCACGGTTCCGGCGCGAGGTGGGCGGCGGCGGCTTGTCCTCGTATCCGCACCCATGGCTGATGCCCGACTTCTGGCAGTTCCCGACCGTGTCCATGGGGCTCGGCCCGATGATGGCCATCTACCAGGCGCGCTTCATGCGTTACATGGAGCATCGCGGCCTGATGGAGCCGACCGACCGCAAGGTATGGGCATTCCTCGGCGACGGCGAGATGGACGAACCGGAATCCATGGGTGCCATTACGATGCCGGTCCGAGAAGGCCTCGATAACCTCGTGTTCGTCGTCAACTGCAACCTGCAGCGCCTCGACGGGCCCGTCCGCGGCAACGGCAAGATCATCCAGGAGCTCGAGGCGGCGTTCGGCGGTGCCGGCTGGAACGTCATCAAGGTCATCTGGGGCTCGCGCTGGGACCCGCTGCTGGCCGAGGACCAAACCGGCAAGCTGCGGCGCCTCATGGAGGAAACCGTCGACGGCGAGTACCAGGTATACAAGGCCCGGGACGGCGCGTACGTCCGTGAGAAGTTCTTCGGCAAGCACCCGGAGACGGCCGAGATGGTCGCTAACATGTCCGACGAGGAAGTCTGGCGCCTGAATCGCGGTGGCCACGATTACCGCAAGATCTACGCCGCCTACGATGCCGCGGTCAAACATACCGGGCAGCCGACCATCATCCTCGCGAAGACCGTGAAAGGCTTCGGCCTTGGCGAGGCGGGCGAGGGCCAGAACATCGCGCACCAGCAGAAGAAGATGGATCTCGATGCGCTGCGGGCGTTCCGCGACCGGTTCAATATCCCGATCGCCGACAAGGATCTGGACCACGTTCCGTTCTATCGGCCCGCCGCCGACAGCGAGGAACTGGAATACCTTCACGAACGCCGCCAGGCGCTTGGGGGCTACCTGCCGGCGAGGCGTGCGAGCGGGCCGGCCATGCCGGTACCGCCGCTCGAGTTGTTCAAGACCCAGCTCGACGGTACCGGCGAACGCGAGATATCGACGACGATGGCGTTCGTGCGCATGCTGACGGCGCTCACCCGGGACAAGCAGATCGGCAAGCACATCGTGCCCATCGTTCCCGACGAGGCTCGCACGTTCGGTATGGAGGGTATGTTCCGGCAGGTGGGAATCTACGCTTCCAAAGGGCAGCTTTACGAGCCGGAAGACGCCGGTGAACTCATGTATTACCGCGAGGATAAGTCCGGACAGATCCTAGAGGAAGGCATCAACGAGGCGGGCGCGACGAGTTCCTGGATCGCGGCCGCCACGGCCTACTCGAACCACAACGTGCAGATGGTGCCGTTCTACATCTACTACTCGATGTTCGGCTTCCAGCGCATCGGTGATTTCGTCTGGGCTGCCGGCGACATGCAGGCGAGAGGTTTCCTGATCGGTGCGACCGCCGGCCGCACGACGCTCGCGGGTGAAGGACTGCAGCACCAGGACGGCCATAGCCTGGTCGCCGCATCGACCATTCCCAATTGTCGCTCCTACGATCCGACCTTCGCCTACGAACTCGCCGTCATCGTCCAGGACGGGCTCCGCCGCATGATCGGGGAACAGGAGAACATCTTCTACTACGTCACCTGCATGAACGAGAACTACGCGCATCCGTCCATGCCCGCGGGTGTCGAGGACGGCATTCTGAAGGGGATGTACCTCTACGACGTCGACCAGCAGGGCAAGATCCGCGTGCAGCTCATGGGCTCCGGCACCATACTCCGCGAGGTCATCGCTGCAGCCGAGTTGCTGCGCAAGGACCATCGCATCCGCGTCGACGTATGGTCGGTAACGAGTTTCAACGAACTGCGGCGCGAGGCGCTCGAGGTCGAGCGGTGGAATCAGCTGCATCCCGAAGAGGCGCCGCGAAAGTGCTACATCGAACAGGCGCTCGCTGATCGCCCGGGTCCCTACGTGGCGGCGACCGACTACATGAAGATCGTGCCCGACCAGATCCAGCGCTGGGTACCCGGAACGTTCGTCTCGCTGGGTACGGACGGTTACGGGCGCAGTGATGCGAGAAAAGCGCTCCGGGAACACTTCGAGGTCGACCGGCATTACATCGCCGTCACGGCGCTGAAAGCGCTCGCGGACGACGGCGCCATCGACCAGAAGATGGTTGCCGAGGCGATCAGAAAATACGGCATCGATCCGGACCGGCCGGATCCGGTGACGCTCTAGGCGACGGTGGGAGTGTTCTGTGGCTAACAGCATCGATATCGTCGTACCCGACCTGGGCGACTTTTCCGACGTCGAGGTTATCGAGGTGCTCGTCAGCGCGGGCGATCGTGTCGCTCGCGAAGACGGACTGATCACGCTCGAGACGGACAAGGCATCCATGGACGTACCGTCGCCGGCTGACGGGATGATCGAGACTCTCACCGTGTCTGCCGGTGACCGGATCAACAGCGGCGACGTCATCGGTACGATGTCCGTCGAGGCGGACGGATCCGGACAGGCTCCGCCCGATCCGAAGGAGGAAGGCGAGGCATCGGCTGCACAGGACCCGCATGCAGACGAGCCGGCGGCCGCGCCGGGGCCAGCCGGTGAGCAGACGCTGACCGTGCCCGACATCGGCGATTTCACGGACGTCGACGTCATCGAGGTGCATATCTCGGAAGGCCAGGCGATCGGCGCGGAGGACGCGCTGATCACGCTGGAGACGGACAAGGCATCCATGGATGTCCCGGCCGAGGTCGGTGGCACCATCAGGTCGGTGCTGGTCACGGTCGGCGACAAGGTGTCGATGGGCTCTCCCATCGCCGTGGTCGAAGTCGTGGCCGGGGCCGATCAGGCGCCGGCGAGGCAGGAGGCGGCCGCCAGGCCGGAAACGCCGGCGAAGCCCGCTGCGCCGGCGCAGGCGCCGAAGCCAGTCCCGCCCGCGCAGCCGGGTTCGCCGAGTACACCCGGGAAGCTGCCGCGGATCAACGAAGCCGGTTTCGCACGCGCGCACGCCAGTCCGTCGGTACGAAAGCTGGCGCGTGAACTCGGCGTCGACCTGGTGCAGGTCAAGGGCAGCGGGCCGAAGAACCGGGTCATGCAAGACGACGTCAAGGCGTTCGTCAAAGCCATCCTTACGGGGCAAGCCGCGGCGCCGGCAGGCACGGGCCTGCCGCAGACGCCGAAAGTCGATTTCGCGAAGTTCGGCGAGATCGAACTGCAGCCGCTGACCCGCATCCAGAAGATCTCCGGTCCGAGGCTGCAGGCCAGCTGGATCAACCTGCCGCACGTGACGCAGCACGACCTCGCCGACATCACGGAACTCGAGGCGCGGCGGCAGAAACTGAAGGGGCCTGCCAGGGAAAAGGGCATACCGCTCACGCCACTCGCATTCATACTCAAGGCCTGCGTGGCCGCGCTGCAGGAATTCCCGAAGGTCAACGCCTCGCTCTCCGACGACGGCGACAACCTGGTGATGAAGAAGTACGTTCACCTCGGCTTCGCCGCGGACACGGACCAGGGGCTGGTCGTCCCCGTCATCAGGGACGCCGACCAGAAAGACGTCTACGAGCTGGCCAGGGAACTCGGCGAACTCTCGCTGGCGGCGCGCGAGGGCAAGCTCAAGGCCGACCAGATGCAGGGCGCCACGTTCACGGTTTCGAGCCTCGGTGGCATCGGCGGAACGGCATTCACGCCGATCGTCAATTCGCCCGAGGTTGCTATCCTCGGCGTCTCGCGGCATTCGATGCAGCCTGTCTGGACCGGCGAGAAGTTCCGGCCCAGGCTGATGCTGCCGCTGTCGTTCTCCTATGACCACCGCGTCATCGATGGCGCGATGGCCGTGCGCTTTACGACTTTCCTCGGCGAGGCGCTCGGTGACGTCGACAGCTTGCTGCAGGCGATCCCGTAGTGGCGGAAAGAATCGAACTCAAGGTCCCCGACCTGGGCGATTTCGCCGACGTCGAGATCATCGAAGTGCTGGTGTCCCCGGGCGATGTGGTCGCCGTGGAAGACGGCCTGATCACGCTGGAAACGGACAAGGCCTCGATGGACGTGCCCGCATCGCATGCGGGCACGATCGTCTCGGTCTCGGTCGCGGTAGGCGATACCGTCTCTACTGGCGACGTCGTCGCAACGGTCGAGGCCGCGGCATCGCAGCCGGCGGACGAAGAGGGCGGCGAGGACTGGTCGGTGCGCACGCAGCGCATGTCGCCCGTAGAGATCCAGGCGGCGACGGCGGCAGCGGTTCCTGGTGACGCGACGCATAGCGCCCAGCTGGTCGTCATCGGCTCGGGCCCGGGCGGCTACACGGCCGCTTTCCGTGCGGCGGACCTGGGCCTCGACGTCATCCTGGTGGAGAAGGATCCATACCTCGGTGGCGTATGCCTGAATGTCGGCTGCATTCCGTCGAAGGCGTTGCTGCATGCCGCAAAGGTCATCGATGACGCCGAGGCGATGGCGCAACACGGTGTGGAATTCGGACCGCCGAAAATCGATGCCGCCAAACTCGTCGGCTGGAAGAACAGCGTCGTCGGCCGACTCACCGGCGGCCTCGCAGGTCTGGCGAAGCAACGCAAGGTTCGCGTGATCACCGCGTACGCGAAGTTCCAGTCGGCGAACCGTCTCGCACTCGACAACGGCGAAACGATCGCGTTCGAGAAGTGCATCATTGCGGCCGGCTCGGAACCCTTTATGTTGCCGGGCCTGCCCGATGACCCGCGTATCGTCGACTCGACGGGCGCGCTCGAGGTACACCCGTTGCCGAAAAGCCTGCTCGTGGTTGGCGGCGGCATCATCGGCCTCGAGATGGCCTGCGTCTACGCGGCACTCGGCGTCAGGGTGAGCGTCGTCGAACTCCTCGATTCTCTGATGCCGGGCACCGACAAGGACCTGCTGCGGCCGTTCCTGAAAGTGGTGAAGCCGCGCTACGAAAAGATCATGGTTTCCACCAAGGTCACGGGCATGCATGCGACCGATGCAGGCATCGAAGTGGCCTTCGAGGGCAAGGACGCGCCGGAGAGCGGTGTCTATGATCGCGTGCTGGTGGCGATCGGCCGCCGCGCAAACGGCGACAAGCTCGACGCCGGCAAGGCCGGCGTCAGGGTCGATGAGCGCGGCATTATCGCCGTGGACAAGCAGATGCGCACCAACGTACCGCACATCTTCGCGATCGGCGATCTGGCGGGTGGGCCGATGCTCGCGCACAAGGCGACGCACGAGGCGAAGGTGGCAGCAGAGGTCGCTGCGGGCGAGAAGAGTTATTTCGACGCGCGCGTGATCCCGTCTGTCGCTTACACGGACCCCGAGGTTGCCTGGGTGGGTCTGACCGAGACCGAAGCGAAGGAAAAGGGCGTCGAATACGGTGTGGCGAAGATACCGTGGGCGGCCAGCGGCCGCGCCCTGTCGCTCGGGCGCGATGAAGGCTTCACCAAGCTGCTGTTCGACAAGAAGACCGACCGCGTGCTCGGTGGCGCCATCGTGGGTCCCACCGCTGGCGACCTGATTGCGGAGATCGGCCTCGCGATCGAGATGGGTGCGGACGCGTCCGACATCGGCCTGACGATCCATCCGCATCCGACGCTGTCGGAAACCGTGGCGTTCGCGGCCGAGGGATACGAAGGCACGATCACCGACCTCTACATGCCGAAGAAGAAGTAGCGCCTAACGCTTCAGGTAGCGTCGCTCGAGCGCATACAGCACGAAGCCGATCGCCAGCAGGATACCGACGGTCCGCCAGTTCTCCGCGGTTGCCTGCGCCGTGAGCCAGAGGCAGATCAGCAGGCCCACGATCGGGATGAGATAGCCGCCACGGATGCGGTAGGCACGCGCCTTCATCTCGTCGCTCGCGCGATGTCGAATCACGGGCAGCGAGCCGATGCAGAGAATGTAGGACAGCATCCTCGACAGCGAACTCGCAACCGCCAGTTCGACGAAAGACCCGCTGAGCGCCATCAGCAGCGCGAGACCGCCCATCACCAGTATCGAGTAATCGGGCGTCGCGTATTTCGGGTGTATGTGGCCGAACCAGGCCGGCAGGAGCCGGTTCTCGCCGAGCGCAAAAATCAGGCGTGGCGCGGCAATCATCGTGCCGGCGAGATTGCCGCCGATCGAAAAAACGGCCGCCAGCGTGATCGCGACCGCGCCCGCGGGACCGGCGAGCATGCGGCCGACGTCAACGAGCGTCGCGTCGGCGTAGGTGTCGTCCGGTATCACGGCGACGAACACCAGCACGATCAGGAAATACAGGATCCCGGTGCCGATGACGGTACGCATGAGCGCGCGTGGCAACACGCGCCGTGGCTCCGAGGTCTCGCCGGCCGTTACGGCCATCGACTCGAACCCGACGTAGGCATAGATGAGCAGCAGCGTCGTACCGCCCAGGTCACCGATCACGGCTGACGCCGAGGGGATCAGCGTGCCCGTGGTTACGTGCTGCAGTCCGAGCAGCACGAGCAGTATGAGCGGCAGCACCTTGAATATGGTGAAGACGCCCATGGTGCGAACGCCGTCTTTAACGCCCAGGATGTTGGCGTACGTCAGACCCAGGGTGACGATGCTGATGACCGCCGTGCGACCGATACCTTCGGCAAACCAGGGGAACAGTGACCCGAGGTAGGTAGCCATGACGTTGGCATTGGCCGCGAACGCCGTCATACGGCTGAGGAACAGTACCCAGCCCGTGCCGAAACCGGCGAGCGGACCGAATGCATAAGTGGCATAGAGAACCGGGCCGCCCGACTCCCGGAAGTAGCTGGCCAGTTCCGCGAAGGTCAGCACGACGGCGAGAAATACGATGCCGACACCGAGGAACAGCCACGGGCTCAGCAATCCCGCGTTGACGGCGACCTTGCCGGGCAGGGCGAATATGCCGGCGCCGATCATCGCGTTCAGGACGAGGAACGCGGCGCCGAAGAATCCGATATCGCGGCGCAGCTGCGCGCCCTTGCCGTTGGTCATCCCATCCCCATGTTGTGGTTATTGTGCGCGGACAACCAGTGGCATTATACGCGGTGTGGCAGCGACGTTAGGCTGTTTGGCGAAACAACAAGGAACTGAGATGCAGGATTTTCCCCATCATTACCTGACAACTGCCGTTACACGTCACGACAGCAATGTCGAGCTGTCGAGTCCGGGACTGGAAACGCTCGAATCGGCCGGGCCGCCGGAATTCGGCGGGCCTGGCGACTTGTGGTCACCCGAAACGCTGCTGTCGGCAGCGATTGCCGATTGTTTCATCCTGTCCTTCAGGGCGATCGCGCGCGCATCGAAATTCGAGTGGGTCTCGTTGCGCTGCGACGTCGATGCCGTGCTGGACAAGGTAGAAAAAGTCACGCAGTTCACCGAGATTCATGAAACAGTGGTGCTCGAGGTTCCGCCGAAGTCGGACGAGGCCAAAGCGATGCGCTTGCTGGAACGGGCGGAGCGGATCTGTCTTATTACGAATTCGATGACAGCCGCCACGCATCTCGATGCGGCCGTGAAGGTGGTTGACTGAATGGAGAGCAGGAAGCTCTATCCCTTACTCACGTACGCGGGGGTGCTGCCCTTCGTGGGCTGCGCGCTCATGCCGTTCGTCGGCCTGCAGGAACTCTGGAATCTCGGCACTTACGATCACATTGCTGCGGCGTACAGTCTCGCCATCGTGTGCTTTCTTTGCGGCGTGCACTGGGGTACCTGCCTGTATCACCGCAGCGCGGCGCCGGATAACCTTTTCATCACCAGCAACGTGATCGTCGTTGCGTGCTGGTTTGCGTTCCTGATGGCCGCGAAGGCAATTACGCTCTTCGTGATGATCCTGGCCTTACTCTGCCTGCTGTTTATCGATTACCGGTTGCGCAAGGCGGATCTGCTCACGGACTACTACTTCCGCATGCGCGGCATAGCAACGGTCGTAGCGGTCATTTCGCTCGCGATAATCATTGTAATGCTCTGATGGTCAGAGCCTGAGCTTTACGATCTCGCCCTCTTTCATGATCAGGGCGAGGGCACTCTCCGGGTCGCGCAGCACGGAGATGTCCTCGAGCGGCTCGCCGTTGATGAGCAGCAGGTCGGCGACCCAGCCTTCTCGAATCTCCCCGAAGTTGCCCCATCGATTGAGCTTGCCGATCATGCGGATGACCTCGGCACTCTCCGACGTCGCCTGCACCATGATTTCGGCGGGCGTCCAGTATTCCGCACGCTCGGTGAACTCGCGTGTCAGCATCGTGTAACCGCCCTGGATGAAGTCCGTGGCAAAGCCGGTCTTGATGTCGTATTTCCTGATGAGGCGTACCAGGTTCTCCTGGCCCGCGAGAACCGCATCGAGCTTGCGGAGATTTCGTTCACTGACACCGGGCAGGTCCTGCAGCGTACGGTAAACGACGAGCTGCGTGCTGATGACGACGCCCTTATCGGCGACGAGCTTCGCGGTTTTGTCGTCGATCAACAGCCCGTGCTCGATGCACTTCACGCCGTTCACCACGAGGCGTTCGATGGCTTCGCTGGTGTACGCGTGTGCCAGCACGTAGGTACCCCAGTCGCTGGCCGCCTGCACCGCGGCGCGAATCTCGGCGGGGGAGGGCTGCAGGGAGTGGATCGGATCGAACTCCGACATGACGCCGCCGCCGCCCATGATTTTTATCTGCGTGGCGCCGGCCTTCAGGTTCTCGCGCGCCGCCATCAGCGTCTGGTCGACGCCGTCGGCGAGGATAGAACCGCCGTGGCCGAGGTAGGGCGATCCGCTTTCCAGCGTCGGGTGCGGATCGTGCGGGGCCCGGAAATCGCCGTGGCCCGCGGTTTGTGAAATGACGGCCCCGGACGGGAACAGCCGCGGTCCGTAGATCAAACCCGCCTCGATCGCACGCGCGAAATCGGGATGCGTGCCGCCCGCGTCGCGGATGGTCGTGAACCCCGAGTCGAGGTAGTGTTTCGCCATGGCCGCGGCGTTCGCGCCAGCGACGGTGGGGTGGTACTTCTCCATGCTGCGCGGATTCTGGCCGGCGAGGTGCGTGTGCAGGTCGATGAATCCGGGAGACAGGACGCGATTGCCCCCGTCAATCACCCGGACGCCGGCGGGCGCATCGATCGTATCTTTCGAGACGGTCTCGATCATGCCGTCGACGACCAGAACGTGGCCTGGCTTCAGCCTGTGGTCCACGCCATTGAAGATCCGGACGTTTTCGATCAAAACCGTCTGCGAGAAGACCGCAGTCGAAAAAAGGCCAAGAAACGCGGCCACTGCAATGCGAAGCATCGGTCCCCCTTGTCGTGGTCTCACACGGTTGTCTGCGCTGGGTGAGGCGGTGAAATTACCACTATATGCCCGGGCGGAGCCAGCCTCTCCGAATGTCGACCCTTCTCCAAATCGACACTCAAACTGGCCCCGGATCCCACCATCGGGCGTCGGCTTCCGGCTATTGGCGGCTGCTCGTCAGGCCAGCCTTTCGAGCGCGACTTGCCGCCCGACAAGCCGACGTTAGTCCTGGTTGGTCCTGGCCGGATCAGAATCGATGTTTGCCAGGATCTCGTCGACGGCATCGAGGGCCTTTTGGCATTCCGTACCGAGGTGCGCGAGGTAGGCGAACCGGAACTCCACGATCACCCCAAATCCGGGGTCGTTAACCAGTCGCTGCACTGCTTCGGGATCGTCACCGAGGGAGCGCAGCCGGCTCGGTACGTCGCTCGCTTTCATGGCCTGCCCAATGGACGCAAAGGTTGCGAAGGGGCTGGCAATGGGAATCCCGTGCCGTGCGAGATAGGGCGCCATCAAGTCGAAGGCCGGATTCGATCGGTAGCTAACGGCCAGAAGCGGCCACTCAGCGAAGGTTGCCTCGCCATTACCTGAAATTGGAGCTACCCACCTCGAAATCCCAGGTCCTTCTTCTCCAGTTCACGAGCATAATGTTCCGCCTCCTCTTGGAGCGATTCGCATTCA
>JAACFE010000074.1 GCA_009937525.1 Gammaproteobacteria bacterium
GCGGGGCTTTTCTTTTTCGGGCTTCGAGAAGAGAAGTGCTCCTACGTAGTTCCGCGTGTCAGGTGTGCGCTTCGATCCAGTCGAGCCAGTCCGCCATCACTTCGTCGCGGTTGACCTCGTTCAGCATCTCGTGGCGGCCGTCGGGATAGATTTTCAGCTTCACACGCTGATGCAGGGTCTGCATGTAGTGCATGGCCAGCCGGGTCATGCCCTTCTCGCCACCAACGGGATCAGCGCTGCCTCCCGAAATGAGGATGGGCAGGTCGGCAGGTATTCGTGTCAGGGAATGGTCCGACCCCAGTTCGAACAACCCGCCGAGGAAGTCCAGCCACAGACCACACGTGAACGGCCCTCCGCACAGGGGATCGGCCACGTACTTGTCTACCTCGGCTTCGTCGCGAGACAGCCAGTCCATCTCGGTACGGACGGGACGGAAGCGGCGATTGAACGCGCTGAAGCCGAGGGCATTGATCAGCCCGCTGTTGCCGCGCTTGCCGACCCGAAACGACTCCAGCTTTGCGAGCAGCCTGCCCGGCAGCAACTGAATACGCTGCGGCCACGAGGACCCTGACAACAGCAGACCCTGCAGACGCGCACCGTAATGCATCGCAAAGGTCTCGCCGATGAAGGATCCCATGCTGTGGGCCACCATGATGACCGGTTTCGACTCATACGTTTTGCGAATGTGGTCGTTGACGACCCGCACGTCCTCAACGATCCTTTGCCAGCCGTCCCTGTCGGCGAAATAGCCGCGCTCGCCCGCCGAGAGACCGTGACCGCGATGGTCGTGCCCGAATACGACGTAGCCGCGCCCGACCGCTGCTTTCGCGAACCGCTCGTAGCGCTTGATGTGTTCGCCCAGTCCGTGCAGGAGCTGGATGACGCCGACAGGTTCTCCGGCAGGCTGCCAGGTCTGCACGTGAATCTCGTGCCCGTCCTCGGCGGCGAGGACGATTCCTTCGTGGTGTGCTTCGTTCATGGGCGTCGAGAATCCGGGCGTGAAATAGCGGCCAGGCCGAGTATGAGCAACAGGCCGAGTTTGGCAAGTTCCAGCGTCGAATAAGCCGCGTGCGCGATCGACGGGGGCGGCTCGGTGCCGGAAAGTATCATGCGCGTCCGTTCAGCCAGCTCCGGCAACAGCCAAGCCGTCTGCAGCAGCATGATCAACGCGAGTACCGAGCAGACCGCCCACCACCTGCGGGCATTCCCCGACACGCGAACGACGACCAGCAGGATGACGAGTGCGGCGAGTTCTGCCTTGTTCAAGGCCGTGAACGTCACACGGGCCACGTCGAGCAACACCGCGCGGGTGGCCGCGGACGACGAGAACAGCGCGGGCACTGTCAGCAACGAGACTCCGGCAGTCATCCCGAACCAGGTCAGACAGACCCAGCCGGGGTTGCTCAGCGCGGTGCGGATCCGTGCCGCTGCCGTCTTGTTTACCATGTGCTCGCTCGCGTCGTGGTCTTGGGCTTGTATTCCGACATTGCGTGGAGCAAGCTCCGCGCAGGCGTGGTGCAGACAAACTCTATGACGATGACCAAGGAATCACAACTGGCATCCTGCGTCCTGATGATCAGGCCGACGCGCTTCCAGAGCAATCCGCAGACAGCAGATTCGAATGCCTTCCAGACCAGCCCCGACGCGTCGCCGGCCGAGCAGCAACGCACGGCGTTGGTTGAATTCGAGGGACTGGCATCCGCTCTGCGCGATGCGGGGATCGAAGTCGTCGTAATCGACGACACGCCGGAACCCCACACGCCGGACTCGGTATTTCCCAACAACTGGGTCAGCTTTCACGCGGACGGAACCGTCGTGCTCTACCCCATGGAAGCGGAGAATCGCCGCGGCGAACGGCGGCTGGATATCATCGAACGGCTCGATGCGAAGCTGGGTTACCACGTCCGGGAGATCGTGGACTTGTCGCATCACGAAGCGGATGGTCACTTCCTCGAAGGCACCGGCAGCATGGTCCTGGATCGGGTGAACCGCATCGCCTACGCCTGCCTGTCGTCTCGCACCCATCTTGACGTGCTCGGCGACTTCGCACAGCGCATGGATTACGACGTCGTCGCGTTCGAAGCCGTCGATCGGGACGGAGTCCCGATCTATCACACCAACGTATTGATGAACGTCGGCGAGAAGCTCGCCGTTATCTGTGACACCGCAATCGCCCGGGACGATCAGCGCGAGGCCGTGCTGGAACGACTGACAGCCACCGGCCATGACGTCATGGCGATCGACTTCGACCAGCTCGAGGCGTTTGCAGGCAATATGCTCGAGCTGCGCGCGGCTGATGGAGTCCCCGTGTTCGCGATGTCACGGCGGGCCTGGGATTCGCTCGGCGAGGAACAGCGGGCGAAAATCGAGGCCAGTGGCCGCGTGGTGACCGTGGCCATCGACGACATCGAGGATTCGGCCGGCGGCAGCGTTCGATGCATGCTCGCGGAAATCCACCTGCCCGGATCCGCACAGCCCGACTGATTCGCCGCCCGGCGCTTCGGTTATACTCCTACGGCCCATCTGCACGAAAAAGAAGAAGCACCGGAGAACCGGCGAAATGCGGGCTGAACCCCGTATGCCCCCCGCCGGGATCCGACGAGAATGCCGATGAACGGAACGAAAGACAAAGTCCTGATGTGTCCGCCGGACTATTTCACGGTTGATTACGTCATCAATCCGTGGATGGCGGGCAACGAGGGCTTGATGAGCCTCGACCTCGCGAAACGCCAGTGGGAGAACCTGCGCGACGCGATCGCCGGGTATGCCGAGGTGGTGACGATCGATCCGCAGCCCGACCTGCCGGACATGGTGTTCACGGCGAACGCCGGCGCGGTCTACGGTAACAAAGCCATCGCGAGCCACTTCATGCCGCACGAGCGGCGTCCGGAGGAGGCGCACTTCAAGTCCTGGTTCCGCGAAAACGGTTTCGAGCTGCTCGCACTCGACGAGAAAATCGGATTCGAGGGTGCGGGAGACTGCCTGCATGACCGGCGCGGCCCGTGGCTGTGGACGGGCTATGGATTTCGCACGGAGATCGAGGCGCACGCGGAAATCCGCGAGTTCTTCGACCTCGAGGTCGTCTCCATTCGGTTAATGGACGAACGCTTCTACCATATCGACACCTGTTTTTGCCCGCTGACGGACGGCTTCCTGATGTACCATCCGCCCGCGTTCGACTTTGATTCCAGGTTGGCCATCGAGACACGCATACCCCCGCACAAGCGCATCATCGTCGATACGATCGATGCCGGGAACTTCGCGTGCAATGCGGTCAACATAGGGGATCGCGTATTTCTTCATCAGGCATCCGAGCCGCTGAAGGCGCGGTTGATGCTGGAGGGGTTCAAGGTCCAGGAGATCGAACTGACCGAGTTCCTCAAGGCGGGCGGGTCGGCCAAGTGCCTCACGCTCAAACTCACCGAACCGTTCCACGGCTGATCGGCAGTGGGCACGCAGCATCGATATCGAATTTCGCCGCACGACCCGGCCGCGCATCTCTTCGAAGTGCGGCTGACCGTAGAGAATCCGGCGCCGGACGGGCAGGTGTTCACGATGCCCACCTGGATACCGGGCAGCTACATGATCCGCGACTATGCGCGCAACGTCGTCGCGATTCGCGCGGAATCCGATGGCCTCGACGTGCCGCTGAAAAAACTGGACAAGAGCCGGTGGCGCGCAGCGCCCGTGCAAAAACCGTTGACCCTGGTCGCCGAGATCTATGCCTACGACCTGAGCGTTCGCGGCGCTCATCTCGACAATACGCATGCGTATTTCAATGGGCCCTGTGTCTTTTTTGCCGTTTGCGGGCAGGAGGACCTGCCCTGTGAGCTGGAGATTCTGCCGCCCGCCGGTCCCGCCGCCGCCGAATGGCGAGTGGCGACGTCGATGCGCCGCAAGGACGCGGCACCGTATTCGTTCGGCACTTTCGAGGCCGACGATTATGCGGAACTGATCGATCACCCGGTGGAGGCAGGCCAGCTGTCTATTGGCGAGTTCGAAGTACGCGGTATTCCGCATGCAATCGCGATACGCGGCAAGACGCGGGTCGACATGGGCCGCCTGTGCCGCGACGTGGAAACCTTGTGCGAGCGTCACATGTCCCTCCTCGGTGTTCCCGAAGGCTTCGACCGCTACGTCTTCCTGGTGCATGCACCGGGCAGCGGGTACGGCGGACTCGAACACGGCTGGTCCTCGAGCCTGGTCTGCGCCAGGGACAGCCTGCCGGCACGGGGCGACGACACGGTGGGCGATGCCTATCGCACGTTCCTCGGCCTCGTGAGCCACGAGTATTTTCACGCCTGGAACGTCAAGCGCATGAAGCCGGCGGTGTTTGCGCCGTACGACCTGTCGGCGGAGTCACACACGGGGCTGCTCTGGGTATTCGAGGGAATCACCTCCTATTACGACGATCTCGCGCTGGTTCGGTCCGGGCTCATAAGCGAAAAGAGCTACCTGGAGCTGCTGGGCCGGACGATCACAAGAGTCCTCCGGGGCAGCGGCCGCCTGAAGCAGAGTGTCGAAGAATCGAGTTTCGACGCGTGGACCAAGTTCTACAAACAGGATGCCAATGCGCCCAACGCGATCGTCAGCTATTACGCGAAAGGATCGCTGATCGCGCTGGCGCTGGATCTCAAGCTGCGTTCCCAGACGGACGGCCGCGTTTCCCTGGACGACGTGATGAAGGCCTGCTGGGAACGCTGGGGCGACAGCGATGTGGGTATGCCCGAAGACGGCTTCGAAACGGTGGCGGCGGAAGTGTCGCAGCTCGACCTGGACGACTTTTTTGATGCATCGGTGCGGGGAACGGGCGAGCTGCCCCTCGAGGCCCTGCTGCATACACACGGTATCGCGTATACGCTGAGGGCAAGTTCCGGGAGCAGCGACAAGGGCGGCCAGAAACTCGACAACTCGAAGCAGCGTAGTGTCTGGCTGGGTGCCACGCTCACCGAGACGAACGGCAAGTCGACTTTCGCATCGGTGATGAACGGCGGCCCCGCGGAACTGGCGGGCATTGCGCCGGGTGACGAGGCCGTTGCACTGGACGGGCTGCAGCTGACGTCGGCGAATGCGGACAGCCGCCTCAAGGCCTGCCGTGTTGGTGACGAACTGGAACTCGTCGTTTTTCGCGGAGACGAACTCCTGACTACGCGCGTTCGCCTCGACGCCGCGCCGCTCGATACCTGTTACCTGGAACTGATCGGGGACGTTGAGCTGGACGTGGAATCACGCCGCATGGCGTGGCTGCATGCATAGGCCGCGCGCAACGGTCCCGTGCCGATCGACTTTCTGAAAGGTCCGCACCTGCGCCTGTTTCTCGGCGCTGTACTGATCAGCCTGTCCCCCGTCTGGGTGAAACTGGTATCCGTGTCGCCGACAACCAGCGGCTTCTATCGTGTCGCGATCGGCAGCGTGACCGTCGTAATCCTCATGATGCTTGCGAGGCAGAAGCTGCGTCTTTCGAAACGCGCCTGGTTCCTCGTCGGACTTGCGGGCGCGTTCTTCTCGCTCGACCTGTTCTTCTGGCATCGTTCGATCATCTATGTTGGTCCGGGCCTTTCCACGCTGCTCGCCAACTTCCAGGTCTTTATCATGATGTTTGCAGGTGTGGTATTCCTGCGCCAGAAACCCAGCGCCACGCAGCTCTTCGCGGTCCCGCTCGCACTCCTCGGACTGCTGATGATCATAGGGCTCGACTGGCAGAGCCTTCCCGGCGATTATCGGCTGGGTGTCATTTTCGGCCTGTTGACCGCAACCATGTACGCAGGCTATCTGCTGTCCCTGCGCGCATCGCGTATCAACAGCGAGAGCCGCGTGCCGCTTGCGGAAGTTGCAGTAGCCTCGATCGTGTGCACGCTATTGCTGGTGCTGATCGCCCAGGTGGAAGGCGTCTCTCTCGCCGTGCCTGACGCCAGCGATATGAAGTGGCTGCTGTGCTACGGGATACTCTCGCACAGCTTCGGTGCTCTCCTGCTTGCGAGCAGTTTGCCGCACGTCTCGACGACCGAGGCGGGGCTGGCACTGTTGCTGCAGCCGGCGCTGAGCTTGGTATGGGATGTCCTGTTTTTCGGCCGGCCCATGCAGCCCGTTGAAATCGCCGGCGCGGTGATCGCACTTGCGGCGATCTACCTCGGTTCGCGATCGCGCTCGTAGGAGCGGGCTTTGGCCCGCGATCGATGTTTCAGGCTGATTCGCGCTTCAAGAAGCGCTCCTACGGCTCAGCCGAACAATACTGTAGGGGCGGGCCTCGGCACGCGAAGGGTTGCGGCTCAAGAACCGCTCCTACAGCAGATGCAGCGCGCCGGGCAATACCTCGATTTCGAAATCGGACTGCAGCGGCTGGACTTCACCATCGAGGTGCGACGGTACGGCGACCGATGCTGATACTTTCACCCGCTTGACACTTGCATGCACGATTTCGGTCTCGTCCATGTGAGTTCCGCGCATGAGTTTCGGCAATAGCTGCAGGATACGGCCGCGCGTAACGGGGGCGGCAATCAGCAACTCCAGCAGGCCATCCTCGTTGTTCGCCATCGGCGCAATATGAAACATGCCGCCAACCCACGGCCCGTTACTGACATTGGCGAGGGTCAGCGGGCCGTCCCACTGCAGCTGCTCGGTTTCGATCAGGATCTCCGGGGTTGCGATGCCGTCCACCATCGCATGGAAAATCGCAGCCAGGTACACGAGATCACCGATAGGCCAGCGATACGAGCGCGCGATCTGAGTGACTTTTGCATCGAGGCCGATTCCGGCGCCGTTCGCAAACCAGCGGTCGTTCATCCGGCCCAGGTCGATACGGCGCGGTCTTGCGTCATCCGTAATACGGCGCGCGAGCAGCGTCGTCGCTGCTTCCCAGTCGAGCGGGATGCCCGCGGCTTTCGCGAAGTCGTTGCCGGTGCCGACGGGCACGACGCCAAGCGCCGCTTCGCCGCCCGCCGCCATGATGCCGTTCACGGCTTCGTGGATACTGCCGTCGCCGCCGGCAATGATCAGCTGCGTGGTGCCATCACGAACCGCTCGCCGGACCTGGTTCTCGAGATCCCCGACGCTGACACTCTGATGTACGACAACCTGAATCCCGGCCGCTTCCATCAGCTCCAGGATGCGCGGCAGATGCCGTCTTGCCCGGCCGCGACCGGCAATCGGGTTCAGGAACAGGGCAGGGTTCGGAGCCGTCATCGAGTGACCGTTGGTGCAGGGCACCCGATGCTACAATGCGCCGGTCGCCACTGGCAAAGGTTAGGTGTGATGCTCGAACTCGGCGTCAAATTCCTGCTCAGTTACTTCCTGGGGTCCGTTATGGGGGCCATGGTCGTCGGCCGTATCCGAGGCGGCGTTGACATTCGTACCATGGGCAGCGGCAATGCGGGCGGGACTAATGCGCTGCGGACGCAAGGGGCAGCCTTCGCACTCGGCGTCGTGCTCATCGACGTCGGCAAGGGCGCGATCGGGGCGGGCGTCATCCCGCTGCTCGACCTGCCGTTCATCGGTATCGATCCCGAGATCTCGCGAACCTGGCTCACACTGAGCTGTGGAGCCGCGGCCGTGTTCGGCCACGTATGGCCGTTCTATCACGGCTTCCGGGGTGGCAAAGGCGCGGCAACCTACGTCGGGACGTTTATCGTGCTGGGTCCGGCAGTCATCCTGCCGATGCTGCTGGTATGGGCGTGGATCGTCGTGCTTTCGGGCTTCGTCGGGCTCGCCACGATGACGGCCGCGGTGTCCGTGCCGTTGTGGCTGGCGGTCACCCGGTTGCCTGCGGACCAAAGCCTGTTTATCTACTCCACGGTCATGGCGATGTTCATCATATTCTGGCATCGCTCCAACATTCAGCGCATGCGACAGGGTGTCGAACACCGCAACGAGAGGCTGATGCTGTTCCGGCGCAAGGAACGGGTCACCGACAATGAGCAACATTGATTCCGCGGCGATCCTTGACGCGTTGAGCCCGGCAAGCGTCGCCAGGATGGCGCAGCTGGACGTCTTCCCGGAGATCGGATCGACCAACGCTTACCTGATGGCACAGGCTGCGCCGGACGACGGGATGTGCCGGGCTGCGATCGCGGCCCACCAGACGGCGGGCCGGGGACGTGGCCAGAAACGGTGGCTATCGGCGCCCGGCTCGAGCCTTTGCCTGTCGATCGCCCACCGCTTCCGGGACAAGCCGGAAAACCTGTCCGCGCTGACGCTCGCCATCGGCGTCGCTGCAATCGACGCACTCCGCGATGCCGGTGTGGATGACGCCATGCTGAAATGGCCGAACGACATTGTCGTACGCGAAAGCAAGCTCGGCGGCATGCTGGCCGAATCGCATTGCATCTCGACGTCGGGAGCCGCCGTCGTGGTCGGAATCGGGATCAATCTCGACCTGCCGCCGGCAATCCTCGAGAACATCGACTCGGGCTGGGCCCACGCGCCGATAGACCTGAAGAGCATCCTGGGGCGGGCGGTGTCGCCAGAGCCGCTATCTGCCCTGATGATCGATCGTATCGTCGATGCGCTGGTTATATTCGGGAAGCACGGCCTGCATGCATTCTCGGAATCCTGGTGCCGGTACGACTGGCTCCGGGGGCGCGATATAACCGTGCAGGAGCCCGGGACCTCGCTACACGGTACTGCGTCCGGTATCGACAGCGACGGCGCGCTTCTCGTGCGGGCGGCGACGACGACCACCCGGGTCATTTCCGGTTCCATTCTCGTGGATGCGCACGCGAGCCCGGCGCCGTGAAAGCGCTGCTGCTGGACGTCGGCAATACCCGGCTCAAATGGGGCGTGCTCGAGGACGGGCGGATCCGCAAGACGGGGCATATCGCGATGCGCAGGATACGGGACGAAGGTCTCGGGGTACTCACGACGCGCCTGCCTCGAGCGGTGGATACCGTGAACGTAAGCAATGTCGCCGGCGCGACGTTTGCGACCCGGCTGTCCGGTGTGATCGGACTGCACTGTGAGTGCGACGTGCACTTCGCGAAACCCGCTCGGGAGGCTTGTGGCGTGCGCAACGGCTATCGTCATCCGAGGCGGCTGGGCGTCGACCGCTGGGTCGCGATGATCGGCGCCTGGGCGGAACTGGAGTCGGCCTGCGTCGTCGTGGACGCCGGCACCGCGGTAACCATCGATGTGATCGATGCCGGCGGACAGCACCTGGGGGGGCAGATCTTTCCTGGCGTGAGGCTCATGCTCGAGGCGCTCGCAGCGAGCACCAGCGACATTCCCGCCGTCGGGCGGCGGCTGTCCGCGGCATCCGGGCTCGACATGTTCGGCGACACGACCGCCAGGGCGGTGCAGCACGGTTCATGGAATGCGGTTGCAGGTGCCGTCGACAGGGTAATTACGACTTTGCGATCAAATGCTTACGATCCTGCGGTGGTCTTGACCGGCGGAGACGCCTCGCGCATGCTAACGGCGCTTGGCACTGAACCCCTGCATCGCCCGCACCTTGTCCTCCAGGGTCTGGCCCGGATGCTGCAAGACACCACTGACGAGCGATGAGAAACCTGCTGTTACTACTGCTGCTGGCGAATATCCTCTATTTCCTGTGGGGTTGGTTCGCCGAAGCGCCGCCGCAGCCCGGCGTCGCAATCGTCGACGAGTCCGATCTCGGGCCACCGCTGGACGTGACGGCAGATCGCTCGGCGGAAGCCGTGGCGAGTGTCGGTGCGGTGCTCGGTTCCGGCGAACCCTCCGACCTCGAGGCGGTGGTCGGCCGATCCTGCGTGACGGTGGGACCGTTCCGCGCCAGCGGCGACGCGGACAGCGCGCAAACGCGCTATTCCGGCGAAGGCATGCGTGCCGAGGTTCGATCGGCGGTCGGTCAGATCTTCGTCGGCCACTGGGTGCAGATTCGTAACGTGGAAAGCCGGGCGGCCGGTAACCAGATGCTCGGCAAGTTACGCGAGGGCGGTCTCGGCGACGCCTATCTCGTCGAAACGGAGGACGAGGGCATCAAGATCTCGCTCGGGCTGTTCGGTGACGTCAACGGAGCGGAGAAGATTGAGCTGCAGGCCAAGGGGCTCGGCTTCAACGCGGAGATCACTCCACGCTTGAACGAAGGCACGGTGTACTTTGTCGATATCGCGTTGCCGCCGGGCCGCGGTGCCGGCGTAATCATCGAACAGTACGGCGAGGAAAAGGTGAAGCTGCGCGACGCGGCCACCTGCCCGCGGTCGCGATAAGGCGAAGCCGGCCCTTGAGTCCGAAACGCGAAAAGCCAATAATTCGCTCCCTTGCCAACAATTGCAGGAACAGCGCCGGCATAGCTCAGCTGGTAGAGCAACTGATTTGTAATCAGTAGGTCCCGGGTTCGACTCCTGGTGCCGGCACCAATTTCTCTCGCTGTTTACCGTTTTCCCGCCGCATCCTCATTTGGCAATGGTAGTGATAACGGCTACGATTTGACGAAACCAGAAACGGCCAGAGGGGAGCGGCAACTGTCCCTCGTCAGTGAACTGAACCGCAGGAACGTGTTTCGCGTCGGCATAGCCTACGCGGTTATCGGTTGGTTATTGCTGCAAATCACTGATGTGGTCGTTCCCATCCTCGAGTTACCCGAGTGGGTTGCCCGGCTGGTTCTTTTCCTCCTGGTTCTCGGGCTGCTGCCGGCATTAGTTTTCGCCTGGGCTTACGAACTGACGCCGGAAGGCATCAAGCGTGAGCGAGAGGTCGATCGGAATCGTTCCATTACACGGCAGACCGGCCGAAAGCTGGACAAGGCAATTATTGCGTTGCTGGTGTTGGTGTTGGCGTGGTCTGCCTGGGATCGCTGGACCGTCCCGCGCACCTCCGTTGAAAAAGCGCCCGTAGCCGAGACGCAGGACAAACCACCCGTCGAGGCAGAACTCGTCGTCGCCGTATTGCCGTTCAAGGCAAGCGGATCGGACGATGGCGGATTCCTGGCGGCCGGCCTGCACGACGACCTCCTGACCCTGCTCGCGAAGCTCGGCGCTTACCAGGTGATATCCCGCACGTCGATGATGGATTACGCGGGGACGACCAAGAACATGCGCCAGATCGGCGAGGAACTCCGTGCAGGGTATATCCTCGAAGGTGGCGTCCAGGCCCGCGGCGGGCGCGTCCGTATCAATGCGCAGCTGATCGACGCGGCCCGCGACGAACACCTGTGGGCGGAAACCTACGATCGCGAACTGACTGCCGTCGATCTGTTCGATATCCAGGCGGAACTGGCAAGGTCGATCGCCGAGGCATTGCACACCACGCTGAGCCCCGAGGACGAAGCGGTGGTCTACGAGGTGCCGACCGAGAACCTGGAGGCCTACAGCGCTTACTTGAGGGGACTCGCGGCCTGGGAGTTGGCCGCCGGGATCGGGGGCCCGCCAGATCGAGATGCTGTCGCGGCTTTCGAGGAAGCCGTACGCCTGGACCCGGAATTCGCGCAGGCATGGGCGTGGCTCTCTGCGGCGCACACCAGGGTATCGCGTAACCTGTTTCAGAAGGAAGCCTCAGACGCGGCTCTGGCGGCACTTTCCCGAGCGCGCGAACTGCAGCCGGGCCTGCTGGAAGCCGAGATCGCCTGGGCCGAGTACCAGTACCGCCAGATGCAGGAATATGCCCAGGCACTGGAGACGCTCGATGGATTGGGCGAGCGCATCGCGGGCCATGTCTACGCTTTGTCGCTCAAGGCCTACCTGCATCGCCGCCTGGGGCAGTACGAGGAGGGTTACCGCACACTGCAATCTGTCTGGCGCCTGGAGCCGCGGAGCCCCGGAACTTATTTTGACTTGATCGCGTTCGCTCTGAATATCGACGACTGTGAGGCCGCGCGGCGTCACGCAGAGACGTTGCTGTCGCTCGCCGGTGAACTCCCTGTCGCCCGCGGATACGTGGCCATGTATGAAGTCGAGTGTAATGGCGATGCCGGGCGTGCGGCAGACCTTCTCAGGGGTGAAGGCTGGGTAGACCTCGGCGGTCTTCCGATTGCATTTCTGGCGGCATTTGTCACACGCGACGAGGACATGGTACTGGACGTTCTTGCCGATTGGCCTTCCGACCCCGACCCGGCATTTTCTATCTGGGAGCAACTGAACTATCACATCGCTTACACCTACGTCGTCCCCGACGCTGCCCTGGCAGAACGAGCTCTGGACCGCGCGGGCGAGCTGCTCGAAACCTACGGCGCTGATCCGGATCAGGCGGCGTCGATAGATTTTTCGACTTTGAAGCGGGTATATCATTCGGCCCGGGGCGACGCGGAGGAAACCCGACGCTGGATCGAGGAACACCGGCGCAGGTATTTCAGCCAGACGAAAGGCGATCGCCTGCAAGTAGCCCAGGAACATCTCTGGTATGCGTTCGAGCTCTCCCAGGTTGGCCTGTACGACGAGGCTGTTGCCGAGTTGCGTGTCATGCTCGAAGAACCGGGTGGTTACCGCTTTCCATTCGCGGACGTGATTCTGATATTCGACGGGCTCCGGAGTCACCCTGGATACGTGGCGCTGCAGGAGCAATACGGCGACTAGGAGGCCCGTGGCTGCCATCCGGATGGTTGTTGGCGAATTCAGGTGCCGCCACCAAGACCGCGGAGGCGGGTTCCCCCGAGAGAGACTGTCTCGACAGCGGATAGCACAGCAGCGATCATATGCGACCGGTCCTGGCAGACGGTACCTGGGGCAAGATTCCGGAGGACTTCATGGGATTGCGCGCGCTGCTTCGAAAGACATGGATCAAAGTCTCGCTGATCGTGGCGGGCACGCTGCTGGTGTTGTTCATCGCAGTTGCGTTCACATGGGTCCGCCTCTTCATCCCGAATCCGCCCGACGCCGATTACGGCGAGCCCGCTAACCAGACCGAGGCGTATCGGCAGGATCTGGACTATCTTGCGCGCTATGCCGAGTACGAGAAGTCGCTCGAGGACGCAAGCAGGGCGGCAGCCTTTCTCGACGCCGTAGCGTCCGTGCAGGCTGATCTGGAAGGAATGACGCCGGCGCGTTTCGAACTTGCTGTAGCACGTGCCGTGGCCCAGGCTGACAATGCGCACTCGAACGCCTCGCCAGTCACTCGAACGCGCCGCGTGAATCACCTGCCCATTCGCTTGGGACCGCTGATGGACGGCCAGTTCGTCATCCAGGCGACGCGTGAGCATGCGGACCTGCTGGGCGCAAAGATCATCGCGGTGGAAGGGCGACCTGTGACGGAGGTTGTCGAGGCATTCCTGACGTACTTCGGTGGTCCCGATCAGCGCAGGCGATTCTTCTCGCACCTGTTCCTGACGTCCCCGGCGCTGCTGCATGCCGAAGGCATATCAGCCTCGCCCGATGCGGCGACGCTGACGTTCGTATTGCCGGGCGGTGATACGCTCGAACGCCGTCTGGCTGCGATCCCGCCCGGCGAAGACCGACGACAACCTTACGGGCGTGAGATCATCGATTATCGTGTTCCGCCGGAGGATGAGGACAACTGGGTTCACCTCATGTCCGGCGAAGCGCCGCCGCTCTATCTCTCCGCACCGGAGGAGCCCTATCTCTACGAGTATCTCAAAGAGCAAGACGGCGGTTATGTGCGTATCAACTTCAACGCAGATGTCGACGGGCGCTCGCTCGTAGACTGGCTGGAACAGGTAGCTTCCGATCTTTCGGATAGAGAACCGGCCTTCGCGGTGGTCGATCTGCGATTCAACGGCGGAGGGACGGACGCGACAAGTCGCTTCGCGCGAACCCTGCCCGAGCTTGTCGCGGAGGATGGCCCGATCTATGTACTTACGTCGGCCCAGACTTTTTCAGCGGCCGTCATGGCCGCCGCGCAATTCAAGGAATTCGGTGGCGACCGGGTAAAGATCGTTGGCAGCCAGGTCGGTGACCGGCTGCGCTTCGTCGCGAACGGCGGCACCGCTTTTACGCTCCCGAACTCGGGGATCGTGCTGCGCGTCTGGAGTACCTGGGAAGACATCAGGGACGGGTGCTGGGACTGGATCGATTGCTTCTGGATGTCGCCCTACTTCCGAAATCCCGGCGTCGAATCCCTCGAGCCCGACATTGACGCCCCGTTGCGTTACGAGGATTACGTGGCGGGCCGTGACGCCGCCCTCGAGGCGGTTCTGTCGGATCTCGGGCTGTCCGCCGGGTCCTGAGCACAGGCGAGAGTGTCAGCGCGGCGTGGCTCCGTGGGGCCAACAGTCTGCGCACTGGAATTGCTTGCACTGCCGCTGCTTCTGTTGCTCTGGCTATTGGAGCCCGAAATATTCCGGCAGCTGCGACATCGAGTAGTCCTTCGTCTCCACTGCTCTGAGGACTTGGTCAGGGCCGTAGCTAAAGGAGCTTATGTTGAGGGAGGCATTTTCGTCTGGCTGTCGGAGCCTGTTCGTCATAGACAGGATGATCGCCGGGCGAGCTCCGGGAATGAAAGAGGCGTAGTAGGGGGACAACACCGGTGAATCGAGCTGGGACCAGCCGTAGAGAGGCAGGTTTCGATACAGCGCCGGGAGGAACTCGGTATTGCCGCTCATAAAGCGCGAAAAACTGCTGCCGAACGTGAAATTGGGGACCGTTGTCTGTATGCCGGCCAAATCAGAGTCCGTGAACACCGTGGGCCCGAATTGGGCCTGGTGTTCGATGACGAATTTCAGATTTAAACCGGCGTGGCTCAAGTCCTCGAAATATGAATCTGTCCGAGCGTCTCTCGATGGCGTATTTAAACTGATCCCGTCCGATGTCGTCCATCCGGACCAGAATTCGCTCGGCCAGTAGCTCCACACGATGCTGCCGTCCGGGTTTTCTATCCACTCGGAGCGGAACTTGCGAGCCAGGTGGTCAGCCCGCTCTCGCAAGTGCTCCTGCCGCGTGATCTTGAACATTTCGACCAGAACAAGCCCGACGGTAGACTGCCAGTTGTAGGGTCCCCACACGCCATCCAGATGGAAGTTGATGCCGTACTTGATGCGATACAGGCGCTCGACGTCAAGATACTGTGGCTCTACGTGGTCCAGGAATCGCTCCGCAACGCGTACAACCTCTTCGGCAACCGGCTCCGCGAGGAGGCCTTCGTTGGTCGCAACGAGCATCGGGTGCAGCACCCTGGCGTCATCGACGAACAATGTAAGCGG
>JAACFE010000075.1 GCA_009937525.1 Gammaproteobacteria bacterium
GTGTCGACGTCGTCATCGCCGTGGATGTGGAGTTCCCCCTGTACACGCTCGAAGAGCTGCAGTCGGCAATCACGGTTTCGGAGCAGATGCTGACCATTCTCATCCGCAAGGAAACATTGCGGCAGATCGAGAAGCTCGGCGCGGGAGACGTGCTGATCAGGCCGAAGCTCGGCACCTTCGGGTCGGCGAATTTCGGCGAGATTCTGGAGGCGATCGAGCCGGGCGCCAGGGCGGCGCGGGAACAGGAACCGCTGCTCGCGAAGCTGGCCATGAACGAGGTGGACTTTGCCGCGTGGCAGCGTCAGCATGAGCAGCGCGAGTTGCCGGACGGGCCCCTCGCGTTCGTACGCGTGGAACAGGACAGTAGGCTGTCCGCGCAGGTGCTCGAATCCCGGTTGGGGGTGGCTGCAGGGGACCCCATCGATGCATCGGTTCTCTCGGCAGACGCCGCTCAACTGCATGCACTGGATGTATTCGAGAAAGTCAGCTACCGGCTCGTGGAAGAGGACGGCCAGACCGGCGTCGTCTTCGATGCGCGCGCCAGGACCTGGGGTCCGAGTTTCCTGAACTTCGGTTTCACGCTCGAGGATGACTTCGAGGGCGCGACGAATTTCGATCTCCGGACGCGCCTGACCCGACCTGCCGTCAATCGCTATGGCGGGGAGTGGCGCGTGGACCTGCGCCTCGGCACCGAGCCGCGGTTATTGACGGAGTTCTACCAGCCGCTGCGCTCGGATTCCCGCCTCTTCGCCGCACCCTACATCGATTTCGATCAGTCGAATTTCAATGTGTTCACCGACCGCGACATTGTCGCACGATTGCGCATCACCGAGCTGACGGGCGGTATCGACGTCGGCTCCGAGATCGGCAATTCCGGTGAGTTCCGGCTGGGCGCATTCCGCGGTGGCGGCGAGTCGCGGGTCACGATCGGTGATCCGGCCATACCGAACCCGGACTTCGAAACCGGCGGTGTCCGTGCCCTCCTGCGGTTCGATACCCTCGACAAGCCGTGGTTTCCGGCCAACGGCCTGCGCGCCGATATCGAATGGAAGCGGTCACTCACGCAACTGGGCGGCGACGATCGTTACGATCTCATCGACATGTCGGTGCAAGCGGTGCGTTCGCGTGGCAAGTCGACCGTCGGTTTCGGTATTGATTTCCAGACCACGCTGAGCTTCGATGGTGCGGTTCAGGACCTGTTCCGGCTTGGCGGTTTTCAGCGCCTTTCCGGTTACGAGCGCGGCGCTGTCAGCGGCCCGCACGCGGCCGTCGCACGGTTGCTGTACTACCGCCGCATCGGCGATTCGGCCGGCGGATTGTTCGATGCGCCGATCTACTTCGGCGCTTCGCTCGAAGCCGGCAACGTCTGGGAAGACAGGAGCGATATGTCGATCGATTCCGCGTTGTTGCACGGCAGCCTGTTCGTGGGCATCGACAGCTACGTCGGCCCGATGTACTTTGCAGCAGGGCTCGGCCAGGGCGGCCTCAGCAATTTCTACCTGGTTATAGGCGCGCCGCCGCCGTAGCGGCCGCGTCAGCGATAGACCTTCTCGAGGACCTGTGCCGGCGCATCGGTCTTGCGGTAATAGCCGTGGCGCCGCGCCATCGAGTCGAACGCCTTGTCCCTCTCGGATTCGGTCGCAAACCAGTGAAGGCGCTCCCAGTCGTCACCAATCACCGTCCGGAACGTGTCCGTTGCCGGCAAGGTAACGCGAATGCCGAACCGGCGCTCGGCTCCGGCACTCGCGGGGTCGACGAGATTGTGGAGGTGGCAATAGCTCATTGCTGCGGCGCCGGGCGATACGGAAGGCGCGAGTATACCGAAACTGCTGTGCGAGTCACCGGCGTTCGCCGCGGTCGGACGCGCCCTCGCGATCGGCCCAGCCGAGCACCCGGCGCGTCAGGAACAGGTAAGGAGGCTTGACGACCCGCATCCACAATCGCGACGGCAGGGACGGCCTCGCCAGGATCTGTCGCTCCCGTTGTGTCAGTTCACTCGCGCAGTAGCTGCGCTTGTGCTTGAGAAGGTGTCGCAGGTCGTCGTAGGCCAGGATGCAAAACAACCGTCCACGCGCAGGTGCATGCCAGGCCAGCTGGAAGTCGACGAAGGCCGGCTGACCGTCGCCGACGACCAGGATATTGGGTTCCTTGGCGAGATCGTTGTGCACGACGCCGCGCGCGTGCAGCCGGCGCAGAAGCCGCATTGCGCGCCTGAAATAATCGGGATCCGTGGGCTTTGCGCGGTGCATCGGCTTGCCCTCCAGGTATTCCCGTTCCAGCCGGTTCCGGTCCACGCGGATGAGCTTCGGCACGCCGTCGAGGCCGTCCAGGGCCTCGAGTGCCCGTGCCTCGCGGCGCATGAGGCCGTTCGCAAGCCAGCGGAGCGGCACGGCGGCGGCTGCCGCATCGCGCACGATTCGGCAGCCGCTCTCGTCGGATTCGAGCCGGACTTCGCCGAACAGGTCCTTTTTTAGCAGCTGCGAGTCGAGCATCATGCTTGTGGGCCGGGAACAGAATCGCAGAGAATACCCCAGGACGGAAAATCGGGATCGACAGTGAGCAGCAAGTCCGACGGACACAGACCCCGCAAGGCACGATCGCGCGGCGACTCGACTGGCGAATTCTTCAGCGTAGGCCAGCCGCTGCACGCCGTGCGCGCCGGTTACGTGCGCCGCCAGGCTGACGACCTGCTCTACGATACGGTTCTCGGGGGTCGTTACGCTCACGTAATCGCACCGTGCCGAAGTGGCAAGTCCAGCCTGATTGCGGCGACCGCTGCGCGTCTCGAAGCCAAGGGATTCAGCGTCGCGGTACTCGACCTCGGCCAGATCGGTGAGCGTGATGCGGGCACGGATGCGGGCCGCTGGTATTACAGCGTGGCCTATCGAATCCTGCGGCAATTGCGAATCCGTTACGACCTGCAGTCCTGGTGGCAGGACAAATCCGTGTTGGGCAACTGTCAGCGGCTGCTCGAGTTCTTCAACGAGATCGTGTTGCACTTCATCCAGGAGCGGATCGTGATCTTCGTCGACGAGGTGCAGCGCGTCGGCGAGAATTCCATCGGCACGGAACTGTTGGCGAGCATCCGCGCCGCACATAACGGACGGGCGACGGAGCCGGAGTTTGCGCGCCTCACTTTCGTGTTGCTGGGCGAGTGCGATCCGGTGACCCTGATCGACGAGCCCGAGTTGTCGCCGTTCAACGTGAGCCAGTCGGTGCCGCTCGACGACTTCTCGCGAGACGATCTCGAGCTTTTCGCGACCGAACTGAACATGTCGGTGGAGCAGGCCCGGCAGGCGCTCGACCGCATCTATTACTGGACGAACGGCCAGCCGTACCTGACGCAGAAGCTCGCACGTGCAATATCTCGCGAGCAGGTCGACGATGAGGTCGACGAACACGTCGATCGCGTCGTCGCACAGCAATTCACGGGGCGTGCGGCGCTGCGCACCGAGCCACACCTCAGCCACATACACCGCGAGGTAGTGCAGGACCGGAAACGCGGCGAAGCGCTGCTGAATCTTTATGGCCGGCTGCGCAAGGGCGTCCCCGTCGCCACGGACATGGGTTCGCCACTGCAGCGGCGTCTCATCGCGATCGGTCTGCTCAGCGTGGACGCGGAGGGCGAATTGCGGATCCGTAACCGGGTTTACAAGGCTGTCTTCACCGCGCGCTGGGCCAACGAGAACCTGCCGACAAGGCTCAAGGCCCCGCTCATGGCGCTGGCGGCCATCTTCCTGGTAGTTGCGATACCTCTCGTCTATACGCAATGGCTGCCGCTGGCCTATGTCGGAACGCTGACGTCGCAATCCGTCGAACTCGAATCGGCCGAGACAGCGTGGCGCAACCTGCGTTCGTTTCCCGGCCATAGCGGCACTGCAGACAACCTGTACCGCAGTTTTCTCCAGTCCCGCGCCGCACAGGCGGCTGACGTCGATCTCGTCGAGGCCCTCGCGGCATTAGCCGCAGAGCTGCCACAGGCGGGTCGCCTGCCGGATGAAATCCGGGCGGCGTTCTGGGACAGGCGGGCGCGGGCGGCAATGCGCAGCGAACAGCGGGATGCCGCGTTGCTCGCGGCGCTCGAGTCACTGGTCCTGTCCACGCCGCAACGGCGCCACCGGGCGGCGATGCTGGTAGGTGAGGATTACCCGCTGTTGATCTCGAGCCTGCCCGCGGAGGAAGCCGCCGGGGTGATCTTCGACCCGGGGACCAAGTTGTTGACGACGACCCGGGGGTCGAGGGTCCGGCAGTGGTCGCTGACACCGCAGGGGCTGCAGCCGTCCGGGGAATGGACGATTACCGCGCTCGAGGTTTCGCCACTCGTGCGCCGCGTCGTCGTCGATCGCGAGAGCAGGGTCAGCCGGCTGGGCCTGTCACTCAGCATCAGTCATCCGCGCCTGTCGGATCTGCGCATCAAGATCATCGCGCCGTCCGGACGTGCCGTGGAGATAGAGACCGGCATGGATCGTGCCTCGAGCAACGAGGAGATCCGGGTAGCCGCGAGCCAGCTGCAGGACCTGGTCGGCGAGCCGATGAAAGGCACCTGGAGTCTCTCGGTCCGGGACGAGGAACTCGGTGTCGCGGGCCACCTCGTCGGTTGGAACCTCACCTTGAATTCGCAGACGCTGGTCGAGGATTTTCAACGCGGCCTGCACATCCCCGATCCGACCGAGCGGGACACTGACAGCATCTGGATCGGTCCCGGCGGAAGGTACGCGGTCGCCCGCGCACTGTGGAGCGACAGTGCGCGCGTGTGGGACCTGGCGTTCGCCAAGCCGATTCGCGCCCTCGCGGTCAGTCAGAATGAAGAGATCATCGGGCTCGATAATGGCGCGCGCCGCCTGGTGACGGCCACCGTGGAGACGGTGAATGTTTGGGATACGGCGACGGGGGACCGCGTCCGGTCGATGAAAGTCGGCGGGGCGAGCCCGAACTCGCGACTCACCGGCGACGGCCTGCACCTGTTTGCCGAAAGCCGCAGCGATGCCGATACGCGGCTGGAACTCTGGTCACTGGACGCGGGTGAAGAGCAGGGCCGCCTCGACATCGCCGGTTCGCCCGCCCTGGTTGCGCTGGATTCCACCGGTAGTCGCATAGCGGTTGCCGATTTCGATCGGGCTGTTCGGGTCTGGGATTTCCAGAGCGGCGAGATGCTTGCACAGGTCGATCTGCCGTTGCAGCCGAGTGCCATCAGTCTGGATCCCGGAGGTAAAGTCCTCGGCGTGATCTTTGGCGAATCCGGTGCCTCGCTCTGGCGCGTGGACCAGCCCGGGTCGCCGATGCTCGACGAGCGCGGCAAAGGGCACTGGCGGCTGGCATTCTCGTCATCCGGCTCCATCGTAGTGGCGGGACGGCCGCGAAGCGGCTACCAGGTATACGGTACGGAAGACGGGCGGCAGGTCGGTCCGGTCATCAGCGCGGGCGGTTCCGGTGAGACAGGCCACTTGCTGGCTTTCAGCGCCGACGAGCGCGTGCTGTTGACCGGCGGACCGGAGAACGCCGCGCGTTTCTGGCGGGTGCCGGGCGACGTCGCGCCGGTAGTGACAGCGAGTGCGGCGTCCAGCCACCGTGTCTGGTCCGCCGCAGGACAAGCGGTTGTCGAGGCTACACCGAATGCCGGCAGCCTCGTGATCGGCGACGGCGGCGGCCATGTTCACATTCTGCCCGCAGCCGTTTCCGCGGAGTCGCTCGCCGCTGCAGTCGAAGAGGTGAGTTTCGTGGGGCACGACTCGGCTGTACGGCTTCTGCGGGTCAGTCCCGACGGCCGGCTCGCCGCAAGCGCGGCGACAGACGACACCGTGCGTGTCTGGGATCTCGGCGACGGCAGGCCGTTGCCGTTCATGACGGACATGCCGGGAGGGGCGGTCACGGCGCTGGAGTTCTCGCCGGATTCATCGATGCTCGCGGTCGTGAATGCGACCCGGATGGCACTGATCGAAACGGGGACCGGCGACATCGTGGTCGAATTTCCGCTCGGCGAGCCACATGCCGGCGTCGCGTTTGCGGACGACGGTAATCTCTATCTCGGCGGCAGCAGCGGTGCATTGAGTGTCGTGTCGCGGGATCAGTCGGGTGCCTGGGGTCTGCAGCAACGTTGGCAGGGACTGAGTGCGATCAGGTGGTTGCGAGCCTCTCCCGGCGGCCGCCACCTGGTGTTCGTGGATCAGGACAACCTGGCTCAGCAGTTCGATCTCGAGGAGGGCCGCATTGGCTCACTGTCCGTCAGCCTGCCGGATAGCGTGGAAGACGTGGCCTTCAACCCGGTGGGGTCGCGTGTCTATTTTCGGACGGCGCGCTGGATACATCGCGTGAGTTCATCGGCGGACGGGCTCATCTGGCTGGACGCCATCTTCGGCCGCAGGCCCGTGAATGGCGCGAGCATCGTCGTGAGCACGACGACATCCGCGGGCAACGAGATCCACCTGCCGGTGATACGTGCCGGCTCCGTTGCGGTGGCACGCCTGCGGTTCGATTCGAGCGAGACGCCCGGGCTATTCGGCAACCGGGATGACCTGATCCGGGAGTGGCGTGAACGTCTCGGGATGCTGACAGAAGCTCGCTGGGGGACGGCCGCTACGGCGGCAGCTGGCAGCGGGGAAACGGGTAGCGGCAACAGACCCTAGCGCCGGTCACCGCGCAGCGTGCGTACGAGGACTTCGAGATTGGCCGCGGTGACGTCCGCGGGCGATACGGGTTCTCCGACCACGACCGGGACCCGGGCAAACAGGCGTCCAGGGATCTTGCGAATGCCGCCGCGCTTGCTGCGGCTGAACCAGCTGCCCCAGAGATTCTGCAGGGCGACGGGCACGACCGGTACCGGACGCCGGGCGATGACTTTCTCGATGCCCGGCCGGAATCGCTGAATCTCTCCGTCGTTGGTGATCCCGCCCTCGGGGAATATGCACACGATGTTCCCGGCCGCCAGTTCCGCGTCCACTTTCTCGAAGGCTTCGTTCATCAGCTGTTCGTCTTCTTTTGCGGAAGCGATAGGGATGGCCTTGGCGTGTTGAAACAGGAAACGCAGCAGCGGCAACTGGAAAATCTTGTAGTACATGACAAAGCGCATCGGGCGGCGTACCGAAGCCAGCAGCAGTATCGGGTCCATGTAGCTGACGTGATTACACACAACGACTGCAGGCCCTGTTTCCGGGATGTTCGCGGCGCCGCTGGGGCGCACGCGGTAAATCGTATTGACGACGATCCACGCAAGGAAGCGCATCAGAAATTCAGGCAACAGCGTGTAGATATAGATGGCCACGAAGGCGTTCAACAGCGCGAGTACGATGAACAACTCGGGAATGGAGAACCCCGCCCCCAGCACCGCAATCGAGAGTAGCGATGCAACGACCATGAATATGGCGTTGATGATGTTGTTTGCGGCGATGATCCGGGAAAGGTGCTTGCGCTCCGAGCGCTGCTGTATGAGCGCGTAGAGGGGCACGCTGTAGAAACCGCCGAATGCGCCGAGCAACATGACATCGACAAGAATCCGCAGGCTGCCGGGCCGGCTTACGAACTCGCCGATGCTCGTAACCGTGGTGACGGCGGCGATCGGCTGCGCAAAATACAGGTCTACGGCGAACAGGCTGAGCCCTATCGAGCCGAATGGAACCAGCCCCAGTTCGATACGGTGGCCCGACATGCGTTCACACAACAGAGAACCCAGGCCTACACCGATCGCGAAAGCGACCAGCAAGACCGTCGTTATCGATTCATTGCCATTCAATATGACCAGGGTGTAGGCCGGCAACTGCAAAGTCATGGCCGAGCCGAAGAACCAGAACCACGAAATGCCGAGTATCGATAGAAATACGTCGCGCTTTTCGCGGGCGAAGCCGACTATCCGCCAGGTCTCGGTCCAGGCGTTCCAGTTGATCACCAGATCCGGATCGACGGCTTGCGTCTTCGGTATCTGCCGGCTTGCCAGGTAACCGGCGACAGCAACGGTAACCAGGCACCCGCCGAGCAGCGCCTGCGAGTTCGGACTGACAGCGACCGTGGCGCCGCCCACGATGAGCCCCAGGATGATAGCGATATAGGTTCCCGCTTCGACCAGCGCGTTGCCGCCGATAAGTTCGTGGGTGTCGAGCTGTTGCGGAAGGTAGGCGTACTTCACCGGGCCGAACAGGGTGGACTGGCAACCCATCAGAAACAGGACGAACAGCAGCACGATGTAGCTTCCGGACGTGAACGCGATTGCCGCGATGATCATCAGGGAGATCTCGAGCAGCTTGATGCGACGCATGAGCATCGACTTCTCGAACTTGTCGGCCAGCTGCCCCGAAGTGGCCGAAAACAGGAAGAACGGCAGGATGAAAAGAGCCCCTGCGATGTTGGCCAGCTCGCTGTGGTTCATCCCGGCCACGAGCACGCCCTGGAACGTAACCAGGATCACCAGGCCATTGCGGAATATGTTGTCGTTGAGAGCGCCAAGGAACTGCGTGACAAAAAACGGGGCGAAACGGCGTTGACCGAGTAACCGGAACTGGCTCTGATCTGACACGTTAGGTGCTTCCCGCTGCAGTGACGGGCGTCACTATAGCATCGGCGAAAACTGCGAACTCGCACCGCTCATCGGCGTTGACAGCGGTGCTATGATCGCGGCTGTACTCTGCTGAAATCTATACCAAATAGCCAATTTATCCGGTTTTCGACATGACACTGCGAGTGACCATCCTGACTGCCGGCATTGCCATCATTGCGGGCTGTGCCGAGCCGCCACCGCCCAGGTCCGCCCAGGAATTCCTGGACAATCCGCTGGTGCTCGAGGCGGTGCTGGTGCGTTGCTCCCGCAATCGGTCCGAGACGCGCTACGAGGCGGAGTGTGTCAACGCCCGGGAGGCGAACAAGATCGTCGCTGCGAGAGAGGAGGCCGAGCGTCGCGCCGAATTCGAGGCGCAGTCCGAGCGCAAGCGGCAGGCGCTGCGACGCGCGCAGGAAGCGGCCGCCGAAGCCCGGCGCCGCGCCGCGGAAGCGCAGAAACGCCGCGAGGAGGCGGCTTACCTCGCTCAATTCGGTCAGCTGCCGCCCGACGACAGCCAGCCGGCCGAGGAAGCGGACACCGGTAACGTGCCCATCGCCGTCATTCCGGAGCCCGCCGAAGAGAGCGCGGATGCAGCAGATGGCGGCTACAGCGCGCCGCTGAGTGCGCCGGAATCCGACGCGAGCAATGCACCTATCGCCGTCGCCGAGCCCGAGCCCAGCCGCGATCTCGACGAGATCCGCGAGGAACTAAAACGTCGCAACGAAGAATAACGCGCCCCGCTCAGTAGCTCGGATCGAGGTAAGACTCGTCGGAGTCGATTGAATCGTCCGATTCCCCCGGACCCGGCATCCCGAATGTCTGCACACTGGACTCCGACTCGCTGGTGGAACGCGCCGGTGGCGGCGCGGCCCCCATGCCCGGAGCCCGCGCGAGGCGAGTCGTCTGTGCGGTCAGAACCTGGACGAAGCGGTTCGCGACGTCAGGCGCGATGTTCGGCGAGCTGGCAAATATCTTCTCCGGCGTCATGCTCGGCGAGCTGTAGAAGGCCGCGTTGGCCTTGCGATCCATGGTGACTCCGGACCCGGCGAAGGACACGCCCGCAAAGATCCCGCGTGCCCGGGAGTAAGAGACGATTTCGGCCTGGAAGCGGATGTCCGTCGCGCCCTCTACGCTGCGGCCTACCGGGCCGGCTGCCACGGAGGCGTCGGCCCCCAGCGTCAGCTTGCCGTCGGTGATGTTGTCCACGCCGCGACGGGTCTTGAATACGAGGACGACATCCGTTCTCTGCACGCCGGCCTGGAATCCGAAGCTGCCACCGGTGAGCGTAATGAATGCCGGGTTGCTCCACGAACCGTCATCCTGCCGCACGACGAGGATGCCCTTGCCGCGCCGCGCGCCGAGCCCGAACCCGATCCGCACGACGCTCGGTACGACAGCAACCGCGTAGGCCCGCGAGAGTAATGCCGACGGAATGCTCTGCTCCGGTATACGAAGGAACTGGTCCAGCACGTCAGCCGAATCGGCGACACGCTGATCCTCCCTGCTGGCGGCTGTCGCCGGTAACGCGAACAGCAATACCACGACCGCCAGGCATGCCTGAAGTTGTCTACTACGCATGATTTCTTCCCCTGTTGGAAAAGGCACGCCAGCGCCCGTTCCCTTGAGTGCCCAAATCGCTCAAGCCCTCGATGATACGTCAATTCAGGCCTTTACTCACTCTTGTTGCGCAGGGCCGCGACCAGCGGTGGCAGCGGAACGTCCAGCGACGCGCAAACCGTTCGTATCAGCCCGGTTTCGGCGGCCGTAACGCGGTTGTCGTGAACCACAACGGCGGTCACGGCTTTTAGGATCAGCTGACGGCCCTTGCCGTTGAGCGCATTGAGAAGGTCCAGGCTGCGCTCGAGCGCGCGCAGGGTGTACCGCTCTTTCGACTCGAATGTGTGATCCCGGGCCCATTTGCCGAAATAGGCCTTGCCGGCGTCGAATGCTTTTTCTCTGCTGCCCTTATCCTCGTGCCCGTAATCGGCGACCACCGTGAGCAGGTCGATCGCGGCCTGGCGGAGCTCGCGCCGTGCCCTGCGCCGCGGACCCGAAGACTGTGCGGGATTCACGGCCTGGCCCACGCTGGTCCGCAACACGCGGTAGAAGCAGTACTCGTAGAGATCGACCTGGCCGTCGACGTCGATCAGCCGGCCTGCCAGCTCGACCAGGTACTCGAGCTGCGCGGGCGGCCGCAGCTTGAGCGCCGGAAACGTGATCTCGAGCAGCGGCAGGCGATAGTCGGCGTGCATCGCGCGCACCTCCTCGTGCAGGCGCTGGACGATTCGTGCACGCTCCGTTCCCAGCCGGTCGCCTGCCAGCTGTAGCTGCCGGTCACGGTGCCCGTGTCCCCTGTCGATAATCAACGCGATAACGAGCAGGTAGGCGAGCTCGGCCGAATGCGCGGCATCGTAGAGCGACTCAGGTATCGATTGCCTGAGCTGCCGAGCGTAGGCGACATCCTGCGCGTCCGGGTTGCCCGCGGACTCCGCGACGGAATCCGGCAGGTCCGCAGCCGGCACGGCGTGCGCCGGGGCCGCCGCCGAGGCCATCGCGCTCGTCGCGTCGCCGGCCATACTGTCGCTCACGGGCACCGGGGCAACGGTCGGGTAGTCCGACTCGCGGAACGAAGGATCGATGGCGCGGATCCGGTCGGGCAGCGGCGGGTGGGTTGCAAACAACCCGGTGAACCGTGCACCACTGCCGAACAGCATGTGGCTGATCTCCTCGGGGTCGGCCGCCCGCAGATACGACGCCTCCTTGTAGCCGCCGATTTTCTTGAGTGCGTTGGCGATGCCGTCGGTTTGCCGTGTGAACTGCACGGCCGACGCATCGGCGAGATATTCTCGCTGCCGCGATACCCCTGCCTTGATCAGACGGGCAAAGAACACGCCGATCCAGCCGAGGACCGCCACGCCCACACCGATGAGCAACGCGACCGGCGCGCCTTTGCCGCGGCGGCTCGATAACAGGCGGCTGTGATAGCCTCCGCGCAAGATCATGCGGCCCATCAGTCCCAGTATGAGGATGCCGAACAGTACGCCCATCATGCGGATGTTCAGGCGCATGTCTCCGTTCAGGATGTGGCTGAACTCATGTGCGATGACGCCCTGCAGCTCATCGCGTTCCAGGAGTTCCAGGGTCCCCCGGGTGACCGCGATCGCGGCATCGCCGGGCGTGTAGCCGGCCGCGAAGGCATTGATGCTGCTCTCCTGCTCGAGCACATAGATTTCCGGGACCGGGACGCCCGATGCGATTGCCATCTCCTCGACGACATTGCGCAGTCGCCGCCTCCTCGGGTCCGATACGTCCGCGGGAACCAGGGTTCCCCCCATCTGCCGGGCCACCCGGCCTCCGCCCGACGAGAGGACCGTCGTCTTGTAGAGACTTGCGCCGATGATGAACAGCGACGTCAATGCTGCCGTCACGAGCAACGGCCCGGGATTGGCCACCAGCATTTCGCCCGGCGAATAACGGTACCCGTCCATCGACGTGCTGAAAAGCGCGAATCCGACGACCAGGGTTACGCCGATCACGATAAACGCGGTAGCGATGAAGTAGACAACGACAAGCCAGCGCGTGGCCCTGCGTGCCCGATCCTGCGCGTCGAAGAAATTCAATGCCCGACGGGGAATTTCAGGTAAAAGAAACGTCCGGCACGTCGCGTTTCTCGTCGGATTCTATTTCGAGGAAGCTCGCGAGTTCGAAGCGGAACATCCCGGCAATGATGTTGTTCGGGAAGTTCTCGGCGGTGTTGTTGTAACCGAGTACCGAGTCGTTGAACGCCTGGCGCGCGAATGCCACCTTGTTCTCGGTGCTGGCCAGCTCTTCCTGGAACTGCATCATGTTTTCATTCGCCTTCAGGTCAGGATAAGCTTCCGATAATGCGAACAGGCGGCCGAGCACTGCGCCCAGTGCGCCCTCGGAGGCGCCGAGTTCCTTGATTGCTTTCGCGTTTGCAGGGTCCGCCTTGGCGGCCTGAAGGCTTTGCTGGGCAGCGTTGCGGGCGTTGATGACGGCTTCCAGGGTTTCTCTTTCATGCTTCATATAGCCCTTGACGGCTTCGACGAGATTCGGGATCAGGTCATACCGGCGCGTGAGCTGAACGTCGATCTGTGCAAACGCATTGCGGACGCGGTTGCGTTCGTTAACCAGTCGGTTGTAGATGCTGATCGCCCAGAACACTATCGCGGCAATGATCGCGAGGAATACCAGGAATGAAGTCACTGTCCCGCTCCTATTTGAAGAACCCTGGTCACAAGTCTAATGCGTGTGTGCGCGCAAGCCTAGGAATACTCGCGCTATTCCTGTTCGCGGACGCTATCCGGGCCGAATGGCACACCGACGTTCGGGCGAAGATGGGCACGGAAGTCAGCGTCTACTTCTGGCTGGAGGATGAGGCGCGGGGGAAGGTCATCATCGAGGACGTATTCGCCGAGGTCGACCGCATCAATGCGCTGATGAGTACCTACGTCGAGACCAGCCGTATCTCGGACATCAACCGGCGCGCCGCCGACGAGCCTGTGGTTGCCGGTGAGGAGCTGTTTCGGCTGATCCGCCGCTCTCTGGATATATCGGTGCTGACGCACGGCGCCTTTGACATCACCTACGACAGCGTTGGCCAGCATTACGATTTCCATGAACGTCGGCGTCCCGACGATGCCACCACGGAGGCCGAGCGGCAGCACATCAATTTCCGCTACGTGGCGCTCGACCAGGGAAAGGGTACCGTGAGTTTCGAGCGGCAGGGTGTGCGCATCAATCTCGGCGGCATAGCGAAAGGCTACGTCGTCGAGCGGGGGGTCGACATATTGCGGCAGCACGGCGTCGCGAACGGCGTGGTTACCGCGGGTGGCGATTCGCGTCTCCTCGGAGACCGCCGTGGCCGGCCGTGGATGATCGGTATTCGTAATCCCCGCAAGGACGGCGAGGTGGCGATATCGGTACCCCTGGAAGACGAGGCGATATCGACATCCGGCGACTACGAACGTTATTTCGATGAAGACGGAATCCGTTATCACCACATCATCAAGCCGAGTTCGGGCCGGCCCGTCGAAGGCGTTCACAGTGCAACGGTATTCGGGCCCGATGCGGTAATGACGGATGCATTGTCGACATCCGTATTCGTAATGGGCGTGGACGAGGGCCTGAAACTCATCGGCTGCCTGCCGGATTACGAAGCAATCGTGATCGATGCGGAGGGACAGATCTTTTACTCGAGCGGGCTGGAGGACCCCGCTTCGGCGGAGGAGGACTCGCCGTCGATAACACCAGCTCCGGGGACCTGCTGACCCGGCTGGCCGCAGACTGTCGCAAAAAAACACCCGAAATGTCGCCGAAAGGCGACGAATTTTCACTTTAAATTCAGCTTGATACGCCTATCATTGGGTATCCGTACAGAGACCTTGCCAGGACTCCGGATACGGCGCCGTAGACGGTGCGGCGGCGCGCCTGAAACGGCGGGCACGGGCATCGACTTGACGTAATTATTTCCGCTTACGCTCACGGTGTGCCCGCAGCAAGACGGCGCCATTCGTCGATCCGGGCTCGAATTGCTCATTTGCCGCCGCCGGGACGGCGGCGATTATGTCGAGAGCATTCGAGGCATTTGTGACGATAATCACGGCCCTCCGGGGGCCTGACTGTCACCATTCCAGATCGATATGTGGCACGCGCCGCGTCGGCGCGGGCAGGTGGTCCTGCATGCCTGTACGGAACATGGATGGAACTCGCGGGTAACACAAGGAAAGACACCATGAAGATCAGAAATTTGCTAGCAGGTCTCGTATTCAGCGTATTTGCGGCCAGCAGCCTCGCCTCGTCCGGCCTGGCGGGGCAGCCGGCACCCGATTTCGCGCTGAAGAGTTCGACCGGCCAGAATCTGCGGCTTTCGGAGTACCGCGGCGACGTCGTCATGATCAATTTCTGGGCCACATGGTGCGGTCCCTGCAGGCAGGAAATGCCGTTGCTCGATGAGCTGTATTCACGTTACCAGCGCGTCGGCTTCAACCTGCTCGGGGTCAATATCGACGACGATTCGAGTCGTGCCATGGACATGATCAACGAACTCGGCGTGAGTTTCCCCGTGCTGTTCGATGCGACCAAGGAGGTCAGCCGCCTTTACCAGGTGGATGCCATGCCGGTCACGGTCATCGTGGATCGTGAGGGCAACATCCGCCACGTTCATCAGGGCTACAAGCCGGGTTACGAGCAGAAATACCTCGACCAGGTGCGCGCATTGTTGCGCGAGTGATCCCGGGCAGCCGGCAGGAGAGATAAGGTGACAAAAAATCTGTTGATGAGTCTCGCGGCGAGCCTGGCGCTCGCCATCGCAGCACCG